>NZ_JBMKHJ010000002.1:0-307227 GCF_049237265.1 Enterobacter cloacae complex sp. IR5384 | reverse complement strand
GTGTTCGGGTTGTCATGCCAATGGCACTGCCCGGTAGCTAAATGCGGAAGAGATAAGTGCTGAAAGCATCTAAGCACGAAACTTGCCCCGAGATGAGTTCTCCCTGACTCCTTGAGAGTCCTGAAGGAACGTTAAAGACGATGACGTTGATAGGTCGGGTGTGTAAGCGCAGCGATGCGTTGAGCTAACCGATACTAATGAACCGTGAGGCTTAACCTTACAACGCCGAAGATGTTTTGGCGAAGAGAGACAGAATTTTCAGCTTTGATTCAGAGTCCGAAGGATTTTGCGCTGAGACAAGGCGGCAAGCGAAGGAAAGGAAGGAGCATACTGAGGTATGTGACTGACTTTACGAGAGCAGCCAACGCAGTATCAGCCCAAAAGACACAGGACAGAGCACAGGAATTTGCCTGGCGGCTGTAGCGCGGTGGTCCCACCTGACCCCATGCCGAACTCAGAAGTGAAACGCCGTAGCGCCGATGGTAGTGTGGGGTCTCCCCATGTGAGAGTAGGGAACTGCCAGGCATCAAATTTAGTGTGCTGATATGGCTCAGTTGGTAGAGCGCACCCTTGGTAAGGGTGAGGTCCCCAGTTCGACTCTGGGTATCAGCACCACTTTATACTTAGGTTAAAGTTCGGCAAGAAGTAAAAGAATTTGTCTGGCGGCTTTAGCGCGGTGGTCCCACCTGACCCCATGCCGAACTCAGAAGTGAAACGCCGTAGCGCCGATGGTAGTGTGGGGTCTCCCCATGTGAGAGTAGGGAACTGCCAGACATCAAACAAGTGAAAAGGCCATCCGAAAGGATGGCCTTTTTGCATTTCTACACGGCACACAGCGTAGGCCGGGTACGGCGAAGCCGCCACCCGGCATAACAAACGACTAGTGAATCACCTGTGACAGGAATGCTTGCGTGCGTTCTGACTTCGGATGCGCAAAGAACTCATCCGGTGGCGCCTGTTCAACAATCTCTCCGCGATCCATAAAGATCACCCGGTCAGCCACGGTCCTGGCGAACCCCATTTCGTGAGTCACGCACAGCATAGTCATTCCAGATTGCGCCAGCCCAATCATGGTATCCAGAACTTCTTTCACCATTTCAGGATCCAGCGCTGAAGTTGGCTCATCAAAAAGCATAATTTTGGGCTTCATGCACAGTGAACGGGCGATAGCCACACGCTGCTGCTGGCCACCCGATATCTGGCCTGGAAATTTATTGGCGTGTTCAGCAATACGTACACGTTCCAGATAGTGCATCGCTAACGCTTCAGCTTCCTTTTTTGGCATTTTGCGCACCCAAATCGGCGCAAGCGTACAGTTCTGCAGCACCGTCAGATGGGGGAACAGGTTAAAGTGCTGAAACACCATCCCGACTTCCTGACGCACGCGTTCGATGTTGCGAATGTCTTCATTCAGTTCGATACCATCCACAACAATACGCCCCTGTTGATGCTCCTCAAGGTGATTGATGCAGCGAATGGTTGTCGATTTCCCGGACCCGGAAGGGCCGCAAAGGACAATGCGTTCGCCCTGCTTGACCTTAAGATTGATATCTTTCAGGACGTGAAATTGCCCGTACCATTTATTCACGTTTTCAAGCGTAATCATCGCGTCGGCGGGTGTCATAGTTATTTGGCTCATAATTTCCTCAGTGCGGTGTACGCCCGGTGTTAAAGCGCTTTTCCAGATGCTGGCTATAGCGCGACATGCTAAAACAAAAGATCCAGTAGATCAGAGCAGCAAAGACATATCCTTCGGTGGACATGCCAAGCCAGACAGGGTCAACCGTTGCCTGTTGCACGCTGCTAAAGAGATCGAACAATCCGATAATGATCACGAGGCTGGTATCTTTGAAGAGGGCGATGATCGTGTTCACCAGCCCGGGGATAACCAGCTTGAGTGCCTGCGGAAGTATTACCAGCCCCTGTGTTTTCCAGTAACCGAGCGCCAGTGATTCCGCAGCCTCATACTGCCCTTTAGGCAATGCCTGCAGACCGCCACGCACCACCTCCGCAACGTAGGCTGACTGGAACAGAATGACTCCTACCAGGGCACGGATCAGTTTGTCTATCGTCGTGCCTTCTGCCATAAATAATGGCAGCATGACCGAAGACATAAAAAGAACGGTAATAAGCGGTACACCGCGCCAGAACTCAATGAAAATAACCGAGAGCACACGGACAACGGGCATTTTTGAGCGACGGCCAAGCGCCAGTAAAATGCCCCACGGCAGTGCGCCAGCGATCCCAACAGAAGCAATAATCAGCGTCAGCGTTAAGCCGCCCCATTGTCGGGTTTCCACGCGTTCCAGCCCCAGGAAACCACCGTACAACAGCACCCACACAACAATCGGATACACCACCGCCCAGCAGGCGATGTACCGTCCGCGTTGCGGCAGCCTTTTCCAGAACATCACGGCGATGGAGAGCAGCCCAATAACCAGCGCCAGATTGATTCGCCAGCGTTGTTCGTGCGGATACAATCCATACATGAACTGACCAAAACGCTCGTGGATAAACACCCAGCAAGCGCCAGCTTTTGTACAATCTGCCCGGGTTGAACCGACCCAGTTAGCCTGCAAGAAAGCCCAGTTAATGAGTGGCGGGATCAACTCCCACATCAGCCACAGACAAATTATTGTCAGCAGACTGTTACCCCAGCTGGAGAACAGATTCTTACGCGCCCAGAGAATAAAACGCCCACCTGTCGGGTTGGCAGGACGCGAAGAGTGCGACAGTATCGCTTTTGTCATCATAGTTCCTTAGCGCTCGACCAGTGCGATACGGCGGTTATACAGGTTCATCAGCAACGAGATCGCCAGGCTGATAATCAGATAGACGGACATAGTGATGGCAATGGTTTCAATGGCCTGTCCTGTCTGGTTAAGCACGGTGCCGGCGAACAGTGACACCATATCCGGGTAGCCAATAGCGGCTGCCAGCGACGAGTTTTTGACAATATTGAGGTACTGGCTGGTCAGGGGCGGAATGATGACCCGTAACGCCTGTGGAATAATGACCTGTCGAAGCGTTACCGTATGAGGTAACCCCAGAGAGCGTGCTGCCTCGTGCTGTCCATGCGGGACTGCCTGGATCCCCGCCCGAATGATTTCGGCAATAAACGCAGACGTATAAATGGAAAGGGCCAGGGTCAGGGCCGCCAGTTCAGGAATTAATACCATCCCGCCCTGGAAGTTAAAGCCCCGCAGATGTGGGACATCCCAGTGTAACGCGGCACCAAAAAGCCAGTGTGTCAGGAGCGGCAGGCCGATAATCAAAAGCGCCGCAATTGGCCATGTTTTGCGAAGCTGCCCGGTTTTTATCTGATGTTTGCGGTTATAGCGAAATAGCCCGGCAGAGAGGGCGAGCGCGATGATAATCGCGGTGATAAAAGCATATATCCCTTCTGCGAGTTCAGGAGAAGGAATATAGAGCCCACGGTTGCTCAGGAAAAACAGATCGAAGGCATCGACAGCCTGACGTGGCCCCGGAAGGTTACGCAGCACGGCGAAATACCAGAAAAAAATCTGCAGCAGCGGCGGGATATTACGGAACGTCTCAATGTAAATGGTGGACAGCTTTCGCAGCAGCCAGTTATCTGACAGGCGAGCGAGGCCAATAAAAAAGCCCAGTATGGAGGCGAAAACAATACACAGCGCGGAGACCAGCAGTGTATTGAGTAAACCGACGAGGAACACGCGGCCGTAGGTATCGCCTTCCTGATAATCAATAAGATGCTGAACAATGCCAAAACCCGCACTGCGATCCAGAAAAGCAAAGCCGGAGGTAATACCGCGATTATTCAGGTTGGTAACCGTGTTATGAATTAAATAAATGGCGATAAGAACAACCGCAAGAATGGCAATAATCTGGAATAGCCAGGCGCGGACCGCGGGATGAGAAAAGGATAGCGATCCTTTTACGGGGGAGCGGCGATGGAACATAAAGAAACCTCGGTAACCATGACTCTGGAGTGGGCACTGCGTTCACAGTGCCCGTTACAGCAAAGACTTAACGTACTGGCGGTGCGTACTGAATACCGCCGTTATTCCAGAGATTGTTCTGGCCGCGTTTGATCTTCAGCGGGCTTTCCGATCCCACGTTGCGCTCAAAGATCTCAGCGTAGTTGCCCACCTGTTTAATGATGTGGTACGCCCACTTGTTATCCAGCTTCAGATCCTTGCCAAAATCGCCTTCTGTGCCCAGCAGGTGTGCCATATCCGGGGTAGACGGTTTGGCAGCTTTCTCATCGACGTTTTTCGAGCTGATACCCATCTCTTCTGCATTTAACATGGCGAACAGGGTCCAGCGAACGATAGAGAACCAGTCTTCGTCGCCACGGCGAACGACGGGACCAAGGGGCTCTTTAGAGATGACTTCAGGCAGGACGATCCACTCTGCCGGGTTACTCAGCTTAATACGCAGCGCGTAGAGCTGTGACTGGTCAGACGCCAGCGTATCGCAACGGCCAGATTCCAGCGCTTTGGCTGATTCATCAGAGCGATCGAATGTCACCGGGGTGTACTTCATATTATTCGCTTTGAAATAATCGGCGACGTTAAGCTCGGTATCGGTACCGGCCTGAATACACACGGTCGCACCGTCCAGCTCTTTGGCGCTTTTCAGACCCGCTTTATTGTGGGTAAGGAAACCGATGCCGTCATAATAGGTGACACCGGTGAATGACATCCCCATTCCTGCATCACGGGAGGAGGTCCAGGTGGTATTACGGGAGAGCATGTCCACTTCGCCGGACTGCAGCGCGGTGAAACGTTCTTTGGCCGTCAGCGGGGTATATTTTACTTTGCTGTCATCACCGAAAACGGCAGCGGCGACGCCCCGGCAAACGTCAACATCGATACCGGTAAATTTGCCGTTAGCATCGGCATAAGAGAAGCCAGGCAAACCGTCGCTGATACCGCATTGAACAAAACCTTTCTTTTTCACGGCATCCAGCGTTGTGCCCGCATGGGCCTGACCCGCAACAGCAAACAACATACCCGCAGCGGCCAGGCTGGCTATCATCGTCTTTTTCATAATGCATCCTGTGTGGCTAAATTTATCGTTATTTAGGTGTTTTAAACACTTTTACCCATCTATGGCGTTGGCCGACGTTTATATAGCAAACGTAATGCCAGGTTTCGCGCTCGATGAAATAAGCGATAAGTGAACGCTTAATGCTGAGTGTAGACAGGCTTAAATAAAAGGAGCGCCCCGAAACGGTGCGAAATTACAACCTGTGCCACAAATCGGAGCAAAACTTTTAAGGAGGGTCAGAGAAAAAGAAGAGATAGTTTCCGGAGTGAATATTGGCCGGGTATTCAATAATATGAATGGGTGAAAATCATTAAAACTGAATACAAAATTAAAAGGGGAAGTGAAAAAGAGGTGACAGGCTTATGGCTAAAATTAATGGTGTGAATAAATACGGGTCTTTTTACTGATTTGATATTACTGCACTCATTCAAAGCAAAAGCGCGGCCAGAGCCGCGCTTTCTGAACAGATGTTATCGGGTCAGGGCAACAATACCCAGCGTCAACCCCGCCACCGCGGCAGCACCACCAGCGATAGCACCTGCTGTTTCCCAGTTATCCTGAGTGGTACCTTTCATACAGGTATTGGTATGAACCAGTCGGCCCTGATCGTCGTATACCGGTACACATGGAGAGTCGTGCGCGCATCCAGCCAGCAGCGCAGCGAGTAGTGCAACGGAAATGAATCTTTTCATGATGTTACCTCAGTATTATTTCGCGTCCGCTATAAAGCCAGGAGGGCTATTAACGAACTGGAGGTTATTTTACCACCGGGATAAGCCCACGTTACACGAGGAATAATCTCAAATTATGTTGTTTGTAAACATCGTGGAGAAAAGCGATTCGTCAGAACGAATTAATGGAGAAATTATGGAGTAACAACGTGGCGTTCTTACTTAATGCAAACTGACTCTTTTTAACACTGCGATCTTAATACACTGTTTATCTTAATATAAAAAAGGCACCAGAGGTGCCTTTCAGGTATTCATTACTCTTTATGGCGCGTAAAGCGTCGCCGGACGACCACAAAGAAAACGGGCACGAAGAAGATAGCCAGAAGCGTTGCGGAAAGCATGCCCCCCATGACCCCTGTCCCGACCGCGTTTTGCGCACCGCTCCCGGCGCCATGGCTGATTACCAGCGGCATGACGCCAAGAATAAAGGCGAGCGAGGTCATCAGGATCGGTCGAAGGCGCATTCTCGATGCTTCCAGCGTGGCTTCAATGATGCCTTTACCCTCTTTTTCCATCAGATCTTTGGCAAACTCAACGATCAGAATGGCGTTTTTAGCCGACAAACCAATCGTTGTCAGCAAACCCACCTGGAAATAGACGTCATTGTTTAAGCCACGTAACGCTGCTGCAACCAGCGCCCCAATGACTCCCAGCGGAACCACCAGCATCACTGAGAAGGGAATGGACCAGCTTTCGTAAAGAGCAGCCAGACAAAGGAACACTACAATCAGTGAAATAGCGTACAACGCAGGCGCCTGATTTCCGGAAAGTCGCTCCTGATAAGACATTCCTGTCCAGTCATACCCGATGCCGGAAGGCAGTTTTGCAGCAAGACTTTCCATCAGCGCCATGGCCTCACCGGTACTTTTCCCGGGTGCGGACTCACCGATGATCTCCATGGATGGCATCCCGTTATAGCGCTCCAGGCGAGGTGAACCGTACACCCAGTGCGAGGTGCTAAAGGCGGAGAAAGGAACCATCTCACCATTTGCGCTGCGTACATACAGGTTGCTGATGTCACCAGGCAGCATACGGAAGCGCGCATCGGCCTGGACATAGACCTTTTTCACGCGGCCATGATCGATAAAGTCATTTACATAAGTTCCACCCAGGGCCGTTGAGATGGTCTGGTTGACGTCAGAAAGACTGATGCCCAGCGCCTGAGCCTTCTCCTGGTCGACATCCAGTTTAAACTGCGGGGTATCTTCCAGACCATTTGGCCGCACGCGCACCAGCATGTCAGGGTGCGCTTTCACCATTCCGAGCAGCTCATTCCGCGCCTGCGTCAGCGAGGTATGTCCCAGGTTTGCCTGATCAATCAGTTCGAAGTCGAAGCCCGTTGCGGTTCCCAGTTCGATAATCGCAGGCAGGTTAAACGGAAATACGAGCCCATCTTTTATCTGACTGAAGGCTTTTGTCGCGCGGCCAACAATCGCCTCAACGCTATTTTCCGCTCCCGGTCGTGCTTCCCAGGGCTTCAGGCTAATGAAGGCAATACCGGCGTTCTGGCCCTGGCCGCTAAAACTAAAGCCATTAACGGTAAAGACAGATTCAACATTGGCCTTCTCGTTTTTCAGATAATAGTTCTGGACCTGATCGAGGACCTGCTGTGTACGCGTCTGGGTCGCACCGGCCGGAAGTTGCACCATCGTCATAAATACCCCCTGGTCCTCTTCGGGCAGGAAGGAGGTGGGCAAGCGCAGGAACAGCACCGCCATACCACCCACAATGATGATGTACACCACCAGGTAGCGTCCGGTCTTGCGTAAAATGCCGCTCACGCTGTTGCTGTAGTGCTCCACGCTGCGGTCAAAAAGCGCATTAAACCAGCCAAAGAAACCGCCTTTCTTTTCGTGGTGATCGCCGGATACCGGTTTAAGCAGGGTTGCGCACAGCGCGGGGGTCAGGATCAGGGCGACCAACACGGAGAGCGCCATTGCCGAAACGATGGTCAGTGAAAACTGGCGATAGATGGCCCCGGTCGAGCCACCGAAAAATGCCATCGGGATAAAGACCGCCGACAGCACCATGGCTATACCCACCAGTGCGCCCTGAATCTGTTCCATTGACTTCTGCGTCGCCTCTTTCGGCGGCAGTTTGTCTTCTACCATCACGCGTTCGACGTTCTCAACGACCACGATGGCATCATCAACCAGCAAGCCTATTGCCAGTACCATCCCGAACATCGTCAGGGTATTGATGGAGAATCCGAACGCCGCCAGCACCGCGAAGGTACCCAGCAAAACAACCGGCACCGCGATAGTGGGGATAAGCGTCGCGCGCAGGTTTTGCAGGAACAGATACATCACCAGGAAGACGAGGATGATCGCTTCAAACAGGGTTTTCACCACTTCGTGAATAGAGATCTTCACAAACGGCGTGGTGTCGTACGGATAAACCACCTTCAGACCCTGTGGGAAGAATTGCTGCAGTTGCGCCAGCTTGCTCTTGATGGCCGCCGCCGTATCCAGCGCATTTGCACCGGTCGCCAGCTTAATCCCCAGGCCGGTTGCGGCCTGCCCGTTGATTTTGGTCACCATATTGTAGTTTTCGCCGCCCAGTTCAATGCGTGCGACATCCTTCAGGTGCACCATCGAGCCGTCCTGGTTCACCTTCAGCGTCACGCGGCCAAACTCTTCCGGTGATTTCAGGCGGGTTTGCGCAATGATCGAGGCGTTCAATTGCTGGCCCGGCACGGACGGCGTTCCGCCTAGCTGGCCTGCCGCTATCTGGTCATTCTGGGTTTTCAGTTGATTAATAATGTCCAGCGGCGTCAGCTGGTATTTATTCATCGCGTTACTGTCGAGCCAGATGCGCATTGCATACTGGGCACCAAACAGCTGAACATCACCCACCCCTGTGGTTCGACTAATGGCATCTTTCACATTCGAGGCGACGTAGTCGGAAATGTCATCCTGCGAGAGGCTTTTATTGTCTGAAACAAAGCCAGCCACCAGCAGGAAGCTGCTGCTGGACTTCTCAACGCCGATCCCTTGTTGCTGCACTTCCTGCGGCAGCAGCGGCATGGCGAGCTGAAGTTTATTCTGAACCTGAACCTGGGCGATATCCGGGTCTGTACCAGACTCAAAGGTCAGGGTGATGGTGACATTACCTGCAGAATCGCTGGTGGATGACATATACATCAGGTTATCGATGCCGTTCATATTCTGTTCGATAACCTGCGTCACGGTATCCTGCACCGTCTGCGCATCTGCGCCAGGGTAGGTTGCGGTTATAGCAACCGCGGGTGGGGCGATAGTTGGATACTGCGCTACGGGCAGTTTGAGGATCGCCAGCCCACCTGCAATCATCAAAATGATGGCGAGTACCCAGGCGAAAACCGGCCTCTGGATAAAGAAATTAGCCATGACGTCGTTCCTTAACCGGCTGGAGTCGTAGAGGTATCGGGTGTGGCGACGACGGTAGCCCCAGGTTTGGCTTTTTGTAACCCACTGACAATCACGCGGTCACCGTTTTTCAGCCCCTCTGTGACCAGCCAGCGATCGCCAATGGCCTGAGAGGCAACGACGGTGCGTGACTCAACCTGGTTTTTGTCGTTAACAATCAGGACGGTTGCATCCCCACGCGGCGTGCGGGTGACGCCTTGCTGTGGGATCAGAATCGCATTCGGCTGCGTACCCTCATTAATACGGGCGCGTACAAACATTCCCGGTAACAACAGGTGTTGCGGATTCGGGAAAATCGCCCGCAGAGTGATGGAGCCAGTGCTTTCATCAACCGTCACATCAGAAAACTGCAGCGTGCCTTTTAGCGGATAGGGCTGACCATTCTCCATCAACAGCTCGACGGTGCTGGTGGTCTCCCCTTTTTGCAGGCTTGTCTGCTTCAGACGCATAAAATCATTGCTGGACTGGGTGACATCGACATACATCGGATCCAGTTGCTGTACCGTTGCCAGGGCGTTTGCCTGGCCGTTGGTGACGAGAGCTCCCTCGGTCACGCTGGATTTACCAATGCGACCATCGACGGGAGAGGTGACTTTGGTATAGGCAAGGTTGATGCGTGCGCTTTCAACTCCTGCTTTTGCAGCAACGACGCTGGCATCCGCCTGCTGAGCCGTTGCTACGGCCTGGTCGTACTCCTGCTTACTGACATACTGTGTGCCCACCAGCGGGAGATAACGTTTCACCGTCAGGTGCGCAATATTGGCTGCCGCCTGGGCTTTCGCCAGCTCTCCTTTTGCGCTGTCATACGCCGCCTGATAGCTGGCGGGATCGATCTGATAAAGTGACTGGCCAGCTTTGACATCGCTGCCTTCGGTGAAATTGCGACGCAGGATAATGCCGCTAACCTGAGGACGCACTTCCGCAACGCGAAACGCATCTGTTCTGCCCGGCAGCTCTGTTGTCACAGTGAGGGGGGCACTTTTGACAATGTGTACACTCACCTGAGGCGGCTGCGGTTGATGTTGCTGATTTTCCTGCCCATCGCATCCGGCAAGCAGTGCGGCGCAGACAATAAAACCGGTTAAGGGCAAGCGTCTGAAATGATTCGTCATTACTGTTCCTTTAAATACCCATTAACCGATATTTCCGTGGATCGGTGACAGGGCAGGGGACAAAAACAAAAAATGTAGCTGCGTATAATAATGAGGGTATTTAATGTTTTTTAATTTATAAGTGCGGATAAATGCGGCAGGAAAGAAAATCAGAAGAAGGCTTTGCGTTTACAGCAATATACTTTAACAAAAGTAATCAGGAGAGTGATGTTTCATAGAGGGCATTCATCTGTTTTGTGAATTTAATTATTGATATGTATTTACCTCAGTTATAAATAAAGCGAATTGACTTTTTTTGTGCAGAATTCACCTTGTCTTTCATGAATACTTCCGATTACAAAACCCTACTAAACAGCTTAATTCTTGTGAGTAACGAGTAGTCGTCCATGGCGCGTAAAAAGAAAGCAGAGGCTCAACAAACCCGTCAACAGCTGATTGAAGCGGCTATCGGGCAGTTTGCGACACGTGGCGTAACCAACACAACGCTGACGGATATCGCCGATGCGGCAAAGGTGACGCGTGGGGCCGTCTACTGGCATTTCACCAGTAAAACAGAGATATTTAATGCTATCTGGGAACAGCAATTGCCGCTTCGCGATCTCATTCGTGACAGACTTTCTCTTTCCGAAAAAGATGATCCCTTGTTAATGCTTCGTGAGCAATTTATCACTGCGTTGCAATATATTGCGCATGAGCCTCGCCAGTGTGCGCTGTTACAGATTTTGTATCATAAGTGTGAATTTACCAGTGATATGGTTTCCGAGTATGAAATCAGGAAACGTATTGGTTTCAACAATGATTTTCTACGTGCGACACTGGAGCGCTGTATTTCACGAAACATCATTTCTTCGCAGGTCAATGTGGATTTAACGCTGATAGTGTTCCACGGATTTTTTAGCGGAATAATTAAAAACTGGTTAATGAATAACGACAGCTTCAACCTCTATCAACAGGCACCTGCTCTGGTCGATAACATTCTGGCGACACTCCCGGTGGTGCGAGTGTCGCCACGTGAAGAGGCTTACGACTCGGTGTCGGGCAAGATCTCTCCCTGCTCGCAAAGCGTTTCAATGGTCTGCGCGCTGACAGGTTTCCCTAACAAATAGCCCTGAAGGGTATTACAGCCCAGTTCCGTCAAAAAGGCTTGCTGTGCTTCGGTTTCCACCCCTTCAGCCACTACTTTCAGATTCAGCGTTTTCGCCAGGGCGACAATCGCGGACACAATGGTCGCATCTTCGCTTTCTCCACTGAGCTCTTTTACAAACGCCCTGTCGATTTTCAATTCACAGGCGGGTAAGCGTTTAAGATACAGCAGGCTCGAGTAGCCGGTACCAAAGTCATCAATAGAGGCTTTCACACCCGCATTCGTCAGCTCTGTCAGCACCCGCACGCTCTCATCCGGGTTACTCATCGCAGTGGTTTCCGTCACTTCAAGGATCAGCATTTCCGGCGGTACCTGGTGACGTGTCAGACAATCAAGCACCGTACTCACCAGAGAAGGTTGTTCAAACTGAAGTGTCGACAGGTTCACCGCCATTGACCAGTTTTGATGCCCTTTAAGGTGCCATTCCCGCAACTGGCGGCAGGCTTCGTTGATAACCCAGTTGCCAATGGGAATGATCTGTCCCGTTTTTTCCGCCAGCGGCAGGAACAGGTCTGGCGTCAGCAATCCCAGCTTCGGGTGTTGCCAGCGCAGGAGTGCCTCAAACCCGAGTACGGGGCCTGCCGGCGCATGGAATTTGGGCTGATAATGCAGCTGTAGCTCATTACGATCGATGGCCAGCCACAGATCGTTCATCAGCTGCAGATGGGTTTGCGCCAGCGTGTTCATGGAGGGCTGGAAAAAGTGATAACCGTTACGGCCCATATGCTTGGTGTGGTACATCGCCGCATCGGCGTTAAACATCAGTTCGCGATCGGTTTTGCCATCGTGAGGATAAAGCGCAATGCCAATACTGAGGGTCACCACCAGCTCATACGGATCCACATTGAATGGACTATCGATAGTGCGCACCAGGGCATTGGCAAGGGAGGCTGCATCGTCCGGCCCCCCAACTTCTGCCAGCAGAACAAATTCATCACCGCCAATACGTGCAAGGGTGAACTGGCCTTTCAGGGGGAGCAGCAGGCGTTGCGTAACGGCAACCAGCAGTTTATCGCCGATATCATGCCCGTAGGCGTCATTGACGGTTTTAAAGCCGTCGAGATCCATAAACATCAATGCGAAATGCGTGCCTTCACGATCTGCTTTGTTGATGGCCTGATCGAGTCGATCTTCCAGCAGGATACGATTGGGCAGGCGCGTCAGCGTATCCTGTAGCGCCAGCTGGGCCAGCTCCCGGTTTGCTTCCGCCAGAGACGAGGCGAGGAGAGAGGTGCGCGCCTGCAGGCGCGCATCCAGCATCGACACCAGCAGTGTGATACCAAGGATGGCGAGTGCGACAACGCTCACCAGCACGGCCAGCCAGCTGCCGTTAATCCCCTCATGGTGAGCCATGGTCGACACTGGAAATTGTGCGGCTTTCATCCCCGCATAATGCATTCCGGCAATCGCAATCCCCATCGTGATTGCGGCACCCATGCGCATCAGCGCGACCTGAGCGGCCTCATGACGCAGGCGGAACGTCAGCCACAGTGCGGCGAGCGACGCAGCAAGCGCAATAGCGACTGATATCGCCACCCATGTTTTATCCCAGATAATACCGGGCGTAACCTCCAGGGCCGCCATGCCGGTGTAATGCATGGCCACGATACCGGTTCCCATGACTAGTGCACCGGGCAGCAGACGGCGCAAACGCAGCTGCTCGCTGCTGACAAGCCACAGCGCAAACAAGGATGAACCCACGGCGATAACCATCGATAACCCCGTCAGGGTGGCGTTGTAGCTCATGCTCATGGAGAGATCCATCGCCAGCATGCCGATAAAATGCATCGCCCATACGCCAATACCCATTGCAACACCGCCACCGGCCAGCCAGATGCGCGCTGCCACGCCCTGACTTCCCGCCACACGCGCGGCCATATTCAGCGCGGTATAGGCAGCAAGGATAGCGACAACAAAGGAGAGGACGACAAGGATATGGTTGTATTGGCTAACCAGCATGATCGGTTCAACTCGAGTGTGAGGTTACGCAAGGGCGGTGGTGAAGGGCGAGACATTATCATCGTAAGGTAATGACTCAAAGGGATTTAAATCCCCGTTTTTATTAAGTGATTTCGGGTTTTTTGACGACGTTGGCGGCTCAGTCCAGCTCTGAACAATTGACGAGTTTAAGCGGGTTCACGGAATCCATATTGCGACACTTATCGGTTTCGGTGCTCATCAGTTCAATCCACTGCATCAGCAGCGCATCAAAGAGAAAAACTGAGACAGCAAAGACAACCAGCCACCAGTATTTACGAATCATTATGACATTCCGGAAGAAGAGAGCCAGTAAGGTGGTGGAAATATACACGAAAAGCGGCGGTTGAAAAGTGGGGAAAGCGAAGGTTTACAAAGCGTTGACGGTGGCAGATGTGGAGCAATAAAAAAGGCGCATCCCCATGCCAGGTAGCGCCTTTTTAAACAAGCATTTCGCTAACCGAAATTAGTTCATGCCGTATTTTTTCAGTTTCTTACGCAGAGTACCACGGTTGATACCCATCATCAGCGCAGCGCGGGTTTGGTTACCGCGGGTGTATTGCATCACCATGTCCAACAGTGGCTGTTCAACTTCAGCCAGTACCAGCTCATACAGGTCATTAACATCCTGACCATTCAGTTGAGCAAAATAGTTCTTCAGTGCCTGTTTAACCGAGTCACGCAGGGGTTTTTGAGTTACCTGATCCTGAGAGTTAACGGTAGAAACGGTCAGTACGTCAGAATTTACGCGTTGTTCGAACATAGTTCTGTCAGCTCTTTATTTCATTACGCAAGATTTTCGAAGTATGCCTCCAACGCCTCCAGCTGTTCGCTGGCATCCTCTATGGCGTTGAATGTGCGCCGAAACTGGTCATTTGGAGCGTGCTCCTGGAGATACCAGGAGACGTGTTTACGCGCAATTCGGTACCCTTTTGCCTGGCCGTAGTGGTCATGCAGTTCCCGAACATGCGAACAAAGCAAGCGCTTAACCTCTGCCAGAGGCAGCGGGGCAAGCAGCTCCCCAGTGTCCAGATAATGCTGGATTTCCCGAAAGATCCAGGGTCTTCCCTGAGCTGCACGTCCTATCATCAGAGCATCAGCTCCCGTATAGTCGAGCACAGCTCTGGCTTTAAGCGGGTCAGTAATGTCGCCATTCGCGATAATCGGAATGGAAACTTTCTGCTTAACTGCCCGAATGCTGTCGTATTCAGCTTCACCGTTGAACAAACAGGCGCGAGTGCGTCCATGAATGGTCAGGGCCTGAATGCCACAGTCTTCGGCCAGTTGGGCAATCTCTACACAGTTACGGTGTTCCGGCGACCAACCCGTGCGAATCTTCAACGTAACAGGAACGTCCACTGCGCTGACAACCGCCGTCAGGATTGACTTCACCTGGTCGGGGTATTGCAGAAGGGCTGAACCTGCAAGCTTGCGATTCACTTTTTTGGCCGGGCAACCCATGTTGATATCAATAATCTGGGCGCCACTTTCCACGTTAATCCGCGCGGCATCTGCCATCTCTTCAGGCACACTTCCGGCGATTTGCACGGTGCGAATACCTGGTTCATCAATGTGCACCATCCGAAGGCGGGATTTATCGCTTTCCCAGACCTGCGGGTTAGACGACATCATCTCGGAAACGGTTAAACCGGCTCCCATCTCATAACACAGCGTCCTGAACGGCCGGTCGGTAATACCTGCCATTGGGGCTGCGATCAGGCGATTTCTGAGCTGGTGGTGTCCGATGCGCATGAGTTAAGAAATGACCATACTGTGACTGCAAGGCGGCGTATATTACGCATTTTTTGCACGAGATGAAAGGCCAAACTTTGAACAATCCACTGTTGTAGATCAAGGAATCGCCACCCAGTCACAATGATAAAAATTATTTTTTATTTAAATCATTATGTTATGTATTAAAGGCGATTTTATGACCGCTTACAATTTCCCGTAACTTCTCATCATTTCTCAAAAAATGAATCCGTTGAGCGGGATATTCTGCTGTTTTTAGCAGCAGATTCTCCCGCTTCTATGCGATCTGCGTCGCATTTTAGAACATCATCTCAGTACGAAAAATGTTCTTATTTTTTACGGCCCGTGATGCGGCACCACTCTTCTTTTTCCACCACCGGATCGAGGGTGAAGAGATCGGCGTAGGCTTCGCAAACGCTGTCAGCCTGGCTTGCCAGGATCCCGGACAGCCCCAGCAGACCGCCCTCAACGGGCAGCACGCTGATTAACGGTGCAAGCTCGCGTAATGGGCCCGCCAGGATGTTAGCGACCACCACATCGGCTTTCATGGCCTCTGGCTGCGCGTCCGGGAGATACAGCTCAAGGCGATCGGAAACGCCGTTACGCTCGGCGTTATCACGACTGGCCTGAATAGCCTGCGGATCGATATCGATCCCGATGGCTTTTGCGGCGCCCAGCTTCAGTGCGGCAATGGCGAGGATCCCGGATCCACAGCCGAAGTCGATCACGGTTTTCCCTTCCAGATCCAGACCATCCAGCCACTGCAGACACAGTGAGGTGGTCGGATGGGTGCCGGTACCGAATGCCAGACCCGGGTCGAGCATCACGTTGACCGCGTTTTCATCGGGAACTTCGCGCCAGCTTGGGCAGATCCACAGACGCTTGCCAAACTGCATGGGGTGGAAGTTATCCATCCACTCGCGTTCCCAGTCTTTGTCTTCCAGTTGTTCGATTTTGTGCGCAAAACCCACGCCCAGCAGAGGATGATGTTCCAGAATCGCGACCACTTCTTTCATGTCTGTTTCGGCATCAAACAGGCCAATCACGTCGGTATCGCCCCACAGGCGCGTTTCGCCCGGCAGCGGCTCAAAGACCGGCGTGTCATGCGTGTCCTGGAAGGTGATAGAGACCGAGCCGGCCTCCATCAGCGCATCGCTCAGCTCTTCGGCGTTAGCGCCGGTTGTGTTCAGTTTTAGTTGGATCCACGGCATGGCAAAACTCTTTATTTATCAGTAGACATCATAGCGGGTTGTGGGACGGGTTGACCGAAACGGTTCCCCACCACAAACGCCAGTAAACTTAACAGTAACGAAGGCACAATTGGATGGAAGCCCAGGTACTGGATCTTAAAGGTGGCGAGCACGGCGTACACGACACCGCCAACAATCATGCCGCTTAGCGCGCCCGCAGCATTCGCGCGTTCCCAGTACAGGCCAAGCACCAGCGGCCACAGGAAAACAGCTTCAAGGCCGCCAAACGCAAGCAGGTTCAGCCAGATGATCATCTCCGGTGGACGCCAGGCGGCCAGCAGCAGCAGCGCCCCTAATAACAGCGTGATCACCGCAGACATCCGCTTTAAGCGTCGTTCGTTTTTCAACTGCTCGGGACGCAAATTCAGATAGAGATCTTTGATAATCGTAGCGGAACTTTGCAGCAACTGAGCGTTGATCGTCGACATAATGGCGGCCATCGGTGCGGCTAGGAAAATCCCGGCAGCAAAGGGGGGCAGGACTTTAACCATCAGGGTAGGGATCACCAGGTCGGGCACGGTAAGATCTGGGATCACCGCACGACCTAATGCACCCGCCAGATGCATTCCCAGCATCAGTATCGCCACCACAATGGTCCCGATAATAATGCCGCGATGAACCGCTTTACTGTCCTTATAGGAGATACACCGTACAGCGGTATGCGGCAGTCCAATGACGCCGAAGCAGACCAGCACCCAGAAGGAGGTCATAAAGGTGGGTGAAAGAATGTCATCTGCGCCCTCTGGAGTGACCAGTTTCGGGTCAATCGCTTCAAGGGTTTCAACAGCATGGCTCAGGCCGCCTGCCGCATGGACAATCCCCACCAGCAGCACAATGGTTCCGATGAGCATCACCATGCCCTGCAGGGTGTCGTTCAGTACGCTGGCGCGGAATCCACCAAACGCCGTATAAAGCGCGATACTGATCCCAAAGATAAGCAGGCCAGTCTCATAAGGGATCCCTGCTGCGGTTTCAAGCAGACGTGCACCGCCAATAAACTGCACCGTCATCGCACCCACAAAGGCGACCAGCAGGCTTAAACTTGCCAGCCATACCAGTAAACGGCTGCGGTAGCGGGCAAACAGCATGTCGTTCAGCGTCACGGCATTATAGCGACGCGCCAGAATAGCGAACTTCTTGCCGAGTATACCCAGCGAAAGCCAGATAGCCGGGAGCTGGATCATCGCCAGCAGCACCCAGCCTAACCCATATTTATAGGCTGCCCCGGGACCGCCAATAAATGAGCTGGCGCTGATATAGGTGGCGGTGAGCGTCATCGCTAACACAATGCCGCCCATTGAACGGCTGCCGAGGAAATATTCGTTCAGGAAGGTGCCGGTTGCCCTTTTGCGCATGGCATACACGGACACGCCAAACACGACCAACAAATACGCGATAAGCGGCAGAATGACTTCAAGCTGCATCGTCGTCCTCCAGCGGGATATCGCGATAAATGAATTTCACCATTGCCCAGCACAGCAGGATAAAAATCAGCGGTACCAGCAGACAGGCCATTTCAAACCAGTGAGGCAGGCCGGTGATGCCAATTGCAGAATCAGGTAAGTAAGCGGTTACCAACCATGCGGCAAGATAGAGAAGGGTCAGCCACAGCGCCCAGCGCGCTTCTTTATGGGCCTGAACAAAACGTTTGTCCATTTTTTGTCCCTTGTGGATGAAGAAAGCGGGGATTGTACATGATGGGCCTTGACGATCCCCAGAAATAAAAAAGGCCGGTTAAACCGGCCTTTTAGCATAGATGCTTTCTTACTTCTCGTTGAGACCGAGTTTTTTCTCCAGATAGTGGATGTTCGTCCCACCATTCTGGAAGTGCTCGTCGCTCATGATGCGCATCTGCAGATCAACGTTGGTTTTGATACCGTCGATGATTAGCTCCTGCAGGGCGTTCTTCATGCGGGCAATCGCCACGTCACGGTTTTCGCCGTAGCAGATAAGCTTACCGATCATTGAGTCATAGTACGGCGGTACGGTGTAACCGGCGTAAATATGAGACTCCCAACGCACGCCAAAGCCACCCGGCGCGTGGAAACGCGTGATTTTACCCGGGCTTGGCAGGAAGGTGTTCGGGTCTTCGGCGTTGATACGGCACTCGACCGCATGGCCTTTGACCACTACTTCTTCCTGTTTGATGGAAAGAGGCTGGCCGGCAGCGATACGCAGCTGCTCTTTGATCAGGTCAACGCCGGTGATCATTTCGGTAACCGGGTGTTCAACCTGAATACGGGTGTTCATCTCAATGAAGTAGAACTCACCGTTTTCGAACAGGAATTCGAAGGTACCCGCCCCGCGATAGCCGATGTCGACACACGCTTTGGCACAACGCTCGCCGATGTAGCGACGCAGTTCCGGGGTAATGCCCGGTGCTGGTGCTTCTTCGACCACTTTCTGGTGACGACGCTGCATGGAGCAGTCACGTTCTGCCAGATAGATAGCGTTACCCTGACCGTCAGCCAGCACCTGAATTTCGATGTGGCGTGGGTTTTCCAGGTATTTTTCCATGTACACCATGTCATTGCTGAAAGCTGCTTTCGCTTCCGCTTTGGTCATGGAGATGGATTGTGCCAGTTCAGCGTCGCTGCGCACTACGCGCATACCGCGACCGCCGCCGCCGCCGGACGCCTTGATGATCACCGGGTAGCCAATGCGTTTAGCATGAGCACGGTTTGCATCCATGTCGTCAGTCAGCGGGCCGTCAGAACCTGGAACGGTTGGAACACCGGCTTTTTTCATCGCGGTGATTGCAGACACTTTGTCACCCATCAGGCGGATGGTGTCAGCTTTCGGGCCGATGAAGATAAAGCCAGAGCGTTCAACCTGCTCAGCAAAGTTGGCGTTCTCGGAGAGGAAGCCATAACCCGGGTGAATTGCCACCGCGCCAGTGATTTCAGCGGCGCTGATGATTGCCGGGATGTTCAGATAGCTTTTTACGGACGGAGCCGGGCCGATACAGACCGTCTCATCCGCCAGCAATACGTGTTTTAAATCGCGGTCCGCGCTTGAGTGCACAGCGACAGTCTTGATGCCCAGTTCTTTACAGGCACGAAGAATACGCAGTGCGATCTCGCCGCGGTTGGCGATAACAATTTTATCCAGCATGTTCGCCTCGTTACTCGATGACGACCAGCGGCTCGTCAAATTCTACCGGCTGACCACTTTCGACCAGAATCGCCTTCACAGTACCTGATTTGTCTGCTTCGATCTGGTTCATCATTTTCATGGCTTCAACGATACACAGGGTATCGCCTACGTTGACTTTCTGACCCACTTCGATGAACGCCTTCGCGTCCGGGCTCGGGGTGCGGTAGAAAGTACCAACCATTGGGGAACGTACGATGTGACCACTGATTTCTGCTGCAGCGGCAGGTGCGGCTTCAGTTGCGGCTGGTGCAACGGCTGCAGAGAGCGCAGGCTGCTGCACTGGCGCAGCATAAGCTTGCTGCATTACCGGGAAGCTAGCGGCTGGGGCTGCACGGCTGATACGTACAGACTCTTCGCCTTCAGAAATTTCCAGTTCGGAGATGCCTGATTCTTCAACCAGCTCGATCAGTTTTTTAATCTTACGAATATCCATGAGTGGGTTCCGTACTCTTGTTTAGTGTGATTGTGACAGGCGTTTTACCGCTGTCTGTAAAGCGTATGAATAACCGTCTGCGCCCAGTCCGCAGATAACGCCAGCGGCGATATCCGACAGATACGAATGGTGGCGGAACGGCTCTCGGGCGTGCACGTTGCTGAGGTGGATCTCGATAAACGGGATACTCACCGCCAGCAGTGCGTCGCGGATAGCAACACTGGTGTGCGTAAACGCGGCCGGATTGATCAGGATATAGTCCACAGTGTCTTTAGCCTGATGAATACGGTCGATGAGTGCGTACTCCGCGTTTGACTGAAAATGATCCAAATCCACATTCAGTGACGCTGCTTCCGTGCCCAAACGGTTAACAATTTCACTCAATGTCAGCGTGCCGTACTTCTCTGGCTCACGGGTGCCGAGCATGTTCAGGTTCGGTCCGTTTAAAACTAAGATTCGGAATTTTTCTGCCATTGTGTCGCTATCTCCTGCGAATCTCGGGTAAAAACCAAAATATACCTTTGAAACGCGAAAGTCACCTGATGACTTTCCTAAAATGCATTCAGGAAAACCAAAGTCGCACATTATAACGATTTCGTAGCATTTGGCAGCTAAATACTGGTCTTATCAGGGAAGATTATCAACCGCTATCCGAAAAAGAATGGCGGTTGATAAGTAATCTGCGGGAAAACGCACAGTTTCGCGAACTATCGTAACCACTGGCGGAACTTCTTGTAACGCCATGCTAAAAGCGCCAAAGCCAGCAGCGCGTAGAGGATGGGCTGAGGCGAGAGGATCTTCACGGACCACAGATAATGGATGGGTGCGAGGATCGCGACAAGATAGACGAAGTTGTGCAGCAACTGCCAGCGCTTACCCAGTTTTCGCTGCGCATATTGCGTGGATGTCAGCGCTAATGCCAGTAACACCAGCCAACTGACAATGCCCAGCGTCAGATAAGGACGCGTGACCAGTTCGCGACCCAGCAGTGCCAGGTTGTTAATCCCCAGTTCCAGCAGCGCGTAGCTGGTCAGGTGCAACGTGGCCCAGGCAAAACACCATAGCCCTAAAAGCCGACGTGTGCGTATCAATAATGGCTGTTTAGCGTAGCGCGCCAGCGGCGAAACCAGCAAGGTCGCCAGTAAAAATTTCAGAGCCATCCGACCGGTAAAGTGCTGGATATCTTTGGCCGGATCGGCACTAAAGAGCCCCTGGCTGGCGGCCCAGAACAACCAGATAAAAGGGAGCAACCCGGCTAAATGCAGCAGCACTTTCAGCCAGGTTACCTGTTTTGCCGTTAAACGCACTCAGAAGTTCTCCCGTAAATTGAGGCCACGGTAGAGCGACGCCACTTCATCCGCATAGCCGTTAAAAAGCAGCGTGGGCTGACGCTTCACATCCAGCGCCCCGCCGGAACCGATAAACCGTTCCGTCGCCTGCGACCAGCGTGGGTGATCGACATGCGGGTTCACGTTGGCGAAGAAACCGTATTCGTCCGGCGCGGCGAGATTCCATGTTGTGGGCGGACGCTCGCGGGTGAGCTTAATACTGACGATCGATTTAATGCCCTTGAAGCCATATTTCCACGGTACTGTCAGCCGGATGGGGGCGCCGTTCTGCGGCGGGAGCGCTTTACCGTAAACGCCGACGGTCAGAAGGGTAAGAGGATGCATGGCTTCGTCAAGGCGTAATCCTTCTACATAAGGATATGCAAGCCCACCGCCGATGAACCGGTCCTTCTGGCCTGGCATCTCGTCCGGGGCGTAACGCGTCTGGAATGCGACATATTTCGCATTGCTGGTGGGTTCAACCATTGCCAGCAGCTTATGCAGCGGAAAACCTACCCACGGTACCACCATCGACCAGGCCTCCACGCAGCGCATACGATAGATGCGTTCCTCTAACGGGAAACGGGTGGTGAGATCGTGATGATCCAGCGTTAATGGTTTTGCCACTTCGCCGTCAATTTTCAACGTCCACGGATCGGTTTTCATGCTGCCTGCATTGGCCGCAGGATCGGCTTTATCAAGCCCGAATTCGTAGAAGTTGTTATAACCGGTGACTTTATCTTCTGGCGTGAGCGTCAGTTTGTTTTGCCACTCGGCAGGTTTCGTAAAGGTGAGCGGGGCACCGGAAGGGGCTTTTGGCCGATCGTTGCCTTTAAACCAGTCGAGCAAATCAGCGTGAGCCGCAGGTGTGAGCGTCAACGCGGTGGCACTGATGCCAAGCATTTTCAGGATCTGGCGGCGCTGTAACATAAAGACAGATTCGGACGTTACGTCGGCTTCCGTCAGTTTTCGGGTTTTCATGGCATCCTCCGTCATGCGTTTTTCTAAGCATGACGGAGGAGAAGGATTAGCGCGAATATGTCACGAAAATTTGAAGATTAGGCAATTTTTACCAGCGCGCGGCCATGGAACTGATTATCCATGATCTTACCGGCATATTCCGGCGCCTGGCTGAGGGCGATTTCGGTTGCACTCTGCGTGAAGAAGGACTCAGGCAGGTCGCGTACCAGACGCTCCCAGGCTTCTGCACGACGGGCCGCCGGAGTCATAACGGAATCCACACCCTGCAGGCGCACGTTACGCAGGATAAAGGGCATAACGGTGGTTGGCAGCGCAAAACCGCCCGCCAGACCGCAGGCCGCCACGCAGCCACCGTAGTTCATCTGCGCCAGCACTTTTGCCAGCACGTTATTTCCGACGGTATCCACCGCTCCGGCCCAGAGCTGTTTTTCCAGCGGACGGGTTTCGGCAAATTCGTCGCGGCCAAGAATGCGGCTGGCACCAAGCTGACGCAGGTAGTCATGGGTGCTTTCACGGCCTGAGACCGCGACGACCTGATACCCCAGTTTGTGCAGTAAAGCCACCGCCGTGCTGCCAACGCCACCGCTGGCCCCGGTCACGACTATCTCGCCTGACTCAGGGCGGATACCGGCATCTTCAAGGGCCATGACGCACAGCATGGCGGTAAAGCCTGCGGTGCCGATAATCATCGCTTTGCGGCCATCCAGCCCAGCAGGCATGGGCACCAGCCACTCGCCTTTCACCCGCGCCTGCGTTGCCAGCCCGCCCCAGTGATTTTCGCCGACGCCCCAACCGGTGAGCAGCACCTGCTGGCCGGCATGAAACCGCGGATCTTCGCTGGAATGAACGTGGCCTGCAAAATCAATCCCTGGCACCATCGGGAAATTTCGGATGATTTTACCTTTGCCGGTGATGGCCAGGGCATCCTTGTAATTCAGACTGGACCAGTCGATGTCGACGGTGACGTCGCCTTCGGGCAGACGGCTCTCATCAAGGGCTTGCACCGAGGCAACGGTATTGCCGTCCTGCTGTTCTAAGATCAAAGCCTGCATACAGGATCCTCACTATTCTGATGATTGGAAAATGCGTTCTGAAGACTATACTCGCTCAATGAAACGCTATGCCGATTTAACGCAATAAATTGCCAGATACACCAGGTTTGGTAGTATGGCGCATTTGAAATGCAAGTTAGCGCTTACTCGCTACCCATCAACCCACGGAGTAATCTCAAGGATGCGATTAACGACGAAGTTCTCAGCTTTTATCACGTTGCTGACGGGGTTAACCATTTTTGTCACGCTCCTTGGCTGCTCCCTGAGCTTTTATAACGCCATTCAGGACAAGCTGGTCAACCGGGTTGAGTCTGTTGCGTCAGTTATTGATACGCGTCTGATTACCACTCCGCTACCGGAACTCTCCCGCGAGCTGGATGAATTGATGGTACCGGTTGATATTGTGCAGGTCGACATCACGCAGGGAAAGCATCCGGTATTAAGCCATCAGCGTCAGGGGAGCTATCGGCCTGCGGGCGTCGTGAGCCAGTATCGGGAAGTGAATGTCCATTCCCTTAAAAATCCGGGGATGACGATACGCCTGGTCTACCTCGATCCCATGGCCAGCTATTTCCGCTCGATGATGACCACCGCGCCACTCACCGTTGCCGTCGCCTTTATTGTCCTGCTGATTTTTCTTGCGGTTCGCTGGCTACGCCGTCAGCTCTCCGGTCAGGAGCTGCTGGAAAACCGCTCCGTGCGAATACTCAACGGGGAACGCGGCCCACAGGTGCGGGGGTCGGTCTATGAGTGGCCGTCCAGCACCAGCAGCGCGCTGGACACGCTGCTTTCAGAAATTCAATTCGCCAGCGATCAGCGCAGCCGCATGGATACGCTGATCCGTTCCTATGCCGCGCAGGATAACAAAACCGGTCTGAATAACCGCCTGTTCTTTGATAATCAACTGGCCACGCTGCTGGACGACCCGGAAAAAGTGGGAACGCACGGGGTCGTCATGATGGTTCGTCTGCCGGATTTCGATCTCCTGCGCGATACCTGGGGACGCCGCGTGGCGGAAGAGAACCTCTTTACGCTCATCAACTTGCTGTCGACTTTTATTATGCGCTATCCCGGCGCGCTGCTGGCGCGCTATCACCGCAGTGACTTTGCGGTGTTGTTACCCCATCGTACACTTAAGGAATCGGAGAGCATCGCCAGCCAGTTGCTGAAGGCGGTGGATGCGCTGCCGCAGAGCAAAATGCTCGACCGGGATGATATGGTGCATATGGGGATCTGCGCCTGGCGCGGCGGGCAGTCAACTGAACAGGTGATGGAGCATGCGGAAGCGGCAACCCGTAACGCGGTGCTGCAAGGGGCGAACGGTTGGGCGGTATATGACGATTCCCTGCCTGAGAAAGGGCGTGGCAATGTGCGCTGGCGTACCCTGATTGAACAAATGTTGAGCCGCGGTGGCCCCCGCCTTTATCAAAAACCAGCGGTGATGAAAAACGGCCATGTTCACCACCGTGAATTAATGTGTCGCATTTTCGATGGCACGGAAGAGGTTATTTCGGCGGAATATCTGCCGATGGTCCTGCAATTTGGACTCTCCGAAGAGTATGACCGTCAGCAAATTAGCCGACTGATTCCGTTTTTATCTTTTTGGCCTGAAGAAAGTCTGGCATTACAGGTGACCGTCGAGTCGTTAATTCGCCCGCGTTTTCAACGCTGGCTGCGCGATACATTAATGCAATGCGAAAAATCGCAACGCAAACACATTATTTTTGAACTTGCAGAGGCGGATGTTGGTCAACACATCAGCCGGTTACGTCCGGTGGTACGTTTGATCAATGCGCTGGGTGCGCGTGTGGCGGTGACACAGGCGGGCCTGACGCTGGTCAGTACCAGCTGGATCAAGGAGCTGGATGTGGAATTATTAAAGCTACATCCGGGGCTGGTCAGGAATATTGAGAAGCGCACGGAAAACCAGCTGCTGGTGCAGAGTCTGGTGGAAGCGTGCAAGGGAACGCGAACACAAGTATTTGCCACGGGCGTGCGCTCCAGAGGCGAATGGCAGATGTTGACAGAGCGTGGTGTGATGGGCGGTCAGGGGGATTTTTTTGCCGCCTCTCAGCCGCTTGACACCAATGTGAAAAAATATTTGCAAAGATACTCTGTTTGACCTGCCGTTTACGCTGTTTTCACGTAGAATATCGCGCCTGTAGCTTTGAGTATGACGAGCAAAAAGCCAGTGAACGACCTTTAGCGGGTTACAAATGAAAGTGAGGAACGCTACTGTGTACTCAGCCCTGAGGGAGTCAGGGGATGAATTTGTAACAGAAGGAAACGTACTGCACAAATTTTCACCGCAGCAGGTGATTTTTGCGCCTTGTCGCTGCTGCGTGTGGTTGGTAAAGTAAGCGGATTTTGTTTTCCGCCCCAGCTTTCAGGATTATCCCTTAGTATGTTGAAAAAATTTCGTGGCATGTTTTCCAATGACCTGTCCATTGACCTGGGTACCGCGAATACCCTTATTTATGTAAAAGGACAAGGCATCGTATTGAATGAGCCTTCTGTTGTGGCCATTCGTCAGGATCGTGCCGGCTCGCCGAAAAGCGTAGCCGCAGTGGGTCATGACGCGAAGCAGATGCTGGGTCGTACCCCAGGTAACATCGCCGCGATCCGCCCAATGAAAGACGGCGTTATCGCTGACTTCTTCGTGACTGAAAAAATGCTTCAGCACTTCATCAAGCAGGTTCACAGCAACAGCTTCATGCGTCCAAGCCCACGTGTGCTGGTTTGTGTGCCGGTCGGTGCGACCCAGGTAGAACGTCGCGCAATTCGCGAATCTGCTCAGGGTGCAGGCGCGCGTGAAGTGTTCCTGATTGAAGAGCCAATGGCTGCGGCTATCGGTGCAGGCCTGCCTGTTTCTGAAGCTACCGGTTCGATGGTGGTTGATATCGGTGGTGGTACTACTGAAGTGGCCGTTATTTCCCTGAACGGCGTGGTTTACTCCTCTTCCGTGCGTATCGGTGGTGACCGTTTCGATGAAGCGATCATTAACTACGTGCGCCGTAACTACGGCTCCCTGATCGGTGAAGCGACCGCTGAGCGCATCAAGCACGAGATCGGTTCTGCTTATCCGGGTGATGAAGTTCGCGAAATCGAAGTGCGCGGCCGTAACCTGGCGGAAGGTGTGCCACGCGGCTTTACCCTGAACTCCAACGAAATTCTGGAAGCGCTGCAAGAGCCGCTGACCGGTATCGTGAGCGCGGTGATGGTTGCGCTGGAACAGTGCCCACCTGAACTGGCGTCCGATATCTCTGAGCGCGGTATGGTTCTGACCGGTGGTGGTGCGCTGCTGCGTAACCTCGACCGCCTGTTAATGGAAGAGACAGGTATTCCTGTCGTAGTTGCAGAAGATCCACTGACTTGCGTCGCCCGTGGTGGTGGCAAGGCGCTGGAAATGATCGACATGCACGGCGGCGACTTGTTCAGCGAAGAGTAGTCATGGTGAAAGGGTAGCGAATCGCTACCCTTTCTCTCTGACACGAGAATACGCATAGCCTATGAAGCCAATTTTTAGCCGTGGCCCCTCGCTACAGTTTCGCCTGATCCTGGCGGTTCTGGTTGCGCTTGGTGTCATTATTGCCGATAGCCGCCTCGGTACGTTCAGCCAGATCAGAACGTACATGGATACCGCCGTCAGTCCTTTCTACTTTATATCCAATGGTCCCCGTGAACTGCTCGACTCCGTTTCTCAAACGCTGTCCTCACGTGACCAACTCGAACTTGAAAACCGGGCATTGCGCCAGGAACTGCTGTTGAAAAACAGCGAACTGCTGATGTTAGGGCAATACAAGCAGGAAAATGCGCGTCTGCGTGAGCTGCTTGGATCGCCGCTGCGTCAGGATGAGCAGAAGATGGTGACGCAGGTGATCTCCACCGTAAACGATCCTTACAGCGATCAGGTGGTGATCGACAAAGGTAGCGTGAATGGTGTGTATGAAGGTCAGCCTGTTATCAGTGATAAAGGTGTGGTGGGCCAGGTGGTCGCCGTCGCCAAACTGACCAGCCGTGTACTGCTGATCTGCGATGCCACCCATGCGCTGCCTATTCAGGTACTGCGTAACGATATTCGCGTCATTGCGGCGGGTAACGGCTGCACGGACGATCTGCAGCTGGAGCACCTGCCAGCCAACACGGATATCCGTGTGGGCGACGTGCTGGTCACCTCCGGTCTGGGTGGACGTTTCCCTGAAGGGTATCCGGTTGCGGTTGTCTCTTCTGTGAAGCTTGATACGCAGCGTGCCTACACCGTGATTCAGGCGCGTCCAACGGCGGGTTTACAGCGTCTTCGCTACCTGCTGCTGCTGTGGGGAGCCGATCGTAACGGTGCCAACCCAATGACGCCTGAAGAGGTGCATCGCGTTGCCAATGAGCGCCTGATGCAGATGATGCCGCAGGTTCTTCCTGCTCCGGATGCGATGGGGCCACCTGCGCCAGTACCCGCGCCGGCCACCGGGATAACGGATGCGCCGCCACCGCCTAAACTCTCATCCGGAGGGCAGTAGTGGCCAGTTATCGTAGCCAGGGACGCTGGGTTATCTGGCTCTCGTTTCTCATCGCGCTGTTGCTGCAGATAATGCCCTGGCCGGACGACATCCTTGTTTACCGGCCAAACTGGGTATTGCTCATTTTGCTCTACTGGATCCTCGCCCTGCCGCACCGCGTAAATGTTGGCACAGGCTTTGTAATGGGTGCCATACTGGATCTCATTAGTGGCTCAACGCTGGGTGTTCGCGCGTTATCCATGAGCATCATTGCATATCTCGTTGCACTCAAATTCCAGCTCTTTCGTAACCTCGCGCTCTGGCAACAGGCGCTGGTCGTGATGTTGTTGTCGCTTGCCGCGGATATCGTTGTTTTCTGGGCAGAGTTTTTAGTGATCAACGTCTCTTTCCGACCCGAAGTATTCTGGAGTAGTGTAGTCAACGGTGTGCTCTGGCCATGGCTGTTCCTGCTGATGCGTAAGGTTCGCCAGCAGTTTGCTGTGCAGTAAAAGGTTTCTATGACGTCTATCTATCTTGCCTCCGGTTCTCCACGTCGTCAGGAGTTGCTCACGCAGTTGGGCATCGCTTTTGAACGTATCGTTACCGGCATCGAAGAAAAACGTGCTGAGGGCGAAAGTGCTCAGCAGTATGTTTCTCGCCTGGCGCGTGAGAAAGCGCAGGCTGGCGTTGCGTGCGTGCCACGCGACCTGCCGGTGCTGGGGGCGGATACCATCGTTATCCTTAACGGTGAAGTGCTTGAGAAACCGCGAGACGCTGAGCATGCAGCACATATGCTGCACAAAATGTCCGGGCAAACGCATCAGGTGATGACCGCGGTGGCGCTGGCGGACAGCAAGCACGTGCTGGATTGTCTGGTGGTGACGGACGTGACCTTCAGAGTACTGACCAACGACGAGATCGCCGCGTATATTGCCAGCGGTGAACCGATGGATAAAGCAGGTGCATACGGTATTCAAGGGCTGGGTGGCTGTTTTGTCAGGAAGATAAATGGCAGCTATCACGCCGTAGTCGGCTTACCGCTGGTGGAAACGTATGAGTTGCTGAGCAATTTTAACTCACTGCGTGAGGGAAGGGATAATTATGACGGCTGAATTGTTGGTAAACGTAACGCCATCGGAAACCCGTGTGGCCTACATTGATGGTGGCATTCTTCAGGAAATTCATATTGAGCGTGAAGCGCGACGCGGAATAGTAGGCAATATCTACAAAGGTCGTGTCAGCCGCGTACTGCCGGGTATGCAGGCGGCTTTTGTAGATATTGGACTGGATAAGGCGGCATTTTTACATGCCTCCGACATCATGCCGCATACCGAGTGTGTCGCAGGCGAAGAGCAAAAGCAGTTTGCCGTACGCGACATTTCAGAGCTGGTGCGTCAGGGGCAGGATCTGATGGTGCAGGTGGTGAAAGACCCCCTTGGCACCAAAGGCGCCCGTCTGACAACCGACATCACGTTACCTTCCCGTTATTTGGTCTTTATGCCCGGCGCGTCGCACGTGGGGGTTTCCCAGCGTATTGAAAGTGAAAGCGAGCGCGAGCGCCTTAAGAAAGTGGTCAGCGCCTACTGCGACGAACAGGGCGGGTTTATCATCCGTACCGCCGCCGAAGGGGTTAGCGAAGAGGATCTGGCATCCGATGCGGCTTACCTGAAGCGCGTCTGGACCAAGGTGATGGAGCGTAAGAAACGCAACCAGACCCGCTATCAGCTGTACGGTGAGCTGGCGCTTGCCCAGCGCGTGCTGCGTGATTTTGCTGATGCTCAGCTCGACCGAATCCGCGTGGACTCGCGCCTCACCTACGAAGCGCTGCTCGAATTTACCGCTGAGTACATCCCGGAAATGCCTGGCCTGCTGGAACATTACACCGGGCGTCAGCCAATCTTCGATCTCTATGATGTCGAAAATGAGATCCAGCGTGCGCTGGAGCGCAAGGTTGAACTGAAGTCCGGCGGTTATCTGATCATCGATCAGACCGAAGCAATGACCACCGTGGATATTAACACCGGTGCGTTTGTCGGTCATCGCAACCTGGATGACACTATCTTCAATACCAACATTGAAGCGACACAGGCCATTGCGCGCCAGCTTCGTCTGCGCAACCTGGGTGGCATTATCATCATCGACTTTATCGATATGAACAATGAAGACCATCGCCGTCGTGTGCTGCACTCGCTTGAGCAGGCGCTGAGTAAAGATCGCGTGAAAACCAGCATTAACGGCTTCTCACAGCTGGGGCTGGTGGAAATGACGCGTAAACGGACCCGTGAAAGTGTGGAACATGTGCTGTGTAACGAGTGTCCAACCTGCCACGGACGCGGCACCGTAAAGACGGTGGAGACCGTCTGCTATGAGATCATGCGTGAAATTGTCCGCGTTCATCATGCCTACGACTCCGATCGTTTTCTGGTCTATGCTTCCCCTGCGGTGGCTGAAGCGCTGAAAGGTGAAGAGTCGCACGCGCTGGCGGAAGTGGAAATCTTTGTCGGCAAACAGGTAAAAGTACAAATTGAGCCGCTCTATAACCAGGAGCAATTTGACGTCGTCATGATGTAAGACGCAGTTCGCTGCGTGAAAAAGCTGACAAGGAGAGATGCGTGAGGCGATTGCCGGGGATTTTACTGCTTACAGGGGCAACGCTTGTCGTGATTGTCGCGCTGCTCGTGAGTGGGCTGCGCCTCGTTTTACCGCATCTGGACAGCTGGCGTCCGCAGGTGCTGGCGAAGATCGAATCCGCCACCGGTGTGCCGGTTGACGTAAGCCAGGTCAGCGCCAGTTGGCAAAACTTTGGCCCGACGCTGGATGCCCGGGACATCAGTGCCAGCCTGAAAGATGGCGGCTATCTGAAAATCAAACGCGTGACCCTGGCACTGGATGTCTGGCAAAGCCTGCTGCACATGCGCTGGCAGTTCCGCGATCTCACCTTTTATCAGCTTCAGTTTTTGACCAACACGCCGCTCTCCGGCGGGGATAACACGCAGAGCCTTGAAGCCAACCGCCTGAGCGATCTCTTCCTGCGTCAGTTCGATCATTTCGATCTGCGCGACAGCGAAGTGAGCTTTATTACCCTTTCCGGCCAGCGCGCCGAACTGAAGATCCCGCAACTGACCTGGCTTAACGGCAAAGAGCGTCACCGTGCCGAGGGGCAGGTGAACCTCTCCAGCCTGAACGGCCAGCATGGGGTCATGCAGGTCCGTATGGATCTGCGTGATGACGACGGCTTGCTCAACAACGGCAAGGTGTGGCTGCAGGCTGACGACGTGGATGTGAAGCCGTGGCTCGGCGACTGGCTGCAGCAAAATATGCAGCTGGAAACGGCCCGTTTTAGCCTGGAAGGCTGGATGACCCTGACGAAAGGCGTGTTCGCCAGCGGCGATATCTGGCTGAAGCAGGGCGGTGCAAGCTGGCAAGGCGAAAGCAAGCAGCATCAACTCTCTGTAGATAACCTCACCGCACATGTGACGAAAGAGAAAGCGGGCTGGCAGTTTGCCATCCCGGATACGCGCATCACCATGGACGGCAAACCCTGGCCGCGCGGCGCGCTGACGCTGGCATGGATGCCTGAGCAGGATGTCGGCGGCACGAATAATAAGCGTAGCGATGAGCTGCGTATCCGCGCCACGCATCTCGATTTGGCGGCCATTGAAGGGCTGCGCTCCATGGCAGCGAAGCTCTCTCCGGATTTGGGTGACGTTTGGCTGGCAACGCAGCCAAGTGGGGAAATTGACGCCCTCGCGCTGGATATCCCGCTGCAGGCAACCGAGAAAACCCGCTTCCAGGCGACGTGGAAAGATCTGGCCTGGAAACAGTGGAAACTGCTGCCGGGGGCTGAGAACTTCAGTGGCAAGCTGGAGGGCAGCGTTGAGAACGGCAGGCTGACCATTGAGATGCATGACGCCAAAATGCCTTATGAAACGGTCTTCAGGGCACCGCTGGAAATTGAAAAAGGCAACGCGGTGCTTAACTGGCTGCGCAATGATAAAGGCTTCCAGCTTGATGGCCGCCATATCGATGTGAAAGCCAAAGCGGTTCATGCCCGCGGGGATTTCCGCTATTTAAAGCCTGAAGGTGAAGAGCCGTGGCTGGGTATTCTGGCGGGGATCAGCACCAGCGACGGTTCTCAGGCCTGGCGTTACTTCCCGGAAAACCTGATGGGTAAAGCGCTCGTGGACTACCTGAGCGGGGCGATCCAGGGCGGTCAGGCGGATAACGCCACCCTGGCCTATGGCGGTAATCCGCATCTTTTCCCATACAAACATAACGAAGGTCAGTTCCAGGTGCTGGTGCCGTTGCACAACGCTACCTTTGCGTTCCAGCCGGGCTGGCCTGCACTGAAAAACCTCGATATCGAGCTTAATTTTCTCAATGACGGGTTGTGGATGAAGTCAGACAGCGTCGCGCTGGGCGGCGTGACGGCCACCAACCTGACGGCAAATATCCCCGATTACTCAAAAGAGAAACTGCTGATTGATGCCGATATCAACGGGCCGGGCAAGGCGGTCGGTCCCTATTTTGAAGAGACGCCGCTGAAAGCCTCGCTGGCTGCCACACTTGAGCAACTCCAGCTTGATGGCGATATGAATGCTCGCTTACATCTGGATATCCCGCTGGACGGCGAAATGACCACCGCCAAAGGTGATGTCCGCCTGAACAACAACAGCCTGTATATCAAACCGCTGGAAAGTACGCTGAAGAACCTCAGCGGGCAGTTCAGCTTTGTGAACGGCAACCTGAAGAGTGAGCCGCTCACAGCCAACTGGTTCAATCAGCCCGTCAACATCGACTTCTCGACCACCGAGGGGGAGAAGGCCTACCAGGTGGCTGTCAATCTGGACGGTAACTGGCAACCCTCGCGGATGGATGTACTGCCGAAACCCATTCAGGAGTCGGTTGATGGTGCAGCCGCCTGGAAGGGGAAGGTGGATATTGAACTGCCCTACCACGCCGGTACGAAGTATAAGGTCGATCTTACTGGCGATCTGAAAAATCTCAGCAGCCAGCTGCCTGCACCGCTGGATAAACAGGCCGGACAGGCGCTGCCCGTGAAGCTTAACGTCGTGGGCAACCTGAACAGCTTCGAACTGACCGGCAGCGCGGGTGGCACGAATCATTTCAACAGCCGCTGGCTGCTCAACCGTAAGCTGACGCTGGACAAAGCCATCTGGACGACGGACAGCCGAACCACGCCTCCGCTCCCGGATCACCAGGGCATTGAGCTGAATCTCCCGCCGATGGATGGCGCGCAGTGGCTGGCGCTGTTCCAGAAAGGCGTCGGGCAAAACGTGGATGAGGCGGCGCAGTTCCCGCAAACCGTCACCGTGCGCACACCGTCGCTCACGCTGGGTGGGCAACAGTGGAACAACCTGAGTATCGTCTCTCAGCCCACGGCTAACGGCTCGAAAGTAGAGGCTCAGGGCAGGGAGATCAACGCCACCCTGACCATGCGCGATAACGCCCCGTGGCAGGCGGCAATCCGCTATCTCTACTACAACCCGGCAACGGCGGGCGGGAAAGATCAATCGACTCCGGCATCGCCGTTGAGTAACACTTCCCGCGTGGACTTCAGCGGCTGGCCGGATCTGCAACTGCGCTGTGCTGAGTGCTGGCTGTGGGGACAAAAATATGGCCGCATTGACGGTGACTTCGCGATTCAGGGCAACACGCTGAGCCTCACGGGTGGGCTGGTCGATACCGGCTTTGGTCGTCTGACGGCCGCGGGCGAGTGGGTGAATAACCCAGGCGAACAGCGCACCTCGCTGAAAGGCGACATTAAGGGTAACAAACTGGATGCAGCAGCCAATTTCTTTGGTATCAGCACGCCGCTGCGCGGCTCGTCATTTGACGTCGATTACGATCTTCACTGGCGTGACGCGCCGTGGAAGCCGGATGAGGCCTCGCTTAACGGCATACTGAAAACCCGCTTCGGAAAAGGTGAAATTGCCGATGTGAGCACGGGACGCGCCGGGCAGATCCTGCGTCTTCTGAGCTTTGATGCGCTGCTGCGTAAGCTGCGTTTTGATTTCAGCGATACCTTCAGTGAAGGGTTCTACTACGATTCCATCCGCAGTACGGCATGGATCAAGGACGGCGTTATGCATACGGACGACACGCTGGTGGACGGCCTGGAAGCAGATATCGCCATGAAGGGCTCGGTTAACCTTGTACGTCGCGAGCTTGATATGGAAGCCGTGGTGGCGCCAGAAATCTCCGCGAGCGTGGGGGTGGCAGCCGCCTTTGTGGTGAACCCGATTGTTGGTGCTGCGGTGTTTGCCGCCAGTAAAGTGCTGGGGCCGCTGTGGAGCAAAGTCTCTATTCTGCGCTACCGCATCACCGGTCCGGTGGATAAACCGCAGATTAATGAAGTGCTGCGCCAGCCGCGCAAAGATGCACAGCAATGATTTGACGTGGGCAGGTAATTGCCTCACTCTCAATAAATACGATCTTTATACCGCCACAGGCGGCAACGAACGAGTAGCAATACGATGAGTCTGAACCTGGTAAGTGAACATTTGCTCGCAGCGAACGGCCTGAGCCATCAGGACCTGTTCTCCATTCTTGGTCAACTGACCGAACGCCGTCTCGACTACGGCGATCTCTATTTCCAGTCGAGCTATCACGAATCCTGGGTTTTAGAAGACAGCATCATCAAAGATGGTTCTTACAACATTGACCAGGGCGTTGGCGTGCGCGCCATCAGCGGCGAGAAAACCGGTTTTGCCTATGCGGACCAGATAAGCCTGGCTGCGCTGGAGCAGAGCGCGCAGGCGGCGCGTACCATTGTGCGTGACGCTGGCGATGGCCGTGTTAAAACGCTGGGTGAGGTGCAGCATTCTGCGCTCTACACCAGTATCGACCCGCTGCAGAGCATGAGCCGTGAAGAGAAGCTGGATATCCTGCGCCGCGTGGACAAAGTGGCGCGTGCTGCTGATAAACGCGTACAGGAAGTGTCTGCCAGCCTGAGCGGTGTCTATGAACTGATTCTGGTCGCGGCGACGGACGGCACCCTGGCGGCGGATGTCCGTCCGCTGGTGCGTCTCTCCATCAGCGTGCAGGTGGAAGAGGACGGCAAGCGCGAGCGTGGCTCAAGCGGCGGCGGTGGTCGTTTTGGTTATGACTGGTTCCTGGGTGACGTCGACGGTGAAGCCCGTGCCGACGCGTGGGCAAAAGAAGCCGTGCGTATGGCGATGGTCAATCTTTCTGCCGTGGCGGCACCTGCGGGGACATTCCCGGTGGTACTGGGCGCTGGCTGGCCGGGCGTGCTGCTGCATGAAGCCGTGGGGCATGGTCTGGAAGGGGACTTTAACCGCCGCGGCACCTCCGTATTTAGCGGTCAGATAGGGCAGCTTGTCTCCTCTGAACTGTGCACGGTGGTGGATGACGGTACCATGGTTGATCGCCGTGGCTCTATCTCCATCGATGATGAAGGTACGCCGGGTCAGTACAACGTGCTGATCGAAAACGGTGTGCTGAAAGGCTATATGCAGGACAAACTGAACGCGCGCCTGATGGGCGTGGCGCCAACGGGTAACGGCCGTCGTGAATCTTATGCACATCTGCCGATGCCGCGTATGACCAACACCTACATGCTGCCAGGCCAGTCCACACCGCAGGAGATCATTGAGTCTGTTGATTACGGGATCTTCGCGCCAAACTTTGGCGGTGGTCAGGTGGATATCACCTCCGGTAAATTCGTCTTCTCTACGTCAGAAGCGTATCTGATCGAAAAAGGCAAAGTGACCAAAGCGGTGAAAGGCGCGACGCTGATTGGTTCCGGTATCGAAGCCATGCAGCAGATCTCCATGGTCGGTAACGATCTCAAGCTGGACAACGGCGTGGGCGTCTGCGGTAAAGAGGGCCAGAGCCTGCCAGTGGGCGTGGGCCAGCCGACACTGAAGGTCGATAACCTCACGGTGGGCGGCACGGCGTAATTTTCTCCCCTCACCCTAACCCTCTCCCCAACGGGGAGGGGGGAAATACCTACTCTTTCCTTCTTCCCCGCATGCCCTGAAACAGTTCCGCAACCTCCACAAAATACTCGGTCAGATAGTTAATGCACACCTGCACCTTAAGCGGCAGTTTGTCTTTTTCGGTATACAGGGCATACACCGGACGCGGATCGGACTGGTAGCGAGGGAACAGGATCTCCAGCACTCCGCTGTTGATCTCATTGATCACCCACATTAACGGGACGTAAGCGATCCCGGCGCCCGCCACCAGCCAGCGCGAGATGGTCATCGGGTCGTTGGTGACAAACCGTCCTTCCGGCAGCAGTCGGGTAGAAATGCCTTCCGGGGCAATCAGTTCAAATTCATTATCGGGGCGGACGCTGTACTCCAGCCAGGAGTGGTTGGCGAGATCGGCTGGTTTCTCCGGCACGCCGTACTGCGCCAGATAGCTCTTCGAGGCACAGACCACCATCGGCATACTCCCGAGTCGACGGGAGAAGAGGCTGGAGTCCTGCAGCGCGCCAACGCGGATCACCACATCCAGCCCGTCTGCGATCAGGTCCGGGGCGGGAATACCGGTAACCAGATTCACGGTTAATCCCGGATATTCTTTCAGCATCTCTGCGGTCATGGCGGCGAGAACATTTTGTGCCATAGTTGAAGAACAGCCAATCCGCAGTGTCCCGATGGGCGTGTTGTTAAAGGCATAGAGCTGCTCGTGAACATCCTGCACTTCATGCATCATGCGGCGACAGCCCTGATAGTAAATTTTACCCGCCTCCGTCAGACCAATACTGCGGGTGCTGCGGTTGAGCAGCTTCACCTGCAGTTCATCTTCCAGTTTTGACACCGTCTGACTGATGGAGGAGACGCTCATCTGCAACTGCCGGGCAGCAGCAGTAAATGAGCCAAGTTCAACCACTTTGGCGAAGACCGACATGCGTTTTAAACGTTCCATTGTTCACTCTGGCTTAAAAGTGATTTAGATCACATATTATAGATAACAGCATAACAGTTACGTTAATATATTATTAATTACATAACGGCTGCGCCATTCTCGCCCGGCGTTTCTTGCTCTCCCGCGGTGGCGTGCGCTAAAAATTCTGAAGCCTGCACTCTCTCTTATCAAGGTCAACATGAGTCTGTTTCCCGTTATCGTGGTGTTCGGTCTGTCGTTCCCACCGATATTTTTCGAGCTTCTTTTATCACTGGCGATCTTCTGGCTGGTGCGCAAGGTGCTGGTTCCTACCGGGATCTACGATTTCGTCTGGCACCCTGCATTGTTCAATACCGCGCTGTATTGCTGCCTGTTCTACCTGATATCGCGCATGTTTGTCTGAGGTTGATGTGAAAACGCTAACAAGAAAAATCTCCCGCACCGCCATCACCATGGCGCTGGTTATCCTCGCGTTCATCGCTATTTTTCGCGCCTGGGTCTATTACACCGAATCACCGTGGACGCGTGACGCGCGTTTTAGCGCCGATGTTGTGGCGATCGCCCCCGACGTGGCCGGTCTTATCACGGCGGTTAACGTCCACGATAACCAGCTGGTGAAGAAAGACCAGGTGCTGTTCACCATTGACCAGCCGCGTTACCAGAAAGCACTGGAAGAAGCGGAAGCGGATGTCGCCTATTACCAGGCGCTGGCTGCGGAGAAACGCCGCGAGGCGGGCCGCCGTAACCAGCTGGGGGTTCAGGCGATGTCCCGGGAAGAGATCGATCAGTCTAACAACGTGCTGCAAACCGTGCTGCATCAGCTGGCAAAGGCGCAGGCGACGCGCGACCTGGCGAAGCTCGATCTGGAGCGTACCGTGATCCGCGCACCTGCCGATGGCTGGGTCACCAACCTGAATGTCTATGCCGGGGAGTTTATCACCCGCGGTTCAACCGCCGTGGCGCTGGTGAAACAAAACTCATTCTATGTGCTTGCCTATATGGAAGAGACCAAACTGGAAGGCGTTCGTACGGGCTACCGCGCAGAGATCACGCCGCTTGGCAGCAACCGCGTCTTTAAAGGTACCGTAGATAGCGTTGCGGCTGGCGTCACCAACTCCAGCAGCTCCAATGATGCGAAAGGGATGGCGACGGTTGATTCCAACCTGGAATGGGTGCGCCTGGCCCAGCGTGTGCCGGTACGTATTCATCTGGACGAACAGCAGGGCAACCTGTGGCCTGCGGGCACAACCGCGACGGTGGTGATCACCGGTGAGAAAGACCGGGACGCCAGCCAGGACTCTATTTTCCGTAAAATCGCCCATCGTCTGCGCGAGTTTGGTTAATCGCTATGGGGATCTTTACTATCGCCAGCCAGCACATTCGCTTCGCCGTGAAGCTGGCGAGTGCCATTGTGCTGGCGCTGTTTGTCGGCTTTCACTTCCAGCTGGAAACCCCCCGCTGGGCGGTGTTAACGGCGGCGATTGTCGCGGCTGGCCCGGCATTCGCGGCAGGTGGGGAGCCTTATTCCGGGGCGATCCGCTATCGCGGGATGCTGCGTATCATCGGGACGTTTATCGGCTGTATCGCCGCGCTCACTATTATCATTCTGATGATCCGCACGCCACTGTTGATGGTATTGGTGTGCTGTATCTGGGCGGGCTTCTGCACCTGGCTCTCCTCTCTGGTGAAGGTCGAAAACTCTTACGCCTGGGGGCTGGCGGGTTATACCGCACTGATTATTGTCATCACCATTCAAACCGAACCGCTGCTCGCGCCGCAGTTTGCCGTGGAACGCTGCAGTGAGATCGTGATTGGTATCGTCTGCGCAATTGTTGCTGACCTGCTTTTCTCCCCTCGCTCCATCAAACAGGAGGTGGATCGCGAACTGGATGCGCTGATCGTCTCCCAGTATCAGCTGATGCAGCTCTGCATCAAGCACGGTGACAGCGAAGAGGTGGACAAAGCCTGGAGTGGACTGGTTCGCCGCACGCAGGCGCTGGAAGGGATGCGCAGTAACCTTAATATGGAGTCCTCGCGCTGGGCGCGCGCCAACCGTCGTCTTAAAGCGATCAATACCGTCTCCTTAACGCTGATTACCCAGGCGTGCGAAACCTATCTTATTCAGAACACCCGCCCGGAATCGGTTACCGATACCTTCCGCGAACTGTTTGCCGAGCCGGTGGAAACGGTGCAGGACGTACATAAGCAGCTCAAACGCATGCGGCGGGTCATTGCCTGGACCGGAGAGCGCGACACACCGGTGACCATTTATACGTGGGTTGGCGCCGCGACGCGCTACCTGCTGCTGAAACGGGGCGTGATCGGCAATACGAAAATCAGCGCGGCGGAAGAGGAAGTCCTGCAGGGCGAAGTGGTGATCAAGGCGGAGTCGGCCGAGCGCCACCACGCGATGGTCAACTTCTGGCGTACCACGCTTGCCTGTATGCTCGGCACGCTGTTCTGGCTGTGGACTGGCTGGACCTCCGGCAGCGGCGCGATGGTCATGATTGCCGTCGTCACGGCGCTGGCAATGCGTCTGCCCAACCCGCGTATGGTCGCTATCGATTTCCTGTACGGCACGATTGCCGCGTTACCGCTTGGCGCGCTCTATTTCCTGGTGATCCTCCCGTCCACGCAGCAGAGCATGTTGCTGCTCTGTATCAGTCTTGCGGTGATGGCATTCTTTATCGGGATAGAAGTGCAGAAGCGCCGTCTGGGATCGCTCGGTGCCCTCGCCAGTACTATTAACATTCTGGTGCTGGATAACCCCATGACGTTCCATTTCAGCCAGTTCCTCGACAGCGCCCTGGGTCAGCTGGTGGGCTGTTTCCTGGCGATGATGGTGATTTTGCTGGTGCGCGACAATTCCCAGGCGCGAACAGGTCGCGTGCTGTTGAACCAGTTCGTTTCGGCGGCGGTCTCCTCCATGACCACCAACACTGCGCGCCGTAAAGAGAACCATCTGCCTGCGCTCTATCAGCAGCTGTTTTTACTGTTGAATAAGTTCCCTGGCGACATTGCCCGCTTTCGTCTGGCGTTAACCATGATCATTGCGCATCAGCGTCTGCGTAACGCACCGGTGCCCATCAACGACGATCTGTCGGCATTCCACCGCCAGTTGCGCCGTACCGCGGACCATGTGCTTTCCGCCTCCAGTGATGACAAACGACGCCGTTACTTTAAGCAGTTGCTGGAAGAGCTGGATGTCTACCAGGAGAAGCTCAGGGTCTGGGAAGCGCCTCCTCAGGTGACCGAGCCGGTAGCGCGGCTGGTGTTTATGCTGCACCGCTACCAGAATGTCCTGACGGATAACTGACTGAAGTAAAAAACCGACGCTAAAAGCGTCGGTTTTTTTGTGGCTATACTTATTTCTGCAGGCTCTTACATTCAGAAAGGGAGGACACATGACTACCCAGGCGCTTCAGGACCACATTCTTTTTCAGACCGGTTATCTGGTTAACGGCATATGGAAAACGCTGGACACGACGTTTGATGTGTTGAACCCGGCCACCGGTGATGTTATCGCCAAAGTGGCGAAAGCCGGTAAAGCAGAAACCGAAGAGGCGATTGCCGCCGCCGCGAAAGCCTTCCCGGCCTGGCGGGCCAAAACCGCGAAAGAGCGCTCGACCATTCTCTATCGCTGGTATGAACTGATTATCGAGAATAAAAGCTGGCTTGGTCGGTTAATGACCACCGAACAGGGCAAACCCCTGAAAGAAGCTGAAGGCGAGGTGGAGTACGCCGCCAGTTTTATTCAGTGGTTTGCCGAAGAGGCCAAGCGCGCTAACGGTGAAATTATTCCACCGATCAAACCGGGCTCCCGCATTCTGGCTACCCGTGAGCCTGTGGGGGTGGTGGCGGCAATTACGCCGTGGAACTTCCCGATGGCGATGCTCACCCGTAAGCTTGGTCCGGCGCTGGCCGCGGGGTGTACCGGGGTCATCAAACCGGCAAACAACACCCCGCTCAGCGCGTTTGCGCTGCTCACGCTGGCGAAACAGGCCGGTGTGCCGGATGGCGTCCTCAACGCCGTGGCCGGTAATACGCATGAGATCAGCGACGCGATTATGGCGAGTCACGAGGTGCGGAAAATCTCGTTTACTGGCTCCACTTCCGTCGGCAAAACGCTGGTGCGTAACGCCGCGGACACCATGAAAAAAGTTTCGATGGAGCGGGGGGGGAATGCCCCGTATATCGTGTTTGAAGATGCGGACATCGATGCTGCCGTCAAAGGGGCGATCGCCAACAAATTCCGTAATGCCGGACAGGTCTGCGTCAGCGTTAACCGCTTCTATATTCAGGAAACCGTCTACGACAAGTTTGTGAACAAACTGGCCGATGCGGTGAACGCGCTGAAGGTGGGAAATGGTCTGGAAGACGGTGTGGTCGTAGGCCCGCTGATTGAACCCTCCGCGGTGAACAAAGTGCGCGAGCATGTGGAAGACGCTGTTGCCCGGGGGGCGACTGTCCTGGCGGGCGGTAAACCACATCCGCTTGGGGGCAATTTCTGGATGCCCACCGTGCTTGGCGACTGTCATGAAGGCATGAAACTGGCGGAAGAAGAGACGTTTGGTCCCGTTGCCGCCTGCTTCCGTTTCACTTCTGAAGATGAAGTCATCCAGCGCGCCAACAACACGCCTTATGGTCTGGCGGCTTACTTTTATACTCAGAATCTGTCGCGCGTTTTCCGCGTCTCGCAGGCAATCGAAAGCGGGATGATTGGGATTAATGAGTGCGCCGTTTCCACGGAGCTTGGACCTTTTGGTGGGGTAAAAGAGTCTGGCCTGGGTCGAGAAGGGTCCGTGCTGGGGCTGGAAGAGTATCTGGAAGTCAAAACCCTGCATATCGGGGGATTATAATAGACAGGGCGGCATCTGCCGCTCGCCTGGACTGGGTGGCTGGCAATGAAAACCTATACCTTTGATTTTGACGAGATCGACAGTCAGGAAGACTTCTATCGTGAATTTATCCGGGCGTTTGATCTGGAACGGGAAAGCGTCACGAATCTGGATATGCTGTGGGATGTGGTGACCGGCAGTCAGCTGCCGTTACCGCTGGAGATAGAGTTTATTCATCTGCCCGATAAGCTGCGCAGACGATTTGGGGCGCTGATTTTATTGTTTGATGAAGCAGAAGAAGAGCTGGAAGGGCAGTTGCGTTTCAACGCGCGCCATTGATTACGCGAAAAAAAGCCCCTGACCAGCGAGGCCTGGGGCAAGTCGTATGATGAGATACGACGAGGGTTTATTTATACAGTTCTGCCGTAGCGTGCCAGTGGTCACCCTGATTCAGTTCGGTGACGCGGTAGCTGCTGGCGCCTGCTTTTTCAGCTTTTGCGGCCAGCTCCTGACGGATATCCATCGGAGAGCCGGTGACGGACGTTACGGAAACACTACCCATAGACTGCAGATTTTGCGCCTGCTCGGTATTCACCTGCTGGACGGCTGCGCTTGCGCCGAAAGAGAGAACCGATGCCAGACCGAGGGTTGCGATGATTAATTTGGTTTTCATAGTCTTTGCTCCTGAAGAGGTTTTTGCTCAACGGCGAGAAGGGTTGAACTGCTATTTTTATGCCTGGTGCCGTTGAGTGGAGATAGTCGTCTTCTGTTATTACTAAAACTTATTTATACAGCTCAGCGGTAGCGTGCCAGTGGTCACCGGAACGCGCTTCAATGATGCGATAGGATGATGCACCTTGTTCTTCCGCTTTTTTGTTCAGCATCTCATGCATGTCCATTGGAGACGTGCCGATTGCGCCGACAGAAACCGTACCGATAGCCTCACGGGATTGCGCCTGATCGGCATTAATGGAGTCTGCTGCGAAAGCACCGAATGACAGGACAGACAGGACGCTCAGCGCCGCTACAGTTGTTTTGATTTTCATGATTTTTACCTAGTCGAATTTTTTAGTGGGGTCTTTGTTTCGTGACCCTCATCACAAAATCAAGTATACGCTAATAACGGTAAAAATTAATACCAGACTAATTGTTTCATGGGTAATTACGTGTTAAACAGCGCAATTTTTATAACCTAATGGCATAATGTTGGTTGTTTTCTGTTCACCCTGGCGTGTTATATCTAAGTAAATCATATGGATAAATGATTTTGATATTTTGTGCGATTCTTTGATTTATCATTCACTGGCTGAATGTTAATGAGTGGTAAAAAGCACTATTTGTTAAATTGAGGACAGGAGAAAACAGGGGAAAACGCAGCGGGGGCAGAATGAACCCCGTAGCGACGCTACGGGGAGAGAGGATTACAGCTCCTGTTCGAACAGAACCAGGATCGCCTCGTGGAGATCTTTCACCGAGAAGCCGTTGGCTGGCGTGGTAAAGATGGTGTCATCACCGGCGATGGTACCGAGAATCCCTTCCGTTTTACCCAGAGAGTCCAGCATGCGGGCAATCAGCTGTGCGGCACCGGGGCTTGTGTGGATCACCACAACGGCATCGTTGTGGTCGATATCCAGAACCAGATTCTTCAGCGGGCTGGAGGTTGTCGGCACGCCAAGTTCAGCTGGCAGGCAATAGACCATCTCCATTTTGGCGTTACGGGTACGCACCGCGCCAAATTTGGTCAACATACGGGAGACTTTCGACTGGTTGATATTGTCGAAGCCTTGTTCCTGCAGCGCCTGAACAATTTCTCCCTGAGAACTGAATTTCTCTTCTTTGAGTAGCGCTTTAAACGCCTTTACTAATTCTTCTTGCTTAGACGAGCTTCGCATAAGTCACCCGGAATATGACGATAGAAACAACATTATTATGCATGTGGATGAATTTTTATGCAAATTATCTACCAGGCAGTAGCCTGAAATAATGTTATGAAAGGGAGTGATATTATCAGATTTCGTTATCGGAAAACATGCCTGGGTCACGCCACGCAAATAAGCTTAAAAGTAAATTAAATGTTATCAAAATGATGTTGTTTTGGTGGCGTGGCAGGGTGTATTGTAACCACCTCTTAATTCGTTGCCGTCTGTTGTCAGAGAGTCTTCTGGGAAGAGAGAAAGTCGCGTGACCTCAAATTCTTTAGCTACGAAAATTGTAATTAATTACCTGCTGAATTAAGGTCGCCGCAACGGATTTACAGATACTTAAGTTAACCATAATAAGGAGTTTAGGATGAAAGTCGCAGTCCTCGGCGCTGCTGGTGGTATCGGCCAGGCGCTTGCCCTACTACTGAAAACCCAACTGCCTTCAGGCTCAGAACTCTCCCTGTACGACATTGCTCCGGTAACCCCAGGTGTGGCGGTTGACCTGAGCCACATCCCGACCGCTGTTAACATCAAAGGCTTCTCCGGCGAAGACGCGCGTCCTGCGCTGCAGGGTGCTGACGTTGTGCTGATCTCCGCCGGCGTGGCGCGTAAGCCTGGTATGGATCGTTCCGACCTGTTCAACGTCAACGCAGGCATCGTGAAAAACCTGGTGCAGCAGATCGCTGAAGTGTGTCCGAAAGCGTGCATCGGTATCATCACTAACCCGGTGAACACCACGGTCGCTATTGCGGCAGAAGTGCTGAAGAAAGCAGGCGTTTACGACAAGAACAAACTGTTCGGCGTGACCACGCTGGATATCATCCGTTCTAACACCTTCGTGGCTGAGCTGAAAGGCAAGCAGCCTACGGAAGTTGAAGTGCCGGTCATCGGTGGTCACTCTGGTGTGACAATTCTGCCTCTGCTCTCGCAGATCCCTGGCGTGAGCTTCACCGAGCAGGAAGTGGCTGACCTGACCAAACGTATCCAGAACGCAGGCACCGAAGTGGTGGAAGCGAAGGCGGGTGGCGGTTCTGCAACGCTGTCTATGGGCCAGGCGGCTGCACGTTTCGGTCTGTCACTGGTTCGCGCGCTGCAGGGCGAGAAGGGCGTGGTTGAATGCGCTTATGTTGAAGGCGATGGCGAACACGCGCGCTTCTTCTCCCAGCCGCTGCTGCTCGGTAAAAATGGTATCGAAGAGCGTAAGCCAATTGGCACGCTGAGCGCGTTTGAACAAAACGCGATGGAAGGCATGCTGGACACGTTGAAGAAAGATATCACGCTGGGCGAAGAGTTCGTTAACAAGTGATCTTGTCCCGGTAAAAAAAAACGGAGCGCTACGCTCCGTTTTTTTATGCCCGTCAGTTTGTGGCCGGGTATTCCTGAATGGTCACATGCAGCGTCAGTTTCTTATCGTTGCGCATGACTTCAACCGGGATGATGGAACCCGGGCGAATTTCTGCCACCTGGTCCATCGTCTCAAGCGCAGAGACCGCCGGTGTGCCGTTGACCGACAGAATGACATCATTAACCTGAATGCCCGCATTGGCAGCCGGTCCGCCAGGCGCCACTTCGTTAACCACAATCCCCTGAATCTGATCGATCCCGCCACCCTGCGTATGCATAGGGGCAATTTCGCGACCACCAATCCCGATGTAACCGCGGATCACGCGACCGTCCCGGATCAGCTTGTCCATAATTTTGGTTGCCAGCTGGAACGGAATGGCAAAGCCGATCCCTTCCGGCGTCTCGCCATCGTTGCTTTTATCGAAGGAGAGGGTGTTGATACCCATAAGCTCGCCCAGCGAGTTGACCAGCGCGCCGCCGGAGTTCCCGTGGTTGATGGAGGCATCGGTTTGCAGGAAGTTCTGCCGTCCCGATGGGTTCAGACCGATGCGACCTGTGGCGCTGATGATCCCCTGGGTGATGGTCTGCCCCAGGTTGTATGGGTTACCGATAGCCAGAACCACATCGCCAATGTGCGGAGTGCGTTTTCGGTTGATCGGAATCACGGGCAGCCCGCCGGTGGCGTTGATTTTCAGCACGGCCAGATCGGTCAGGCTGTCAGAGCCGACAAGTAAGGCCTCAAACACGCGGCCATCCTGAAGTGCGACGATGATCTGGTCAGCATCGTTGATCACGTGCTTGTTGGTAATGATGTATCCGCGATCGTCCATAATCACGCCGGAGCCGAGGGTACGGATCTCCAGCTGGTTATGGGCTGAACTGTTAAGACCACGGTTGTAGACGTTCACCACTGCGGGTGCGGCACGGCGAACGGCCTGATTATAGGTGGCAGGCGTTTCATCCGCGCTGTCAAACTGGGGAGCCGACAGCTTGTTGAACTGGCGTAAAGACGGCATGGCCGCTAACAGCAGGCCCGCAACAATCAAACCGATGGCAATGGAACGAAAGAGCTTTAAAAGCATGATGCGCGTGTCGTTAAAAAAGGAACGGTTTGCAGCATAACATGAGTTATCCCGGACATCACACGCGGCGGTGATACCCGGGATAGCAAATGCTTAGCGCAACAGAATATAGATAGATTCGTTGCCGCGCATAATTTGCAGGGCAATGACCGTTGGTTTACTTTCCAGCACCTTGCGCAGCTCAGCGATGGACTGCACGCGGGTGCGATTCACGCCGATGATCACATCATCCTGATGCAATCCCGCCTGCGCGGCAGGGCTGCTCTTCTCTACGGTATCGATGCTGATGCCTTTGGTGCCGTCTTTCAGTTGCCCGTCGCTGAGGGTCGCTCCCTGCAGTGCGGGGGCGATAAGCTCCGCACTGGCGGAGGAAGAGGTACTCTTGTCCAGCGTCACTTCCACATTCAGCGGTTTGCCGTCACGAATCAGGCCCAGCTTCACTTTGGCGCCCGGTTCGGTGGTGGCGATACGTGAGCGCAGTTCTGCAAAGCTGCTCAGCGGCTTATCATTCAGGCTGACGATCACATCACCTGATTTAATGCCCGCTTTTGCCGAGCCGGAATTGGGCAGCACTTCACTGACGAACGCACCGCGCTGCACGTTGATGTTGAACGCTTTTGCGATATCGGCGCTCATCTCCATCCCTTTGATGCCCAGCAGGCCGCGTTTGACTTCACCAAACTGGATAAGCTGCTGTGCCAGCGTTTTGGCCATATTGCTGGGAATGGCAAACCCGATCCCGATACTGCCGCCACCTGGCGCGAGGATTGCTGTGTTAATACCAATCAGCTCGCCGTTAAGGTTCAGCAGCGCCCCGCCGGAGTTCCCGCGGTTAATGGAGGCATCGGTCTGGATAAAGTTTTCCAGGCCTTCAAGATTCAGGCCGCTGCGCCCCAGCGCGGAAATGATCCCGGAGGTCGCCGTTTGTCCTAAACCAAAGGGGTTGCCCACGGCAACAGCAAAGTCGCCGACGCGCAGTTTGTCGGAGTCCGCGATGGCAATCTGGGTCAGATTACTTGGGTTTTGCACCTGCAACAGCGCGATGTCGCTCTGGTCATCGCCGCCGATCAGTTTGGCATCAAATTCCCGACCATCATTCAACTGCACGCTGATTTTATCGGCCTGGCTGATAACGTGGTTGTTGGTCAGAATATAGCCTTTGGCCGCATCAATGATGACGCCTGAGCCCAGCCCTTCAAAAGGCTGAGCCTGCTGGTCGGGCGACTCATCGCCAAAATATTTTTTCAGTTCTTCAGGTACGCGCTGGCTTTGCACGGCAGTGCCTTCAACCTGCACGCTGACTACCGCAGGCAACACTTTTTCCAGCATGGGTGCGAGGCTCGGAATCGCCGTCTGGCCCGGCACCTGCGAGGGAAGGGCGGCAAAGGCAGGGAAGGACGCCGAGAGAGATAACCCGACACTTAACGCTAACGCGCTCAACAGCTGGTTCTTTTTCTTCATCGATGCTGACTCTCGTAACCTGGAGTAAAGGAAAAAACGGGCCCAAAAACACGTTGATGTTATTGAATTTTAAACCGCTGAACAATGAGGTGTTTAACTAAATAATAGCTGGGGTCAGGAAGAAAGGACGGGCGCAATCGCTGCGCCCGTAAAATAATTTCAGGTTGTGTGATTAATCGCGCTTAACACCGCCGCGCAGCAGGCCGGACGCGCCATCAGAATAGTCGCGAGGCATCTGAACAGGGGCCTGATCGTTACCGGCTTCAGAGTCTGCCAGACGGTTGCGGAACGGGTTGGTTTCCGCGGTCATTTCCGGCAGCAGGCTGCTGGAGCTTTTTGCCATGTGCTGATACAGCTGGCGGTAGTCGGTCGCCATGTTGTCCAGCAGCTCAGCGCTACGGGCAAAGTGGCTGACCAGCTCTTCGCGGTACTCTTCCAGCTCGGCTTTGTTCTTTTCCAGTTCGTATTGCAGTGACTGCTGCTGACGCAATTTGCGATTACCGAAACGCATGGCCACAGCACCGATCACGATGCCGACGACTAAACCGATTAGCGCATATTCCCAGGTCATGAACTTCTCCCGTTGTCTTGTTGTTCCGTAGGGTGTTGGCTCGGCTCCTGCCTGTGCCTGATATTGCCACTATAACCGCTATTTCTGCAGAAGTGGAATCCTGACGTATCATCGCGTAGTGTAGAACGGCCTTTTTTTCATCAGTCACGCCTGCTGATGAGGTTTAATTGAAGGAATAACAACAAGATTATGCAAAACCTGTCCCCCGCATCGCGATATCAACTGGCCCTGGACGAGGGCTCACATCAGCCGGATGACGTTCAACGTGAAGCGGTTAACCGTCTGGATACCCTTTTCCATGAGCTTACGGCAAAACCTGCGGAAGCAGGGCAGAGCGGTGGACTGAAGGCGGCATTGAGCCGACTGCTCGGAAAAAAAGAGCCACAGGCTAACGCTCCGGCACGCGGTTTATATATGTGGGGCGGTGTCGGTCGCGGGAAAACCTGGTTGATGGATCTGTTTTATCAGAGCCTGCCGGGTGAGCGTAAACAACGCCTGCACTTCCACCGCTTTATGCTGCGGGTGCATGAAGAGTTAACGGCGCTGCAGGGCAAAAGCGATCCGCTGGAGATTGTGGCTGACAGGTTTAAAGCTGAAACGGACGTCCTCTGTTTCGATGAGTTTTTTGTTTCGGATATCACCGATGCCATGCTGTTGGGCGGCCTGATGAAAGCGCTGTTTGCCCGCGGCATCACGCTGGTCGCCACCTCGAATATTCCGCCGGATGAGCTGTATCGTAACGGCCTCCAGCGGGCGCGTTTCCTGCCTGCCATTGATGCCATCAAACAGCATTGTGACATTATGAATGTTGATGCGGGCGTGGATTACCGTTTGCGCACGCTGACTCAGGCGCACCTGTGGCTCTCACCGCTGAATGCCGAGACCACCCGCCAGATGGATAAACTGTGGCTGGCGCTGGCGGGGGCAAAGCGCGAAAACGCCCCGACGCTGGAGATTAACCATCGTCCGTTGCCTACGCTCGGTGTTGAAAACCAAACGCTGGCGGTCTCTTTTGCGACGCTGTGCGTGGATGCCCGCAGTCAGCACGACTACATCGCTCTTTCGCGCCTGTTCCACACGGTGATGCTGCTGGATGTACCCGTCATGACACGGCTGATGGAAAGCGAGGCGCGACGCTTCATTGCGCTGGTGGACGAGTTTTACGAACGCCACGTCAAGCTGGTGGTGAGCGCCGAGGTGCCTTTATATGAGGTGTATCAGGGGGAACGTTTGAAGTTTGAGTTCCAGCGCTGCCTGTCGCGCCTGCAGGAGATGCAGAGCGAGGAGTATCTGAAGCTGGAGCATATGCCTTAAATGCTACCCTCTCCCTGTGGGAGAGGGGCTGGGGGTGAGGGCACCGGACCGCAAAAACTCGCCCCCCGAAAAACCCATTCCAAATCACATTTAAGGGTCGATCTTTGACCTCAACTTCTCTATAATCTTGCGACCCCACGTTACGAGAAGGTTTTTTTCCCGAAACTTTCTATGTGTCGGCATGAGCTATTCGAAGGGGTAGGTTTGCCGGACTTTGTCGTGTGAACCTCAACTGACTAAACGTTTGGGTGTTCACCAACGTGTAACTTATTATTTGGGTAAGCTTTTAATGAAAACTTTTACAGCTAAACCAGAAACCGTACAACGCGACTGGTATGTTGTTGACGCGACCGGTAAAACTCTGGGCCGTCTGGCTACTGAACTGGCTCGTCGCCTGCGCGGTAAGCACAAAGCGGAATACACTCCGCACGTTGATACTGGTGACTACATCATCGTTCTGAACGCAGAAAAAGTTGCTGTAACCGGCAACAAGCGTGAAGACAAAATGTACTACCACCACACTGGCCACATCGGTGGTATCAAAGAAGCGACCTTTGAAGAGATGATTGCTCGCCGTCCTGAGCGTGTGATTGAAATCGCGGTTAAAGGCATGCTGCCAAAAGGCCCGCTGGGTCGTGCTATGTTCCGTAAACTGAAAGTTTACGCAGGTAACGAGCACAACCACGCGGCACAGCAACCGCAAGTTCTTGACATCTAATCGGGATTATAGGCAATGGCTGAAAATCAATACTACGGCACTGGTCGCCGCAAAAGTTCCGCAGCTCGCGTGTTCATCAAACCGGGCAACGGTAAAATCGTAATCAACCAGCGTTCTCTGGAACAGTACTTCGGTCGCGAAACTGCCCGCATGGTAGTTCGCCAGCCGCTGGAACTGGTTGATATGGTAGAAAAACTGGATCTGTACATCACCGTTAAAGGTGGTGGTATCTCCGGTCAGGCAGGTGCGATCCGTCACGGTATCACCCGCGCTCTGATGGAGTACGACGAATCCCTGCGTTCTGAACTGCGTAAAGCTGGCTTCGTTACTCGTGACGCTCGTCAGGTTGAACGTAAGAAAGTGGGTCTGCGTAAAGCACGTCGTCGTCCACAGTTCTCCAAACGTTAATCATTTTCTGCTCACGCAGAACGATTGGCGAAAAACCCGCTTCGGCGGGTTTTTTTATGGGTAATGCTCAGGTTATCCACATTATCAATGCATATATCTCCTCTTTTTCCGCATTTCCAGAATCCCCTCACCACAAAGCCATCAAAATCTGGTAAACTATCATCCAATTTTCTGCCCAAATATCGGTGAATACTCGATTTTTGTTCGATTCTTGAACAATGTGTCTTCTCTGGGATGGGCGCTACATCATCTGGCTGGCCCCACCGGGTCGGTAGCAGTAAAAATTCTGAATATACCTGGAGGTTTTCATGGCTGTCGCTGCCAACAAACGTTCGGTAATGACGCTGTTTTCTGGTCCTACTGACATTTATAGCCATCAGGTTCGTATCGTGCTGGCCGAGAAGGGTGTCAGTTTTGAGATCGAGCATGTGGAAAAGGATAACCCACCTCAGGATCTGATCGATCTCAACCCGAGCCAAAGTGTACCAACGCTGGTGGATCGCGAGCTGACCCTGTGGGAATCCCGTATCATTATGGAATACCTGGATGAGCGTTTCCCGCATCCACCGCTGATGCCTGTTTACCCTGTTGCGCGTGGCGAAAGCCGCCTGTACATGCAGCGTATCGAGAAAGACTGGTACACGCTGATGAACGTGATCGAAAACGGCTCTGCTTCAGAAGCAGACGCTGCACGTAAACAACTGCGTGAAGAGCTGCTGGCGATTGCCCCTGTGTTCGGCCAGAAACCGTTTTTCCTGAGCGATGAGTTCAGCCTGGTGGACTGCTACCTGGCACCGCTGCTGTGGCGCCTGCCGACACTTGGCGTTGAATTCAGCGGCCCGGGCGCAAAAGAGCTGAAAGGCTATATGACCCGCGTCTTTGAACGCGACTCCTTCCTGGCATCCTTAACTGAACCGGAACGTGAAATGCGTCTCGGCCGAGGCTAATGACTGTGGAAATGTCACAACTTTCACCACGCCGTCCGTATCTGCTGCGCGCCTTCTATGAATGGCTGCTGGATAACCAGCTCACGCCGCACCTGGTTGTGGATGTGACGTTGCCGGGCGTGCTGGTTCCGATGGAATACGCGCGTGACGGACAGATCGTTTTGAACATTGCCCCCCGTGCGGTGGGTAATCTTGAACTGGCGAACGACGAAGTGCGTTTTAACGCGCGTTTCGGCGGCGTACCGCGTCAGGTTTCCGTGCCGCTGGCCGCGGTGCTGGCTATCTACGCGCGGGAAAACGGCGCGGGTACGATGTTCGAGCCGGAAGCGGCTTACGATGAAGACGTTGCCAGCCTGAATGAAGACGATGCAACCGGGGAGCGAGACAGCGACACGGTGATGTCGGTTATTGACGGCGACAAACCTGACCGCCAGGATGAAAACGATCCTGATGACGATCCGCCACCACGCGGCGGGCGTCCGGCTCTCAGAGTGGTAAAATAAACGTCATCCATTATAAAATCCAGCCCTCCTCAGTCGGCTGGATTTTTTTTGTCGATGTAAAGATTAAGCGCCTGTTGAACGAATATTTTTTCTATGTATAGATTTGTACAAAATTAAGACAGTGCAATGCTTTATTCTATATGACAGAAATTTTGGAATACAAAGCCAGCGAAAATAAATCATCGCAAGCAATAATTATTCTGAATATAAATGGTCAAAAAAGAACTGGAAACCTCTGTTTTATAAATCCTGCCTATTGTTTGAGTAAATCTAAAAAGAAAAGTTAATAAACCTAAGTTGCATGTATTTATGATTTCTATATTATCGCACCATGCATTTTGCAAACGGAGGTAATAGCGACTATCAAGGATGAACTCAGTCGAATTTTATTTTCTTTAAATCATAAGTTATGGATTAACTCGTGAAAAAAATTCTATTGGCTACAGCATTATTCCTTTGCGTAAACTCTACGTTTGCCGCTGAAACCGCGATATTGAAAATTAAAGGGACGCTGACAGCCTCGGCCTGTACTCCTGAATTTAGCAATGGCGGCGTGGTGGACTATGGAAATATCCGCTTAGGTGAATTGTCCTCTACGGCGGTGAACCAGTTAGGGCAACGGAATATCGATCTCACCATTACCTGCACGGCAGCAACAAAAGTGGCCTGGAATATGATAGACGATCGCGCCGACTCTAACGCAGGATTAACCGTTTCTGCCGGTACATTTACGGGTGGGGCACAGAGTGCGACTAACCAGACCTATGGCGTTGGCAAAGCAGGCACGGTAAATATTGGCTCTTATGCCATGTTTATGAAGGTGAATAGCGTTACTGCAGACGGAAAATCTGTCGATCCAATATATCAGCAGAATGGCTCAATGACCTGGGCTAAGAGTACTGATGGTTCAAGTCAGGGTGAAAATAATCGTAATATTACCGTCGCATTAGCGGGAAGTATTGACCCGCTTGCTTTCCAGACAGCAACATTTCCGCTGGTAACGTCTCTGGCTATTCAGAATACCACAACGCTTTCCATTACCGATGATACCCGGCTGGATGGTCAGTTGACGATCAGCCTAAAGTATCTGTAATTCTTTCAAATTTAAAGTGAGTTAAATTTAATGCAGAGGGAACACCCTTTCTCTCAAAAATAAGCGCCATCAACACGGAATGTTAAGTAGTGCTTTCAAGGAATATACATATGACATGCTCTAAAAAGGTTTTATTTAAAACACTCGCTGCCGCAGCTTTATTCTCTGTGCAGTTTGGCGTACATGCAGCCGGTATGGTGCCAGAAACCAGTCTGCTGGTGATTGATGAAGCGACCCACAGTGGCACCATTAACGTCAAAAATACCGATAGCCATCCGTCGCTGCTGTACACCGACGTGGTGGATCTGCCAGATGATAAAGGCCTGAAACTTGTCACCACTCAGCCCGTGGTACGTCTCGAGCCCGGTCAGACTCAGCAATTGCGCTTCATCCTGCAAACCAGCAAACCGCTGGACGTTGAGCACTACAAGCGTGTGACCTTCGAAGGGATCCCGCCGAAGAGCGATGACAATAAAGTGAAAATTGGCATCAATATTCGTCAGGACCTGCCCGTACTGATTCGCCCTGCGAAGCTGGCCGTGGTAACCGATGCGTGGAAATTCCTCGAATGGACCGCGTCAGGCACGTCCGTCACGGTAAAAAACCCAAGCAAATATGTTGTGCGTCTGGCACAGAACGTGGTGCTGCAGCCTTCAGGCATCAGCGGATCGCTTGCCAAAACCTACATTTTACCCGGTGAAACCATGACGGTTTCTATGGGCAAATCCGTCAGTGGAAACACGAAAGTGAAGTTTTTCCCGGCCAGCCGCTATGGGGTCGAAGTGCCCAGCTTTATCTCGGATCTCAATAAAAAATAAAGGATTATGGCGGTGCGTAAAAAAAGCCAACTTGCACTTTTTGTGCGCGCTGTGATTTATAGCGCAATACCTCTGATGTTGCTTGATGCTCCCTCCCTCCACGCGAGGGAGGTGACGTTTGATACTGATATCCTGAAATCACGTGGTCTTGGGGCCGATCTAAACCGCTATTTTGCACAAGCGCCGCGCTTTTTACCGGGGACGCATTCCGTTTCTGTCAAAGTGAACGGTAACGATCGCGGAACAGCGGCCGTACGCTTCAGTGAAGACGGAACGATGTGCGTTGATAACGACTTCCTGGAATTTGCAGGTCTCATGCCGGTGCCCATAAAGGCGAATGAGACCTGCCATGATCTGCGTAGCGATTACGCTCAGGCGGTGATCAATCCCTTGCCAAACCAGGAAGCGGTCGAGCTTTATCTGCCAGCGGAAGCACTTAACAGCCTGAGCGCTGATGTCAAAAATTTCCAGCATGGCGGCACGGCAGGCATGCTTAACTACTCGCTCTTCAGCACCAAAAACGAATACAGCGGAAGTGACAGCAGCAGTAACCGTTACTCACAGGCAAGCCTGGAGGCGGGCTTCAACGCGATGGACTGGTCGCTACGCAGCCGCTATATCCTGACGGATGACAACGGCAACCGAAACGCAGAGAGTATTTATACCTACGCAGAGCATGTGTTTGTTCCTCAACGCCTGACCATGCAGGTGGGGGAAATTAACGCCATGTCAGATGTGTTAAGCGGCGTCCCGATTACCGGTGTGCAGTTAATGCCGACCAGTGGTCTGCAGAAAGACAGTTCGGGGGTGAGCGTATCCGGTATTGCCCGAACCTCGCAGGCGCGCGTTGAAGTGCGTCAAAACGGAAGACTCATTTTTAACACGTTAGTACCGGCGGGCCCGTTCACGCTGGATGACGTCCCGATGGTCCGTAACAACGTCGATCTTGACGTCACCGTTGTGGAGTCCGACGGTTCGACCAACCACTATATTGTTCCCGCCGCATCTGTAAAAGCCCGAAATCTTTCAAAACCAAACGGCCTGACCGTTTCGGCGGGCCAGGTGCGTGGTATAGACAGTGACTACAGCGATCCGCTGGTGTTCAACGTATCCGATGGCTGGCGAATTTTCCCCTGGATGAACCTGCTTGCCTCCGGCGTGGTAGCCGAAGATTATCAGGCCGCGGGGGCGCGCACAGAATTTATGGTTACCGATGGCTGGAACGTCTCAACCAGTATGGCCGCCAGCAACGCGCAATTTGGCGACAGTGATAACGGTATCAAAAACGAACTCCAGAGCGATTACTCGTTGACTGAGAATGTCGGCCTGTCTGCCAGCGTGGCGCATTACAGCGGTGATTATCGCGAACTCGCAGATGCCATGGATGATGATTATCAGGGCTATGACAACAGTTATTCGGCCAACGTACGTTGGTCCACAGAATTGGCCGGGGCATTTAGTGCGGGCCTGAGCTACAACCAGGCCGCAGGAGACGGCGAAGATTCCCGCTACTTGCTTCTGTCGTGGGGAAAAACCTTCAAATACGCTTCAATCAACGTGAACTGGCAAAGCGCAGTGGGCAGCACGGGGGACGACCAGGACGACGATCTGCTCTATATCAACCTCAGCATTCCGTTAGGCGGCTCGCAGAGCCTGAGTTCGTATATGCGTAAGCAGGGCGACAGCACCAGCTATGGTCTGGCGAACAGTGGCTCGCTGGGGGAGAACACCAACTACTATATTTCTGCCGATCGTGATGACGAATCACAGGAAAACAGCTTCAACGGCAACATCAACACTAATCTTCACTACACCCAGCTTAGCGTCGGGGGCGGTACCAGCGGCGATCATCAGCGTAACTACAATGCGACCCTGTCTGGCGGCATTGCGATGCACAAAGACGGTGTGACCTTCTCACCGTATTCCATCAAGGACACGTTTGCCATCGCCAGACTTAGCGAACCGAAAGCGGGCGTTGAGATCACCACGCCGCAGGGCACCGTCTGGACCGACCGCTGGGGCCAGGCTGTCATTCCCGGCCTGACTGAATGGCGTAACTCACGTATCGAAGTGGATGCGAACAAGCTACCGCAGAGCATGACCCTGGCGAACGGGACCAAATATATTGCTGCTGCACATGGCTCGGTAAGCGAAGTGAGCTTTAAAGTATTGAACAGTCGCCGCGTGATGTTACGTATTAAGCAGGCCGACGGGAAGCCGCTGACGAAAGGTCTTTCGGTGGTGGATGATAAAAATAACTACGTGGTGACGGTGGTTGATGACGGACATGTCTTCCTGAACGATGCCGATCAGATTAGCGCGCTTTATGCCGTTGATGATGACAATAACCGTCTGTGCAAACTTGATTTTACGCTTCCTGAAAAGCACGACGAAGACGCGTTTTACGAAGAAGTTAACGGAGTATGTCGATGAACATTCAACGTCTGGCTGCGCTATTGCTGCTTGCTTTACCGTGCCTTTCTTATGCTGACGATTGTCAGCTAACGCTCTCTCAGCCGGTTGTGGATTATCACCAGATGCGGCGTGACAGCATTGTCACCAGCCAGCAGAGCTGGAACAAAATGCCGGAAAAAGACATAAATGTCAGCGTCTATTGCCCGGAAAAACAACAGATGGCGACGCTGTTACAGGGGGCTTCTGGTCAGAAAGGGCGTTTTCAGTTTGGTCAGAACGGTGGTGTGGCGATAAAGGTCAGCAACCTGACGCTGGATGGTAAAAGCTACAACGTAGGGAAAACAACGGATCAGGTGAATTTTACGCCGGATACTGATAATGGGTCATCGCTCTATATCCGCAATAACGAGGCTGTCGTGGCGGTTGAAAACGGCAGGGTACCCAGCGGCCAGCAGATGAACTTTACCGTCACCATTTTCCCGGTGCTCAATGACAGCGCGTTTAACCATATTTCGGATCAAACCGCGCTGGAGACCGATTTAACCTGGCAACTGCTTAAAAAATAAAAGTTGGCCCGGCAATCGCCGGGCCAATTTTTACACTTCCAGATAATTCAGTATACCGTCTGCCGCCTTACGGCCTTCGGCAATTGCTGTCACCACCAGGTCAGAACCACGAACGATATCACCACCGGCGAAGATTTTCGGGTTGCTGGTCTGGAACGCATTGTCGCTGCCTTCTGGCGCGATAATACGACCCTGCGAATCCAGCTCAACGCTGTGCTTCGCCAGCCACTCCATGCTGTGAGGACGGAAACCGAACGCCATGACGACCGCGTCAGCCGGGATCACGTGCTCAGAACCAGCCACGATCTCCGCGCGACGACGGCCTTTGGCATCCGGGGCACCCATCTCGGTGCGCGCCATCTTCACGCCGCTCACTTTACCGTTGGCATTCACTTCAATACCCAGAGGCTGGATGTTGAACTGGAACTCCACGCCCTCTTCACGCGCGTTTTTCACTTCGCGTTTTGAGCCCGGCATGTTCTCTTCGTCACGACGGTAAGCACAGATTACGTGCGCCGCGTTCTGACGAATGGAGGTACGCACGCAGTCCATCGCGGTGTCACCGCCACCCAGTACCACCACGCGTTTGCCTTCCATGCTGACGTAAGGCTCGTCAGCCGTTTCGCCATATCCCATGATCTGTTTGGTGTTGGCAATCAGGAACGGCAGCGCGTCGTACACGCCTGGCGCGTCTTCGTTCTCGAGTCCGCCACGCATGGACTGATAGGTGCCCACGCCCAGGAACACGGCGTCGTAATCCTTCAGCAGATCGTCGAGCTGCACGTCGCGGCCCACTTCTACATTCAGTTTGAACTCAATGCCCATGCCGGTGAAGATTTCACGGCGACGGGTCATAACCTCTTTCTCCAGCTTGAAGGCCGGGATACCGAAGGTCAGCAGGCCGCCGATCTCCGGATGACGGTCAAAGACCACCGCCTTCACGCCGTTGCGGGTCAGGACATCCGCACAGGCCAGGCCCGCCGGACCCGCGCCGATGATCGCCACGCGCTTGTCGGTTTGCTTCACGCCAGTCATATCCGGACGCCAGCCCATCTCAAACGCTTTATCGTTGATGTAGCGCTCAATGTTACCGATGGTCACCGCGCCAAACTCGTCATTCAGCGTACAGGAGCCTTCACACAGACGGTCCTGCGGACACACGCGGCCGCACACTTCTGGCAGGGTGTTGGTCTGGTGAGAAAGCTCGGCGGCTTCAAAAATACGCCCTTCGTTGGCCAGCTTCAGCCAGTTAGGGATGTAGTTATGGACCGGACATTTCCACTCACAGTAAGGGTTACCGCAGGACAGGCAGCGGTCTGCCTGTGCTTTGGCCTGGCCTTCTGAAAACGGCTCATAGATTTCTACAAATTCAATTTTACGGATCTTCAGCGGTTTCTTTGGCGGATCAACACGCTGCAGGTCGATAAACTGGTATACGTTCTGGCTCATCTGAATTCCTTACTGCGCCTGCACACGCAGCTCTGCTGCGCTACGACTACGGTGACCCAACAGGGCTTTAACATCGCTGGACTTCGGTTTAACCAGCGCGAATTTCGCAGAGAACGCCGGCCAGTTCGCCAGGATCTCTTCGCCGCGCGAAGAACCGGTATGCTGCACGTGTTCGGTAATCAAACCGCGCAGGTGTTCTTCGTGGATCGCCAGCGTATCAACGTCCAGCACTTCCACCAGTTCTGGGTTCACGCGTTTGCGGAACTCACCATCTTCATCCAGGACGTATGCAAAACCGCCCGTCATACCTGCGCCAAAGTTCACGCCGGTTTTCCCCAGCACGCAAACAATCCCGCCCGTCATGTATTCACAGCCGTTATCGCCAATGCCTTCCACCACGGTGATAGCACCGGAGTTACGCACCGCAAAACGCTCACCCGCACGGCCCGCGGCAAACAGACGGCCACCGGTCGCGCCGTAAAGACAGGTGTTACCGATGATGCTGGCTTCGTGACTGCGGAAGGCAGAGCCCACCGGAGGACGCACCGCCAGCAGACCACCCGCCATGCCTTTTCCGACGTAGTCGTTAGCATCGCCAGTCAGGTAAAGCTCAACGCCGCCGGCATTCCACACGCCGAAGCTTTGACCCGCCGTACCGCTGAAGTGCGCGGTGATCGGATCCGCTGCCAGCCCCTGATCGCCGTGCGTTTGCGCGATGTAACCAGAGAGCGACGCGCCCACAGAGCGGTCGGTGTTGCGGATATCAAACCAGAACGTTTTGCTCTGCTTCTCATCCACATATGGCTTCGCCTGCTGCAGCAGCTGCGCGTTCAGCACGCCATTGTCGAACGGCGGGTTGTTCTCGGTGCAGTAGACCGCTTTACCCGGATGCGGCTCGGCCGTTTCCAGCAGCTTGCCCAGATCCAGTTTCTGCTGTTTGGCAGTGAAACCGTCCAGCTCTTTCAGCAGGTCGGTACGGCCAATCAGATCCACCAGACGTTTTACACCCAGTTGCGCCATCAGCTCGCGGGTTTCACGGGCGATGAAGTCAAAGTAGTTTGTCACTTTGAACGGCAGGCCGTGATAGTGGTTCTTACGCAGCTTCTCGTCCTGGGTTGCAACGCCGGTCGCACAGTTGTTCAGGTGGCAAATACGCAGGTATTTACAGCCCAGCGCAACCATCGGGCCGGTACCAAAGCCGAAGCTTTCCGCACCCAGAATCGCCGCTTTGATGATGTCGAGGCCGGTTTTCAGACCGCCGTCCACCTGCAGACGGATCTTATGACGCAGACCGTTTGCCACCAGCGCCTGTTGGGTTTCCACCAGGCCCAGCTCCCACGGACAACCCGCGTATTTCACGGAAGAGAGCGGGCTTGCACCAGTACCACCGTCATAACCGGCAATGGTGATGAGATCCGCATAGGCTTTCGCCACACCGGTCGCGATGGTGCCGACGCCCGGTTCGGAAACCAGCTTCACGGAGATCATCGCTTTCGGGTTGACCTGTTTCAGGTCGAAAATCAGCTGCGCCAGATCCTCGATAGAGTAGATATCGTGGTGCGGCGGCGGGGAGATCAGCGTCACGCCCGGTACCGAGTAACGCAGTTTGGCGATGTACGGGGTGACTTTATCACCCGGTAACTGACCGCCTTCGCCCGGTTTTGCCCCCTGAGCGACTTTAATCTGAATGACGTCGGCGTTAACCAGGTACGCAGGCGTTACGCCAAAGCGACCGGATGCCACCTGCTTGATACGGGACACTTTATTGGTGCCGTAGCGGGCAGGATCTTCACCGCCTTCACCGGAGTTAGAGTTACCGCCGATGCTGTTCATCGCTTCGGCCAGCGCCTCGTGGGCTTCCGGGCTTAATGCGCCGATGGACATCGCAGCGGTGTCAAAGCGTTTGAACAGCTCAGACGCAGGTTCTACGTCGTCGATGCTGACCGCTTCATCACCTGGGTTCAGCGCCAGCAGATCGCGCAGCGTGGCTGCCGGGCGGTTGTTCACCAGCTCAGCATACTGCTGATAATCGCTGTACTCGCCGCTCTGGACGGCCTGCTGCAGCGTGCGCACCACGTCCGGGTTGTAGGCGTGATACTCGCCACCGTGAACGTACTTCAGCAGACCACCTTGCTCCAGCGGCTTACGTGCCAGCCAGGCGCGCTTAGACAGGTTCACCAGATCCTGCTGGAAGTCGGCAAAACCGGCGCCGCCGATGCGGCTAACCACGCCCTGGAAGCAGAGGTTTGCCACGTCGTTATGCAGGCCAACCGCTTCAAACAGCTTCGAGCAGCGGTAAGAGGCGATGGTCGAGATGCCCATTTTGGACATGATTTTGTAGAGACCTTTGTTGATGCCGTTACGGTAGTTCAGCATCACGGTACGGTAATCTTTGTCGATCGCGCGGGTGTCCACCAGACGAGCCAGCGTTTCGTAGGCCAGGTATGGATAGATCGCCGTCGCACCAAAGCCTAACAGCACGGCAAAGTGGTGCGGATCGCGTGCGCTTGCGGTTTCAACAATGATGTTGGCGTCGCAGCGCAGGCTCTTATCGACCAGACGCGTCTGGATAGCCCCCACCGCCATTGGCGCAGGCACCGGCAGGCGGTTCTTCGCAATGTTACGGTCAGACAGCACCAGCAGAACGGTGCCGTTACGCACCATCTGTTCCGCTTTGTCACACAGCGCGTTCACCGTCTCTTCGAGGGTCGCTTCGGTCACGTCGAAGGTAATATCGAGCGTGTCTGCACGGTAGTGATCCTCTTTCAGCGTGGTGAGCTGTTTGAAATCGGAGTAAAGCAGGATCGGAGATTTAAAGGTCAGGCGGTGAGCCTGGCCTTCTGCCTCGCAGAAGACGTTCATCTCGCGACCAATGCTTGTTGCCAATGACATGACGTGGGCTTCACGCAGCGGGTCGATTGGCGGGTTGGTCACCTGTGCAAACTGTTGACGGAAGTAGTCATAAATTACACGTGGCTGACTGGAGAGCACGGCAAACGGGGTATCGTCACCCATGGAGCCGACAGCCTCCTGGCCGTTTTCACCAAGCACGCGGATGACGGAATCCAGCTCTTCCGCACTGTAGTTAAACTGCTTCTGGAAGCTTGCCAGCGTATCGTCGTCCAGCTCGCGGCTGCCCACTTCTTCGTCCGGCAGATCTTCGAACGGTACCAGACGGCGCACGTTTTTCTCCATCCACTCTTTATAGGGATGGCGGCTCTTCAGATCGTTGTCTGTTTCAGCGGAGTGCAGAATACGCCCACCGCGGGTATCGATAACCATCAGCTCGCCCGGCCCTACGCGGCCTTTCTCAACCACTTCGTCAGGCTGGTAATCCCAGATACCGACTTCTGAGGCGCAGGTGATGAGCTTGTCTTTGGTGATGACGTAGCGCGCCGGACGCAGACCGTTACGGTCCAGGTTACAGGCGGCAAAACGACCGTCGGACATGACGATGCCCGCCGGGCCATCCCATGGCTCCATGTGCATGGAGTTAAAGTCAAAGAATGCACGCAGCTCCGGATCCATATCCGGATTGTTCTGCCAGGCCGGTGGCACGAGCAGACGCATGGCACGCACGATATCCATGCCGCCTGCCAGCAGCAGCTCCAGCATGTTATCCATGGAGCTGGAGTCAGAGCCGGTTTCGTTAACGAACGGCGCAGCATCATGCAGGTCCGGGATCAGTGGGGTCTGGAACTTATAGGTACGGGCGCGCGCCCACTGGCGGTTACCGGTGATGGTGTTGATCTCGCCGTTGTGCGCCAGATAGCGGAACGGCTGTGCCAGCGGCCAGCGTGGAACGGTGTTGGTGGAGAAGCGCTGGTGGAACAGGCAAATGGCCGATTCCAGACGCAGGTCCGCCAGGTCCAGGTAGAAGCGCGGCAGGTCAGCCGGCATACACAGACCTTTATAGATGTTCACCAGGTTCGAGAGGCTACAGACATAGAACTCTTTGTCGTCCTGGAGACGTTTTTCAATGCGGCGGCGGGCAATAAACAGACGGCGTTCCATATCACGTGGACGCCAGCCCGCAGGCGCATTAACAAAAATCTGTTCAATACGAGGCAGCGAGGAGAGGGCGATTTCACCGAGCACCCCTTCGTTGGTTGGCACATCGCGCCAGCCGACAATAGACAGGGTTTCACGCTGAAGTTCTTCTTCAACGATGCGGCGTGAGGCGGCAGCTTTTTCAGGATCCTGATTCAGGAACAGCATACCGACAGCGTAGTTTTTGGCTAAACGCCAGCCGCGCTCTTCCGCCACGATACGGAAGAAACGATCCGGTTTTTGCAGCAGCAGGCCGCAACCGTCGCCGGTTTTACCATCGGCAAGGATGGCACCACGGTGCTGCATACGGGCCAGTGCGTGAATAGCAGTACGCACTACCTTGTGGCTAGGTTCGCCTTCTATGTGGGCGATCAGGCCGAAACCACAGTTATCCTTCTCAAGGGATTTATCGTACAACATATCAGTGAACCTCCCCAGGCTCGTCGGGCTTCCCACTGAACCGTGGCGCACAGGCACAGAAAGAGCATGGCGACGGGGTTTGCGTTTCATACGCGGACCTCGCATTCGCCCTCTTTTCATCCTTTCGCGCAGGTAAACAAGTTTGAGGACTTGCTTCAGAGGGAATCTCAATTACTGCATAAATATGATGAGCAGGCCGCTCATCCAGAAAGCTTCCAGCGGATTTCCAACTTATCGGGAATTGGTACACAGGTCAAATGGCAATCTTATTTATACAAAAATGTGCTATAGAGAAGATAATGCATTGTATTTAAAAGATATTTAACTATTTTTACAACCACTAAGCGCCCTGCGAAGTCGCAGCGGAGTGTGATCTGACTCACTATATGAAAGCGGTATTATTGATGCAGCGTGCTGAATGCTGGTTTTTTTACAGGATAATAAACTGCTGTGCGGTTTAAACCCGCATAAAGTCACTGTTTTTCAGTGCTGGCGTTATAAATAAAAAAAACAATCAGAACATAAGGAAAAGTAATCACATTTGCCGTGAATGAAATTGCAGTAATCTTGAGTAGTTATTCAAATAGATAAAGGCCAGCCAGGGCGATTGATCCAGGTCATCGCCGATGGTGGCTAAAAATGGCAGGCTTGTCCCCTTTCTTCGGGACGGTCTATCAGATTATGCAGTTACAGAAATTAGTCAATATGTTTGGTGGGGATCTTTTGCAGCGCTACGGGCAAAAGGTTCACAAGCTGACGCTGCATGGCGGTTTTAGCTGCCCGAATCGCGATGGTACGCTCGGGCGCGGCGGCTGCACCTTCTGTAACGTGGCCTCCTTTGCGGACGAGGCGCAGCAGCATAAATCTATCGCGGAACAGCTCGCGCATCAGGCCAGCCTTGTAAACCGGGCAAAGCGGTATCTGGCCTATTTCCAGGCCTACACCAGCACATGGGCGGAAGTACAGGTGCTGCGTTCGATGTATCAGCAGGCGGTCGCTCAGGCGAACATTGTCGGGCTGTGTGTCGGTACGCGTCCGGACTGCGTGCCTGACGCGGTGCTGGATTTACTCAGCGAGTATAAAGAGCAGGGCTATGAGATCTGGCTGGAACTAGGCCTGCAGAGCGCGCATGACAAAACCCTGCACCGTATTAATCGCGGCCATGATTTTGCCTGCTATCAGCGCACCACGCGCCTTGCCCGCGAACGTGGCCTGAAAGTCTGCACGCATCTGATTGTCGGCCTGCCGGGAGAAGGGCAGCAGCATGGCCTGGAGACGCTGGAAAAAGTCATTGAGACAGGCGTGGACGGGATCAAGCTGCACCCGCTGCATATTGTGCAGGGCAGCATTATGGCCAAAGCCTGGCAAGCCGGGCGGTTAAATGGCATCGCACTCGACGAGTATACGGTAACGGCAGGGGAGATGATCCGTCATACGCCGCCCGAGATTGTCTATCACCGTATCTCCGCCAGCGCCCGTCGTCCAACGCTTCTGGCACCGCTGTGGTGTGAGAACCGCTGGACGGGGATGGTGGAGATTGATCGCTATCTGCATGAGCACGGTGTGCAGGGCTCGGCGCTGGGACGGCCGTGGGTTGCTCCGCTACCGGCGGCGACCGCCTAACAGACTCCCCAGCATGCCGCGCACTATCTGATTCGTGACCTGCCGCGCGGCGCTTTTCGCCATTGTCTGCACAACGCCATCGCGCTTGCCGCCGCGCGGCCCGGTACTGCCAAACAAAATGTCTTTCAGCCCGCCCAGAATGCCGTCATCCACCGCGACTGACTGACCCCTGGCGGGTGGGGCGTCCTGCGAGTCGGTGGTGGCCTGTACCCCTTTTTGCAGCATCTCGAAGGCAGATTCGCGATCCACCTCATCTTCGTATTTCCCATAAACCGGGGAGTGGTTAATCAGGCCGTTGCGCTCATCGTCCGTTACCGGCCCCATTCGCGAGCAAGGGGCTATCACCATGGCGCGTTCCACAATTGACGGGCTGCCTTTGGCATCCAGGAAGGAGATCAGCGCTTCACCGGTACCCAGCGCCTGAATCGCCGCTTCGGTATCAAAGGCCGGGTTCGCGCGCATGGTTTGTGCGGCAGCTTTGACGGCTTTCTGATCTTTTGGCGTAAAGGCACGCAGGGCGTGCTGGACGCGATTACCGAGCTGCCCCAGCACGTTATCGGGGATATCCGACGGGTTTTGCGAAACAAACCACACGCCGACGCCTTTGGAGCGGATCAGCCGGATAACCTGCTCGATCTTGTCGAGCAGCACCTGCGGCGCATCGTTGAACAGCAGGTGCGCTTCGTCGAAGAAGAACACCAGCTTCGGCTTCTCAAGGTCGCCCGCCTCCGGTAGCTGTTCGTAAAGTTCAGAGAGCATCCACAGCAGGCTGGCGGCGTAGAGTTTCGGCATCTGATAGAGCTTCTCTGAGCTGAGAATGTTGATGATGCCTTTGCCGTTGCTGTCTGTGCGCATCCAGTCTTTGATATCGAGCATCGGCTCGCCGAAGAAATGTTCTGCACCCTGTTGCTCCAGCGTCAGTAACCCGCGCTGAATGGCCCCCACGGAGGCACTGCTGATGTTGCCGTACTGGTTCTGGAAGGATTTAGCGTTATCGCCGATATATTGGGTTATGGCGCGCAGATCTTTGAAATCGAGCAGCAGCAGCCCCTGATCGTCGGCAATACGGAAGATGATGTTCAACACCCCGGACTGGACATCGTTGAGATTCAGAAGACGGGCCAGCAGCAGCGGGCCAAGATCGGAGACGGTGGCACGTACCGGATGACCTTTCTCACCAAAGATATCCCAGACAACTACCGGGTTGTTGTGCGGCGTCCAGTCATTGACGCCGATATTTTTCAGACGCTCAAGGAGTTTTTCTGAGGGTGCCCCCTCCTGAGCCACACCGGTTAAATCGCCTTTTACATCGGCCATAAAGACCGGCACACCAATCTCAGAGAGCGATTCGGCCAGCTTCTGCAGGGTAACGGTTTTCCCCGTCCCGGTGGCGCCGGTGATCAGGCCGTGACGGTTCGCCATCGCAGGCAGTAAAAACAGCTCTTTCTCCAGCGTCCTGGCAATTAACAATGGTGTACTCATGATACTCATCCTCTCTTAGTCCTGGGTGGAGTATAGGCAACCTGACGGCAAAATGGCGTTAAAAATTCCTTACTTTGCGGCGTATTACCCAGCGCGGACTATGCTTTTGCATACGGTTCACAACAAGTTGAGAATGTATGTCCAGATTCTTTTTTAATAATCGCAAACAACTGGTCAACGATGCTATTGAAGGCATTCTGATTTCTGCTCCGCACGGTAACCTCGTCAAGCTTGATGTTGATCCTGCCATTCGCATTGTGGCCCGCAGCGACTGGGACAAGAGCCGCGTGGCGGTGATCTCCGGTGGCGGTTCCGGCCACGAGCCTGCACACGCCGGGTTTGTCGGAAAAGGTATGTTGACGGCAGCAGTGTGCGGCGATCTTTTCGCCTCGCCGAGCGTGGATGCGGTGCTGAATGCCATTGTGGCGGTGACGGGTGACCGTGGCTGCCTGCTGATCGTTAAAAACTACACCGGTGACCGCCTGAATTTTGGTCTGGCGGCAGAAAAGGCGAAACGCTACGGCCTGAAGGTGGAGATGGTCATTGTGGCAGACGATATTGCGCTGCCGGACAACAAACAGCCGCGCGGCATTGCCGGTACGGCGCTGGTTCATAAGATCGCGGGTTATGCCGCAGAGCACGGAAAATCGCTGAGTGAAGTGCGTAATATTGCGCAACAGGCCTGCGATAACCTCTGGAGCCTGGGTGTTGCGATGCAAACGTGTAATCTGCCGGGAAGCGACGAGGAAGAAGGGCGCATTAAGCAAGGTCATGTCGAGCTGGGTCTGGGCATTCATGGTGAGCCGGGGGCTTCCGTCGTGGATACGCAGAACAGTAAAGCGATTATCGACACGCTGGTGACGCCGCTCAAGGCGAAGGCGGGTGACGGGCGCTTCGCAGTGTTGATCAATAACCTGGGGGGCGTATCAGCGCTTGAGATGGCTCTGCTCACCAAAGAGCTGGCCCACTCGGCACTGAAAGATAACCTGGCGTACCTGATTGGCCCGGCACCGCTGGTGAGCGCCCTCGATATGAAGGGCTTTTCGCTGACGCTGCTGAAGTTAAACGATCTGTTCGAAAAAGCCCTTCATGAAGAGGTTGAGACGCTGGGCTGGCAGAAGCCGGTGGCGTTTGCCCCGCTGCGTACCCTGGAGCATAGTGCGATCCATGACCGCGTGGAGTTTACCCCGTCCGCAAATCCGCAGGTGGGCGAATATGTCTCTGTGGTGACAAAGACGTTGATTCAGCTGGAAAACCGTCTGAACGCGCTGGATGCGAAAGTGGGGGATGGCGATACCGGATCCACCTTTGCGCAAGGGGCGCGGGAGATTGCGCAGCGTCTGGAGGAGAACAACCTTCCTCTTAACGACGTGTCGACATTACTTCTGCTGGTGGGCGAGCGGCTGGCAACGGTGATGGGCGGATCGAGTGGCGTATTAATGTCGATCTTTTTCACGGCAGCCGGACAAAAGCTGCATGACGGACAATCGCTTGCGGATGCATTGCTGAGCGGGCTGGCACAGATGAAGCAGTATGGCGGGGCCGATCTCGGCGATCGCACGCTGATCGATGCGCTACAGCCGGCGCTGGAGACGTTGCAGAAAAACGATCTTCAGGCGGCGGCGCAGGCGGCACAGCAGGGCGCAGAGGCAACGGCCAGAATGGGCAAAGCGGGCGCGGGACGTTCGTCGTATGTGAATAAAGAGAATCTGGATGGGGTAATGGATCCGGGAGCGGTTGCGGTGGCAGAGGTGTTTAAGGCCATGGTAGAAGCAAAACGGTAACAACCGTTACCGTTTTTAGTGTTTGCGCCCTCTCCCGGTGGGAGAGGGGGGTGTCACATTAAAAATCTGCTTTCAACACCACACGGTAACGGGCTTTGCCGTCACGCACGTGCTGGATCGCTTCGTTGATTTTCGACATCGGATAGAGTTCGGTGGTTGGCGATACTTTCGTGCGCCCGGCGAACTTCATCAGTTTGCGCAACTCGAACGGCGTGCCGGTTGCAGAGCCGGACACGCTGCGATCCCCGCCGATCAGGGTAAACGCCGGAACCGGCAGCGGCTTCAGCACGGCACCCACCGTATGGAAGTTACCGCCGTAGGCCAGTGCTTCAAAGTACGGCTGCCAGTCGAGATCGACATTAACGGTGTTGATGATCAGATCGAATTGACCCGCCAGTGCTTTCAGCGCGTCTGGATCCCGGCTGTTCACCACTTTATCCGCCCCCATCGCCAGCACTTCTTGCTCTTTCGCCGGGTTAGAACTGAATGCCGTCACTTCGCAGCCCATCGCGTGCAGCAGTTTGATGGCAATATGACCGAGCCCCCCGATACCAATCACACCCACACGGCTGGTGGCGGTGATATGGTGCATCAGCAGCGGTTTAAAGACGGTAATGCCGCCGCACAGCAGCGGGCCTGCGGATTCGATATCAATGCTGTCCGGCAGCGGAATGACCCACTGCCAGTCGGCGCGCAGTTTATCGGCAAAACCGCCCTTGTTGAGGATGGTTGGAACGGCGCCTTCAAGGCAGTTGATCTGGTTGCCGCTGATACAGGCGTCGCAATGACCGCAGCTGCGTGCCGTCCAGCCAATACCCACGCGCTGGCCCACTTTCAGGCCTTTGTCCTGCGCAGCGCTGCCGAGCGCCACGACGCGGCCAATCACTTCGTGTCCGGCGACCAGTGGATAGCTTGAAAAGCCCCATTCGTTGTCGATCATGGAGAGATCCGAGTGGCAGATCCCGCAGTAATCAACCTGTACTTCGACGTCTTCTGCTTTTAGTTCGCCCGCATCGTACTCGTACAGTTCAAGTTCTGCACCCGCCTGCGGTGCGGCGTAGCTTTTTATCTTCGACATCGTGTTTCCCCCGTTATGGTGTGAACTGAGAGTGTAGAGCATTCAGTTAACCACCGCTTAACAGAAGAGGGCAGCAAAAGTATTTACAGCGTTTTCAGCATCCTGACTTCGCAATCGACGTGGCCGGTGCAGCCCAGCGGTGCATCAATATGCTCAAAGCCCAGATGTTCATACAGGCCGATGGCCTCTTTGAGGAAGGCGGTTGTTTCGAGGTAACAGCGTGTAAAACCCTGATTGCGGGCATAGTCGAGTGCGACCAGCGCCAGTCTCTTCGCCAGGCCTTGTCCGCGAACAGATGGCAGGAAATACATTTTCTGCAGCTCGCAGATATCCGGCTCACTGCAGCTGAGCGGAGCAACGCCGCCGCCGCCCACCACCTGGCCATTCTGCTCAATAACCCAGTAGGCATGGCCCGGCTGGCTGTAAAGCTGGAACAGCTCGTCCAGATTTGGATCAGCAACCGTATAGCCTTTATCAGCCGTCAGGCCATATTCGGCAGAAACCGTACGGATAACGGCGGCGATAGCCGGGTTGTCCTGCACAGCGATCCGACGCATCGTCGTCGCGACGGGGGTAATCACGCTCATAGCATTACTCATTACAAAAATTGACACACAATTGCTGTTAATAGCACCGCAGAAAGGGGAGTGCAAGCGAGGAGTTTTCAGGAAGAATACCCCTTACGCCCTGAAGCGTAAGGGGTAAAAGCATTACAGGGCCGCAATCACCGCCTGCTGCTCAATCAGCTTGGTCTTCGCATCGGCGAAAGCAACCAGGCGTTCACGCTCTTTGGCGATGACCGCTTCCGGCGCGCGGGCGACAAAGCCTTCGTTCGCCAGTTTGCTTTCGATTTTGCCAATTTCCACGTCGACTTTTGCCACTTCTTTCGCCAGGCGTGCCAGCTCTGCGTCTTTGTCGACGAGACCTGCCATTGGGATCAGCAGCTCGGCGCCGTCGATGATTTTCGTCACGGAGACCGGACCTTTGTCATCGGCTGGCAGCACGGTGATGCTTTCCAGACGAGCCATGGTTTTCAGGAAGGTATTGTTCTCGGTGACACGACGAACAGCCGCGTCGCTGCAACCGCGCAGGAGCAGTTCCAGCGGTTTGCCCGGGGCGATGTTCATTTCTGCACGGATGTTACGTACAGCGACGATCGCCTGCTTCAGCCACTCGGTATCCGCTGAGGCAGCTTCATCCACTTTAGCGGCATCAAATTCCGGGAACGGCTGCAGCATGATGGTGTCGGCGTTGATGCCCGCGATCGCTTTCACACGCTGCCAGATGGTTTCGGTGATAAATGGAATGATCGGGTGCGCCAGACGCAGCAGACCTTCCAGCACGGTAATCAGCGTGTTACGCGTACCGCGCAGTTCTGCCTCCGTTCCGCCGTTCATGACCGGCTTCGCCAGCTCCAGGTACCAGTCACAGAACTGGTTCCAGGTGAATTCGTACAGAATGCCCGCCGCGATGTCGAAGCGGTAGCTGTCCAGCGCCTCGCGGAACGCTTTCACCGTCTGGTTGAATTCCGCCAGGATCCAGCGGTCGGCCAGAGAGAGGATCATCTCGCCGCCGTTGAAGCCGCAATCCTGATCTTCAGTGTTCATCAGCACGAAGCGGCTGGCGTTCCACAGTTTGTTACAGAAGTTACGGTAACCTTCCAGACGCTTCATGTCCCAGTTGATGTCGCGACCGGTGGAGGCCAGCGCCGCCAGGGTGAAACGCAGGGCGTCAGTACCGTGAGATTCAATCCCGTTCGGGAACTGTTTCTCGGTGCGCTTGCGGATCTTCTCTGCCAGCTGCGGCTGCATCATGTTGCCGGTGCGTTTTTCCAGCAGCTCTTCCAGGGAGATCCCGTCCACCATATCCAGCGGGTCAATGACGTTGCCCTTGGATTTGGACATCTTCTGGCCTTCATCGTCACGGATAAGACCGGTCATATAGACGGTATGGAACGGAACCTGCGGCTTGCCGTTTTCATCTTTAATGAAGTGCATGGTCATCATGATCATGCGGGCAATCCAGAAGAAGATGATATCGAAGCCAGACACCATCACGCTGGTTGGGTGGAACTGACGCAGCGCGTCGGTGTTCTCTGGCCAGCCGAGGGTGGAGAAGGTCCACAGCGCGGAGGAGAACCAGGTATCCAGCACGTCTTCGTCCTGACGCAGGGCAACGTCTGCGCTCAGGTTGTTTTCCTGACGCACTTCATCTTCGCTGCGGCCAACGTATACGTTGCCTTCGTTGTCGTACCATGCCGGGATACGGTGACCCCACCACAGCTGACGGGAGATACACCAGTCCTGAATATCGCGCATCCAGGAGAAGTACATGTTTTCGTACTGCTTCGGCACGAACTGAATGCTGCCGTTTTCAACCGCTTCAACAGCCGGTTTTGCCAGCACGTCGGCACGCACATACCACTGGTCGGTCAGCATTGGCTCGATAACCACGCCACCACGGTCGCCGTACGGCACGGTCAGATCGTGAGGTTTAATCTCTTCCAGCAGGCCGAGTGCGTCAACGGCAGCCACAATCGCTTTACGCGCGGCAAAGCGTTCCAGCTTCTGGAACTCCGCCGGAATGTCGCTTGAGTAAACGTCGGATTCGTTGCCTTTGGTGTCATACACTTCTGCGCTTTCACGGATGTCACCGTCGAAGGTCAGAATGTTGATCATCGGCAGGGCGTGACGACGACCCACTTCGTAGTCGTTGAAGTCGTGCGCCGGGGTGATTTTCACGCAGCCGGTGCCTTTTTCCATGTCGGCGTGTTCGTCGCCCACTATCGGAATGCGGCGGTTCACCAGCGGCAGCACCACGAATTTGCCAATCAGATCTTTATAACGCGGATCTTCCGGGTTAACGGCCACGCCGGTATCGCCCAGCAGGGTTTCCGGACGGGTGGTCGCCACCACTAAGTAATCTTTACCGTCTGCGGTTTTCGCGCCGTCGGCCAGCGGATAGCGGATGTGCCACATGGAGCCTTTAGACTCGCGGTTTTCCACTTCCAGGTCAGAGATCGCGGTGCGCAGTTTCGGGTCCCAGTTAACCAGGCGTTTGCCACGGTAAATCAGGTCTTCTTTGTACAGACGGACGAACACTTCTTTTACGGCGTTGGAAAGGCCTTCGTCCATGGTGAAACGCTCGCGCTCCCAGTCTACGGAGTTACCGAGACGGCGCATCTGACGGGTAATGGTGCCGCCAGATTCTGCTTTCCACTGCCAGATTTTATCGATAAAGGCGTCGCGACCGTAATCGTGACGGGTTTTACCCTCTTCAGCGGCAATCTTACGCTCAACCACCATCTGGGTCGCGATACCCGCGTGGTCAGTCCCCGCCTGCCACAGGGTGTTTTTGCCCTGCATGCGCTGGTAGCGGATCATGGTATCCATGATGGTCTGCTGGAAGGCATGACCCATATGCAAACTGCCGGTGACGTTCGGCGGCGGGATCATGATGCAGAAGGACTCTTTGCTTTCATCGCCGTTAGGCTTGAAATAGCCCTGCTGTTCCCAGTGCTCGTAAAGCGGCTGTTCGATATCGCGTGGGTTATATGTCTTTTCCATTATTTCCAGGTTGCCGTATTCAGGTTAAAACCAGCCAGGCGGTACGCTTTGTAGCGTTCGCGCGCCAGTTGTTTCAAGGATTCTTCGTAAGGGACAAAGTCTACCACTTCTGTGAAAGCGGTGGCAAAATCTGCAAAATCTATCCGCAGGCTAATCAGAATATCGCGCGCGCTGCTGTTGCGCTTTTGCGGCCAGGCTATCTCGACCGGTGCGCCGCCGCGCGGCCCTTCGCCAGACAGGTTATGCGGTACAAAACTCTCTGGCGGGCGCGCCCACAGCGCTTCGTCAAGACGAATCGCCTGCTGTTCATCTTCACAGGCAATCAGAACCCGCTTACCTGCGCGCCAACGTTCTGCGGCAATTTCACACACCAGCTGTTCTACGGCGCTGAGGCCATCCTGATGGGTGTCATTGTCCAGAAGGTAGAACGTTGCATTCTTCATATATGGGGCTTCTTGTGCTCACTTTAAATACTTAAGCCGGGTGGCGGCTTCGCCTTACCCGGCCTACGGTTTACTGCCGTTTTGACTTACTCGTCGCCATTAAATCCGGCGCGGTTTAGCAGAAACTGCGACAGCAACGCAACCGGACGACCGGTCGCGCCTTTGGTTTTTCCGGAGCGCCATGCGGTGCCGGCAATATCCAGGTGCGCCCAGTTGTACTTGCGGGTGAAGCGTGCCAGGAAGCAGCCCGCGGTGATGGCACCACCAGGACGGCCGCCGATGTTCGCCATGTCCGCAAAGTTAGACTCCAGCTGTTCCTGGTATTCGTCACCCAGTGGCAGACGCCATGCGCGGTCACCGGCTTGTTCGGACGCGCCGATAAGCTCGTGCGCCAGCGGATTGTGGTTCGACATCAGGCCGGTGATGTGGTGGCCCAGCGCGATCACGCAGGCACCGGTCAGGGTGGCCACGTCGATCACCACGTCAGGTTCGAAGCGTTCAACGTAGGTTAATACGTCGCACAGCACCAGACGGCCCTCGGCATCGGTGTTCAGCACCTCAACGGTCTGGCCGGACATGGTGGTCAGGACATCACCCGGACGATAAGCGCGTCCACCCGGCATGTTTTCGCAGCCCGCCAGCACGCCGATAACGTTAATCGGTAACTGAAGTTCAGCCACCATACGCATCACGCCATACACCGCCGCTGCACCACACATGTCGTACTTCATCTCATCCATGCCTTCAGAAGGCTTGATGGAGATACCACCGGAATCGAAGGTCAGGCCTTTGCCGACCAGCACAACAGGACGCGCGTCTTCTGACGGATTGCCCTTGTATTCGATAACCGACATCAGGGATTCGTTCTGCGAGCCGTTGCCCACCGCCAGGTAAGAGTGCATACCCAGCTCTTTCATCTGCTGTTCGCCGATAACGCGGGTGATGACATTCTTGCTGTAGGAGTCAGCCAGCTGGCGCGCCTGAGAGGCCAGATAGGCGGCGTTACAGATATTAGGCGGCATGTTGCCCAGATCTTTTGCGGCTTTAATCCCGGCGGCAATCGCCAGACCGTGCTGGATGGCGCGCTCGCCGCTGGTGAGTTCGCGACGGGTTGGCACGTTAAAGACCATTTTACGCAGCGGACGGCGCGGCTCGCTTTTATTGGTCTTGAGCTGATCGAAGCTGTACAGGCTCTCTTTTGCGGTTTCGACAGCCTGGCGCACTTTCCAGTAGGTGTTACGACCTTTGACGTGCAGTTCGGTCAGGAAGCAAACGGCTTCCATTGAGCCGGTGTCATTCAGGGTATTAATTGTTTTCTGAATCACCTGCTTATACTGACGTTCATCCAGCTCGCGCTCTTTACCGCAGCCAATCAGCAGAATACGTTCGGACAGCACGTTCGGAACATGGTGCAGTAACAGCGTCTGCCCAGGTTTGCCTTCCAGTTCGCCACGGCGCAGCAGGGCGCTAATGTAGCCGTCACTGATTTTATCGAGTTGCTCGGCGATCGGGGAGAGTCGGCGTGGTTCAAAGACGCCCACAACGATGCAGGCACTCCGCTGTTTCTCCGGGCTACCGCTTTTTACACTGAACTCCATGCACTACGCTCCTGAATCTTAAAGACAACAGCGGCTGCTACGGATAGAATTGAAACCTTTCGTAACTCAAGTCCGCTGTTGTGGTGACTTCGTGTTAATCTTACGTTATTACGGTTTCGACACGTCAGAAAAAGTCCTGAAGCGTGAATCCGCCGGGTGTTTTAATCTTAGCGATGATTTCGACGACTCAAGAGAATAAATGACGTTTAAGCCATGAAACAAGCGATTTTCCAGCAAAGAGACGGGTTTTTACGGGCGTATTTAAAGTGATAATCATAAGATATCTGGTGCGGGAGACGCTCAAAAGCCAACTGGCGATCCTCTTCATCCTGCTGCTGATTTTTTTCTGTCAGAAGCTGGTCAAGATCCTCGGTGCGGCCGTTGACGGCGAAATTCCAACGAATCTGGTGCTTTCCCTGCTTGGTTTAGGGATCCCGGAAATGGCGCAGCTTATTCTGCCGCTAAGTCTTTTCCTCGGTCTGCTCATGACGCTCGGTAAGCTTTATACCGAGAGTGAAATCACGGTGATGCATGCCTGTGGCTTGAGCAAAGCTGTTCTGGTGAAAGCCGCCATGATACTGGCGTTGTTCACGGGTATCGTCGCCGCGGTGAATGTGATGTGGGCGGGCCCAATGTCCTCTCGTCATCAGGATGAAGTGCTGGCTGAAGCAAAAGCGAACCCCGGTATGGCGGCATTAGCGCAGGGGCAGTTCCAGCAGGCGACCGACGGAAACTCAGTGCTGTTTATTGAGAGCGTCGACGGCAGTAAATTCAACGACGTCTTCCTGGCGCAGCTGCGGACCAAAGGAAACGCCCGTCCATCGGTGGTGGTGGCAGACTCCGGTCAGCTTGCGCAGCGCAAAGATGGTTCCCAGGTCGTGACGCTGAATAAAGGCACCCGCTTTGAAGGCACCGCGATGCTTCGTGACTTCCGTATTACGGATTTCCAGAACTATCAGGCCATTATTGGTCATCAGGCGGTGGCGCTCGATCCAACGGATACCGAGCAAATGGATATGCGTACGCTGTGGAACACCGATACCGACAGAGCGCGCGCGGAGTTCCACTGGCGTATTACGCTCGTCTTCACCGTGTTTATGATGGCATTGATTGTCGTGCCGCTGAGCGTGGTGAACCCGCGTCAGGGGCGCGTGCTCTCGATGCTGCCGGCGATGCTGCTGTACCTGATCTACTTCCTGCTGCAAACCTCGATTCGTTCTAACGGCGCGAAGGGTAAGCTGGACCCGATGGTCTGGACGTGGTTCGTCAACAGCCTGTACATCTTACTGGCGCTGGGATTAAACCTGTGGGATACGGTGCCAGTGCGCCGCATACGTGCCCGATTTTCGCGTAAAGGAGCCATCTAATGCAGGCGTTTGGCGTTCTTGATCGCTATATCGGTAAAACCATTTTCACCACCATCATGATGACGTTGTTCATGCTGGTGTCGCTCTCCGGCATTATCAAATTTGTCGATCAGCTGAAAAAAGCCGGGCAAGGGAGCTACGACGCGCTGGGTGCAGGGATGTATACCCTGCTCAGCGTGCCAAAAGATGTGCAGATCTTCTTCCCGATGGCGGCCCTGCTGGGCGCGCTGCTGGGGCTGGGGATGCTGGCACAGCGCAGCGAACTGGTTGTGATGCAGGCATCGGGCTTTACCCGTTTGCAGGTGGCGCTGTCGGTCATGAAAACCGCGATCCCACTGGTGCTGTTGACCATGGCGATTGGCGAGTGGGTGGCACCGCAGGGCGAACAGATGGCGCGTAACTATCGTGCCCAGGCGATGTACGGCGGTTCACTGCTCTCTACACAGCAAGGGTTATGGGCGAAAGATGGCCAGAACTTCGTCTATATCGAACGCGTGAAAGGGGATGATGAGCTGGGCGGCGTGAGTATTTACGCCTTCAATGATGAGCGTCGTTTACAGTCTGTACGTCACGCATCGTCAGCGAAGTTTGACCCCGAACACAAGCAGTGGCGGTTATCCCAGGTTGACGAGTCTGACCTGACGAACCCGAAACAAATCACCGGCTCTCAGACGGTGTCCGGGACGTGGAAAACCAACCTCACGCCGGACAAACTCGGGGTGGTGGCGCTGGATCCGGACGCGCTCTCCATCAGCGGGTTGCACAACTACGTCAAATACCTGAAGTCGAGCGGGCAGGATGCCGGGCGTTATCAGCTCAATATGTGGAGCAAAATCTTCCAGCCGATGTCCGTGGCGGTGATGATGCTGATGGCCCTGTCGTTTATCTTTGGCCCGCTGCGTAGCGTACCGATGGGTGTTCGCGTGGTCACCGGGATCAGCTTCGGCTTTGTATTCTACGTCCTCGATCAGATCTTTGGCCCGCTGACGCTGGTTTACGGCATTCCGCCAATTATTGGTGCGCTGCTGCCGAGCGCCAGCTTCCTGCTGATCAGCCTCTGGCTGCTGCTGAAACGCTCCTGATTCTCCTCTCCTCGCTTCCGGTTAGCCGGAAGCGAGGCTAATCTCCTGTTTCACCCCGCACTTTTTCTCACAACCTTCAACGTCCCGCCGCGAATTTGAGTATTATTGAGCGATAAAGTCGTGAAGGGATCCTCTATGAAGCAAATTCGAATGCTTGCCCAGTACTACGTCGACCTGATGATGAAGCTCGGGCTGGTGCGTTTCTCCATGCTGCTGGCGCTGGCGCTGGTTGTTCTGGCCATTGTCGTGCAAATGGCCGTGACCATGGTGTTGCATGGTCAGGTCGAGAGTATCGACGTCATCCGCTCTATCTTCTTCGGTTTGCTGATCACCCCCTGGGCGGTCTATTTTCTTTCCGTCGTCGTGGAACAGCTGGAGGAGTCCCGTCAGCGCCTGTCAAAACTGGTTGATAAGCTGGAAGAGATGCGCGAGCGCGATTTAAAGCTCAACGTCCAGCTGAAAGACAACATTGCCCAGCTTAACCAGGAGATTTCAGATCGTGAGAAGGCGGAAGCCGAGCGTCAGGCGACGCTTGAGCAGCTGAAAATCGAAATGAAAGAGCGTGAGGTGACGCAGATCCAGCTTGAGCAGCAATCCTCTTTCCTGCGTTCATTCCTTGATGCTTCTCCGGATCTGGTTTTCTACCGCAACGAAGACAAAGAGTTCTCCGGCTGTAACCGGGCGATGGAGCTGCTGACCGGCAAAAGCGAAAAGCAGCTGATCCACCTGAAACCCCAGGATGTGTACTCAGAAGAGGCGGCCGCCAAGGTCATGGAGACGGACGAAAAAGTCTTCCGCCACAATGTCTCGCTGACCTATGAACAGTGGCTGGATTACCCGGACGGGCGTAAAGCCTGCTTTGAGATCCGTAAAGTGCCGTACTACGACCGCGTCGGGAAACGCCACGGCCTGATGGGCTTTGGCCGCGATATCACCGAGCGTAAGCGTTATCAGGATGCCCTTGAGCGCGCCAGCCGCGATAAGACGACCTTCATCTCCACCATAAGCCATGAACTGCGTACCCCGTTGAACGGCATCGTCGGCTTAAGTCGTATTCTGCTGGACACCGACCTGACGGCGGAACAGGAAAAATACCTCAAAACGATCCATGTCTCGGCGGTCACGCTGGGGAATATCTTCAACGATATTATTGACATGGATAAGATGGAGCGCCGTAAAGTCCAGCTTGATAACCAGCCGGTTGATTTCACCAGCTTCCTTGCCGATCTGGAAAACCTGTCCGGCCTGCAGGCGCAGCAGAAGGGGCTGAGCTTTGTCATGGAGCCAACCCTGCCGCTGCCGCACAAAGTGGTCACGGACGGCACGCGTCTGCGCCAAATCCTCTGGAACCTGATCAGTAACGCGGTGAAATTTACCCAGCAGGGGCAGGTGGCGGTGCGTATCCGCTATGACGAAGGAGACATGCTGCACTTTGAGGTGGAAGACTCAGGCATTGGCATTCCGCAGGAAGAGCAGGACAAAATCTTTGCCATGTATTATCAGGTGAAGGACAGCAACGGTGGTAAGCCTGCTACCGGCACGGGCATTGGCCTTGCGGTATCGAAACGGCTCGCGAAGAGCATGGGCGGTGATATCACCGTGGCCAGCCAGGCGGGCAAAGGCTCTACCTTTACGCTGACGGTGCATGCCCCGGCGGTGGCAGAAGAGGTTGAGGATACCTTTGAACAAGACGATATGCCGCTCCCGGCGCTGCATGTTCTGCTGGTCGAAGACATCGAGCTGAACGTGATTGTGGCGCGCTCGGTGCTGGAAAAACTGGGTAACAGCGTGGACGTGGCGATGACCGGTAAAGCCGCGCTGGAGATGTTTAAACCGGGCGAATATGACCTCGTCCTGCTGGATATTCAACTGCCGGACATGACCGGGCTGGATATCTCCCGTGCGCTGACAACGCAGTATGCCGCTGATGAACTGCCGCCGCTGGTCGCGCTGACGGCCAACGTCCTGAAAGATAAAAAAGAGTACCTCGATGCCGGTATGGATGATGTGCTCAGCAAGCCGCTGGCGGTGCCTGCTCTGACCGCCATGATCAAGAAGTTCTGGGATACCCATGATGAAGAGGAGAGCACCATGACGTCTGTTGATAGCGCGAAGGCCCAAACGATTCTGGATACTGCGATGCTGGAGCAGTACATCGACCTGGTTGGCCCAAAACTGATTACCGATGGTCTGGCCGTGTTCGAAAAAATGATGCCAGGCTACCTGAGCGTGCTGGAGTCCAACCTGACCGCACGCGATCAGAAAGGCATTGTGGAAGAAGGGCATAAGATCAAAGGCGCTGCTGGCTCTGTCGGGTTACGCCACTTACAGCAGTTGGGACAACAGATTCAGTCACCTGATTTACCGGCATGGGAAGATAACGTGGGTGATTGGGTCGAGGAGATGAAACAAGAGTGGCAGAACGATGTGGCGGTGCTAAAAGCCTGGGTGGATGCCAGAAAAAAATGACCCCGGCTTAACCGGGGTGCGCGAATACTGCGCCAACACCAGGGAAATCGTGGCTGCGCCTGATTTTTCGTGTTGTTTTCGCATGGGCGCCGCCTGAAAATTTAGGCCGCACGCAGATAAGATAGCAAATCTTAAATGGTTTGTTACATGAATCAGTGAAATGTGTGAAGCATAGCGTTTTAATCAAAATTAATTATGTGCTTCAGCAAGTTGCAAAGAAGGAACGTCAGGATGAAAAAGGTTGGTGTCGTACTGAGCGGATGCGGTGTTTACGATGGTTCAGAAATTCATGAAGCCGTCATCACGCTGCTGGCCCTGGCAAGGCAGGGGGCGGAAGCGATCTGTTTCGCGCCAGACAAAAAGCAGGCAGATGTGATTAATCATCTGACCGGAGAGGCCATGGCGGAAACCCGTAACGTACTGATTGAAGCGGCGCGTATTGCGCGTGGCGATGTCCACCCCCTTATTCAGGCGGACGCCGCTGAGCTCGATGCGTTAATCGTGCCGGGCGGGTTTGGGGCGGCCAAAAATCTCAGTACCTTTGCTTCAGAAGGGGCGGCGTGTCAGATCGATCCCCATTTAAAAGTGCTGTCGCAAGCAATGCATGCGGCAGGTAAACCGCAGGGCTTTATCTGTATCGCGCCGGCAATGCTGCCTAAAATTTTTGATTTCCCGCTGCGGCTGACAATCGGCACCGATATTGATACCGCAGAAATCATCGAGGAGATGGGCGGCGAGCACGTACCTTGTCCGGTGGATGACATTGTGGTGGATGAAGACAACAAGGTCGTTACCACACCTGCCTGGATGCTGGCGCAGAATATTGCCGAGGCCGCTGCAGGCATCGAAAAACTGGTGGCCAGAGTGCTGGTGTTGACTGAATGAGTCGTAAATTCGGCGCAGGCGCGTGGGTGAAACGCGCCCTGTTGCGCATCGTTCTCGTGCTCGCGGTATTCTGGGGCGGCGGACTCGCCTTATTCAGCATTATGCCGGTCCCGTTTTCGGCCGTGATGGTCGAGCGTCAGCTTGGGGCATGGCTCAGCGGTGATTTCAGCTATGTGGCCCACTCGGACTGGGTGAGTATGGATGAGATCTCACCTTTTATGGGGCTGGCGGTCATTGCGGCAGAGGATCAGAAATTCCCGGAACACTGGGGGTTTGACGTGGCGGCAATCGAGAAAGCGCTGGCGCACAATGAACGCCACGAAAACCGCGTCCGTGGGGCATCGACATTATCGCAGCAAACCGCAAAGAATCTGTTCCTGTGGGACGGTCGCAGCTGGGTACGAAAAGGGCTGGAAGCGGGGTTGACGCTGGGGATGGAAACGGTCTGGAGCAAAAAACGCATTCTGACCGTCTATCTCAATATTGCTGAGTTTGGCGATGGCGTGTTTGGTGTGGAGGCCGCCGCGCAGCGCTATTTCAATAAACCGGCCAGCCGACTGAGTATGTCCGAAGCGGCGCTCCTGGCTGCCGTCTTGCCTAATCCCATCCGCTTTAAGGCCAGTGCCCCTTCAGGGTACGTGCGAAGCCGTCAGGCGTGGATCATGCGCCAGATGCGTCAGTTAGGCGGGGAAGGGTTTATGCAACGTAATAAGCTGATGTAGCGGGTAAGCACAACGCCACCCGCCAGCGGGGCTGAAATTAATCCTCGTCAAACCCGGCGTTAAACAGCGCAATCACCGCCGCCAGCGCTTCCTCTTCCTGTGGGCCGGTGGCTTCGACTTCAATCTGGCGACCTTTGGCGGAGTCCAGCATCAGCAGCGCAATGACGCTGTTTGCTTCCGCTTCGGTCCCTTCATCATTTCGCAGCAGAACTTCCGCATCGAAACCCTGCATCAGTTCAAACAGCTTCATCGCCGGGCGTGCGTGCATGCCCAGCTTATTGGTGATCTCAACGGTTTGTTTTACGGTCATGTTTTACGTTTTTCCAGCGTGCGATGACGGGACTGAACGTTCTTTCCGCGTGAACGGAAATAGTCGGCCAGCTGTTCGGCGATATAGACCGAACGATGTTTACCGCCGGTACAGCCAATCGCCACCGTCAGATAGCTACGATTGTTTGTCTCCAGCATAGGTAACCATAGCTCAAGGTAGCTTCGCGTCTGGTAGATAAAATTGTGAACTTCTGTGTGCCTGTCGAGGAACGCCGCGACGGGTTTATCCAGACCGGTCATTGGACGCAGTTTCGGATCCCAGTGCGGGTTTGGCAGGAAGCGCACGTCGAAAACATAATCCGCATCGATAGGAATGCCGTGCTTAAAGCCGAATGACTCAAACACCATTGTCAGTTCACGCTCGCGTTTGCCCAGTAAACGGGTACGTAGCATTTCTGCCAGTTCGTGAACGGACATTTCGGAGGTGTCGACAATCAAATCGGCACGTGAGCGCAGGGGCTCCAGCAGGTCGCTCTCTTCGTCGATTGCGCTCTCCAGAGAGAGGTTCTTGCTGGAAAGCGGGTGCAAACGACGGGTATCGCTGTAGCGACGGATCAGCGTGTTGCGGTCCGCATCAAGGAACAACAGCTGAGGTGAAAAGGTGTCCGGCAGGTTGCTCATCGCCTGTTCAAAGATTTCTGGCGATTCAGGCATGTTACGGACGTCGATGCTGACGGCGGCAGAGATTTGTCTGTCTGCAAGGGTGCGTGCCAGCTCGGGCAGCAGTACCACCGGCAGGTTATCTACGCAGTAAAAACCCATGTCTTCCAGCGCGCGCAGGGCGACGGATTTCCCCGACCCTGAACGGCCACTGACAATCATCAGCACCATGTTCCGTTTCTCCTCAGGATAACAGATGTGAAGGCCATCTCCTGGTTATGCCTCATCCTGACTGCCTTCTGCTTCAGTGATAATTTCATAAAGCTCTTCATCACTTTGCGCTGAGCGCAGTCGACGGCAGATGGTTTTATCGGCCAGGCGTTTAGCGACCAGTGAAAGCGTATGCAGATGGGTTTTCGTCTGATCGGCAGGAACCAGCAGCGCGAAGAGGAGATCAACGGGCTGGTTATCGATGGCATCAAAGGCAATAGGCGTTTCCAGTTGCACAAACACACCGACGGCACGCAGGGTGTCCTCTTCCAGTTTGCCATGCGGGATCGCAATGCCGTTGCCGATACCGGTACTGCCCATTTTTTCACGGGTCAGGATGGCTTCGAATACGACCTGCGGTGGCAGGCCCAGCTGTTTTGCGGCCAGTTCACTGATAATCTCCAGCGCACGTTTTTTGCTCTGGCAGTGAACGCCACTGCGGGTACATTCCTGGTTAAGGACATTGCTCAATTGAAGAGCGGAATCGTTGTTCATCATAATTTCACCTAAGCGCTAACTGTACAAATGGCCTGTTGTGCTCCACAACAGGCCTTCCTGCACCCGTTAACTGCCCGGACAATTAGTGTTGTTTCAGTTTATCTTTATGTTTATTGAGCTGTCTTGCAAGCTTATCAATCAAGCCGTCGATAGCAGCGTACATGTCTTGCCCTTCCGCACTGGCGTGGAGTTCGCCCCCATTGACATGCAGGGTTGCATCCGAGATATGAGTCACTTTCTCCACTTTCAACACAATATAGACCTGATTGATCCTTTCGAAATACTGCTCGAGTTTTGCGAATTTCGTGTTCACAAAGTCGCGTAAAGCTTCAGTAATTTCGACGTTTTGTCCAGTGATGTTGAGCTGCATAGTGTCTTCCTTATCGGTTGTGTCAGACCAGCTGTTTACGCTGGTTAGACGGCGGAATGGATAAAGACTCTCGATACTTCGCAACAGTACGACGTGCCACCATAATACCCTGGTCGGACAGCATGGTGGTTAACTTACTGTCGCTCAGTGGCTTCGCGGGGTTCTCCGCGGCGATCAACTTCTTCACCAGTGCACGAATCGCCGTTGACGAGGCTTCGCCACCGCCTTCGGTATTCACATGGCTGGAGAAGAAATACTTAAGCTCAAATATACCGCGAGGACTGTGCAGATACTTCTGCGTGGTCACGCGGGAAATCGTTGATTCATGCATCTCGACGGCCTGGGCGATATCCGCCAGCACCATCGGTTTCATATACTCTTCGCCCTGCTCAAAGAAAGCCTGCTGTTGTTCGACGATACAGCGGCTCACCCGCAACAGCGTATCATTGCGGCTCTCCAGGCTTTTGATTAACCAACGCGCTTCCTGCAGATTGCTACGAATATACTGGTTGTCGGCGTCGTTACGCGCGCTGGTGCACATGGAGGCATATTGCTGATTGATTTGCAGGCGAGGAATGCTGTCTGAATTGAGTTCAACGACCCAGCGGCCGTTGTGTTTTCTGACCAGCACGTCAGGTATGACGTATTCAGGCTCACTGGTCTGGATCGACTGGCCGGGGCGAGGATCGAGCGACTGGATCAGGTTAACCGCCTCTTTCAGCACCTCTTCTTTCAGACGCGTAACGCGCATCAGGGTACGGAAATCATGGTTTGCCAGCAGATCCAGATGATCGCTGATGATTAAGCGGGCTTCATCGATCCAGGGCGTCTCTTTGCTGAACTGCGAAAGCTGGATCAGCAGACAGTCGCGCAGGTCTTTCGCTGCTACGCCCACCGGGTCGAAACGCTGAATGCGCTTCAGAACGGCTTCTATCTCTTCAAGTTCAATCTCGTCATCGCCCATGCTTTCCAGAATATCGTCCAGCGTGACGGTCAGATAGCCGGTGTCGTCAACGGCATCGACGATGGAGGTGGCAATCGCGCGATCGGTATCGGAGAAAGGGGTTAGCTCCACCTGCCACATCAGGTAATCCTGTAGTGACTGGGTGGTTTCACCCTGATAGACCGGTAGCTCATCGTCCTGGTAGTCTGCACGCGTGCCGGAAGGGGTTCCGGCGGTGTAGATTTCATCCCAGCTGGCATCCAGCGGAAGCTCGTCCGGCATCTCTTTTTGTTCGAGTGCATCGGCGGTATCGAGGGCTTCCGTGTCCTGTGATTGCTGCGTGTCTACCTCGTCATGAAGATCGGCTTGCTCCAGCAGCGGATTGCTGTCCAGCGCTTGCTGGAGCTCCTGCTGGAGTTCTAATGTGGACAGTTGCAACAGGCGAATCGCCTGCTGTAACTGCGGCGTCATCGCCAGTTGTTGGCTGAGCCTTAATTGCAAACCTTGCTTCATGTTCAGAGCATTTTTCTCCGGTTCGGCGTTACGTTACCTCTACCCTATCAGAGTCTGAAGTCTTCCCCAAGATAGACGCGCTTAACATGATCATCTTCGAGGATCTGCTGTGGCGTGCCGTGGGCGATCAGGTTGCCCTGGCTCACGATATACGCACGTTCACATACGGCCAGTGTTTCACGGACGTTGTGGTCAGTAATCAACACGCCAAGACCGCTGTCGCGCAGATGCTCAATAATACGTTTAATGTCGATAACGGAGATGGGGTCAACGCCTGCAAACGGTTCATCCAGCAGGATGAACTTCGGGTTTGCTGCCAACGCACGTGCAATTTCAACACGGCGGCGTTCCCCTCCGGACAGCGCCTGACCGAGGCTATCGCGCAGGTGCTCAATGTGAAACTCTTCCATCAGCTCGTTGGCGCGATCCTGACGCTGTTCGCTGGTCAGGTCGTCACGAATTTGCAGAACGGCCATCAGGTTATCGAAGACGCTCAGGCGACGGAAAATGGAGGCTTCCTGCGGCAGGTAGCCAATACCCCGGCGCGCGCGCGCGTGCAGTGGCAGAAGGCTGATGTCTTCATCATCAATGATGATGTTACCGGCATCGCGTGGGACAATACCCACGACCATGTAGAAGGTCGTGGTTTTACCTGCACCGTTTGGACCAAGCAGGCCTACAATTTCGCCGGAGTTGACGGTCAGACTGACATCTTCCACGACACGGCGGCCCTTATAGGCCTTCGCGAGATTTTTTGCAGTTAATGTTGCCATAACGAATTAGTTACTCTTCTTCTGTGCCGGGGCCTGGCCCTTGCCTTTGTCCTGCAGCTGAGACGGCACTAACACGGTGGTGACGCGTTTGCCTTTCTCGCTGGAGGCCTGCATTTTTTGCTCTTTCACCAGATAGGTGATCTTATCGCCGGTGATATTGCTGTCGAGCTGTTCCAGATAGGCGTTACCGGTAAGGATGACCAGATCTTTCGCCAGTTCATAATGCATGTGGCTGGCATGGCCCTTCACTGGCTTGCCGTTGTCCTGCATCTGGTAGAACGTGGCCGGGTTGCCGTAGCCATCAATGATCTCTTTGCCCTGTTCGCCACCTGGACGGGTAACGACCACCTTATCGGCATTAATCTTGATGGTGCCCTGGGTCATGACCACGTTGCCGGTAAAGGTAACGACATTACCCTGCATATCAAGAGACTGCGTATCGGACTCGATATGGATCGGCTGTTCGGTATCGCCAGTAACAGCAAGCGCGGGAAGACTGGCCGCCAGCATCGCGCTGGCGATAATTACTTTAAGGCTGAGTTTGTTTGTTTTGAATTTCATAGGAGGTTCTAACCTTTTCAATCAGCTCGGCGTTTTTGCTGCGTAAGTTCCCGCGCATTCTTAAACCGCTGGAATTAAATGTTGTGCCGTACAGAGTGACCAGATCCTGCGACGTCACATCCTGAGTAACCAGGTTGATCTGGGCATTATCTGTCGTAATTTTGCGCAGTTGTGAGTCAGCGGTCAGGGCGTTGACTTCAACATGGCCATAAAGATAAAGCATACGGTCATTCGTCAGTTTTGCCCGGTCGGACTTAATCGACCACGTCGGCACTTTGTCCTTATCAAACGTCGTCATGACCGGCTGGGTAAACCACGAAATACCGTCATCTGAAAAATATTCAACGTGCTGGGCAATCAGGCGATAGTTCAGCGCGCCTTCCGGGCTATAGACTACGGTATCACTGTGATCGCTTTTATAGGTTGGATCGTTATTGTTGATCACTTCCGTTTGCGTATCGTCACGATCGGCAAGGTTCACGCCAATCAGTATCAGTGCGACAAGCGAAAGCAGAATGATAACCCAACGTCTGGTTTTACTCATATCGATTGCCCTTTGGCCTCATCAAGCTTGCCCTGCGCCAGCAGAAGCAGATCGCAGACTTCACGTACGGCACCACGGCCACCGTTGATGTGGGTAACATAATCAGCCCGCGGGATCAGCAGCGGATGCGCATCCGCAACCGCGACACTCAGGCCAATCTCGGCCATTACCGGCCAGTCGATCAGGTCGTCCCCGACATAGGCCACATGTTCTGGAGCGATAGACAGTTTACCCAGTAAATCATTGAAAGCAGCCATCTTATCGGACTGTCCCTGATACAGATGGGTAATGCCCAACGTTTCACAGCGATCTTCTACCAGTTTAGCTTTTCGCCCGGTGATGATGGCAACCTCGATACCCGATGTGAGCGCACAACGAATACCGTAGCCATCGCGAACGTTGAACGCTTTCAGCTCTTCACCATTATTGCCCATGTAAATCAGGCCATCGGACAGTACGCCGTCCACATCCAGAATCAGCAGGCGAATATTTTCTGCCTTTGCCATCACGTGGGCACTGACCGGACCATAACAGGTTGCAAGGGATGCACCCGCATTACTCATTGTCTTATCCTTCATTACACTACGCCTGCGCGCAGCAGATCATGCATATGTACCACACCCAGCAATTGGTCGCCATCGGCAACCATCACTGAGGTGATATGTCGGGACTGCATCAGGTTCAGTACATCCACCGCCAGCGTGCCCGGGCGAACGCGAATCCCGCCGGGCGTCATCACATCGGCAATACCCAGCGTGCGAACATCCACGCCCATGTCGAACACGCGACGCAGGTCACCGTCGGTGAAAATCCCTTCGATCTTCATCAGATCGTCACACACCACCGTCATGCCCAGGTTTTTACGGGTGATTTCCAGCAGCGCATCACGCAGAGAGGCCTCTTTACTGACGTGAGGGATCTCATCGCCAGTATGCATAATATCGTTAACCCGCAGCAGCAGTTTCCGACCCAGCGCACCGCCAGGATGGGAAAGCGCGAAATCTTCAGGGGTAAAACCGCGGGCTTCAAGGAGCGCAACGGCAAGCGCGTCGCCCATCACCAGCGCCGCGGTGGTGCTGGATGTTGGCGCAAGACCCAGTGGGCAGGCCTCTTTCGGCACTTTCACGCACAGGTGAATATCCGCCGCACGTGCCATGCTGCTTTCCGGGCGGCTTGTCATGCAAATGAGCGGGACCTGCAGCCGCTTCAGAACCGGTATCAGCGCCAGGATCTCGTTGGACTCCCCGGAGTTTGACAGCGCAATGACGACATCCTGCGGCGTCACCATGCCCAGATCGCCGTGTGCCGCTTCTCCTGGATGTACAAAGAAGGAGGAGGTGCCGGTGCTGGCGAAAGTGGCGGCCATTTTGCGGCCAATGTGGCCGGACTTGCCCATCCCCATTACCACGACTTTACCGGCACAGTAGAACATCTTCTCACAGGCCAGACTAAAATCCTGATTAATGTACTGATCTAACTGCGCCAGACCTTCACGTTCAATCTCCAGAACGTCTTTGCCTGCTTTCTGAAAGTCAAAACCCGGCTGCAATTCTATTTGCGACATAATGCGTTTCCGTTTACCCAGAGAGAAGAGGCGAAAGCCAGTACAGCATCGCCATCCATACGATAAATCCACCCGTCAGCAGCGCGCCTGCGCCTTTGCCGATCTGTCGTTGCCGCCGCCAGCAGAGCAGGGCAAAGATAACGCTCACCAGCAACATCACCCCGTAATCACGTGAGAAGGCCAGCGGGTTAAACGGCCCGGGCGTTATCAGGGCTGGCAGGCCCAAGACGATGGCAATATTGAAGATGTTCGAGCCGATAATATTGCCGATGGCGATGTCATCTTCACCTTTACGTGCCCCGGCAATGGCCGTGGCCAGCTCCGGCAGGCTGGTGCCGATGGCGATCACGGTCAGGCCAATGGTCAGTTCGCTCATGGCGAAATAATTCGCCAGTACCGTCGCGTTATCCACGACCATCCGTGTTGCCATGGGCATAATGATCAACGCGACACCCAGCCAGAGCAGTGCCACAGGCAGCGTACCTTCACGCGGTAGCTCGGCGACCTGCTCACGCGTCAGGCTGTCCTGACCCTGTTTTTCCGCCAGGCGGGCAATGTTAACACTATAGAGCAGCCAGATGACCGCCAGCGCCAGCAAGAAAATGCCGTCACTGTAGCTCAGAACGCCATCGTAAAATACGCATCCTGCCAACAGGCTTACGATCAACATTAGCGGCAATTCCCGGCGCAGAACATCAGAATGCACGCGAAATGGATGGAGCAGCGCGGCCAGGCCCAGAATAAGCAGAATATTGACGATGTTAGAGCCAATCGCGGTGCCAACAGCAAGGTCTATCTGACCATGCAGCGATGCCGTCACAGAGACGATGATTTCAGGCAGGGAGGTTCCAACACTGACCACGGTCATCCCGATGACAACAGGGGGGACGCCAGTGAGGCGGCACAGGATCGATGCAGCAAACACCAAACGGTCAGCACTGTAGACCACCAAAAGTAAACCAATTATTAACAGTGCTGTTGCTAAAAGCATCAAAAGTCCTTTCTTCAGGTATACTCGCCGGTCCACCGCGCGGGAATTGTTAGCGCTGCATACAGCCTAAGACGTAACGAATTCCTAATTTTGACTTTATGCGCCGGAAAAGTAAAACAAATGCCAGCTTTCGCTAACCTCTACGGCTAATATTCTGTAAAAATGTGGGGTTTAGGGCTGATTTAAGCTTCACGCTTCGCATGAAGCAGGGTAAGAAAGGAACCGTAAATGAGCCAAACGATGGCGAATTTAGTCGATGTCCGTGGGGTGAGCTTTTCTCGCGGCAACAGATTGATATTTGATGATATTTCGTTGACCGTGCCGCGTGGCAAAATCACAGCCATCATGGGACCGTCCGGGATCGGTAAAACGACCCTGCTGCGACTTATCGGTGGGCAGATCCCACCCGATAGCGGTGAAATCCTCTTCGACGGCGAAAACGTACCGGAGATGTCGCGGTCGCGCCTGTATACTGTGCGCAAGCGGATGAGCATGCTCTTTCAGTCGGGGGCCTTGTTCACCGACATGAACGTCTTTGATAATGTTGCCTATCCGCTGCGCGAGCATACGCAGCTTCCGCCAGAGCTGCTGAAAAGCACGGTAATGATGAAGCTGGAGGCGGTAGGGCTGCGTGGCGCCGCAAAGCTGATGCCGTCCGAGCTGTCTGGTGGCATGGCGCGCCGTGCCGCGCTGGCGAGAGCCATTGCGCTGGAACCCGATTTAATCATGTTCGACGAACCGTTTGTCGGACAGGATCCAATTACGATGGGCGTGCTGGTGAAGCTCATCTCTGAATTGAACAGCGCGCTCGGCGTCACCTGCATTGTGGTGTCTCACGATGTGCCGGAAGTGTTGAGTATTGCCGACTATGCCTACATTGTGGCAGACAAAAGGATCGTCGCGCACGGCAGCGCCCAGGCGTTGCAGGAAAACTGCGATCCGCGAGTACGGCAGTTCCTCGACGGTATTGCGGATGGGCCTGTGCCGTTCCGCTACCCTGCGGGCGACTATCGTGACGATTTATTGGGAATAGGGAGTTAAGCCACTCATGCTGTTAAATGCGTTGGCCGCTCTTGGACACCGTGGCATAAAAACCATCAGGACGTTCGGGCGCGCCGGATTGATGTTGTTCAACGCGCTGGTCGGCAAGCCGGAGTTCCGCAAGCACGCGCCTTTACTGGTACGGCAACTCTATAACGTCGGCGTGCTGTCGATGCTCATCATCATTGTGTCCGGTCTGTTTATCGGCATGGTGCTGGGGCTGCAGGGCTACCTTGTGCTGACGACCTACAGCGCGGAAACCAGCCTCGGCATGCTGGTGGCGCTTTCGCTGCTGCGTGAACTGGGGCCGGTGGTGGCGGCACTGCTGTTTGCCGGACGCGCGGGGTCGGCACTCACCGCAGAGATTGGTCTGATGCGTGCCACCGAGCAGCTTTCCAGTATGGAAATGATGGCGGTCGATCCGTTGCGGCGTGTTATCTCACCCCGTTTCTGGGCAGGGGTTATCTCCTTACCGTTGCTGACTATCCTGTTTGTGGCCGTCGGTATCTGGGGCGGTTCGCTGGTGGGCGTTCACTGGAAAGGGATTGATGCCGGTTTCTTCTGGTCTGCCATGCAGGACGCTATCGATCTGCGAATGGATCTGGTTAACTGTTTGATTAAAAGCGTGGTATTTGCCATTACGGTCACCTGGATTGCGTTATTTAATGGTTACGATGCCATCCCGACGTCGGCGGGCATTAGCCGTGCAACTACACGTACTGTCGTACATTCGTCGCTGGCCGTACTGGGTCTGGATTTTGTGCTCACCGCACTGATGTTTGGGAATTGAGTTCATGCAAACGAGAAAAAATGAAATTTGGGTCGGCGTGTTCCTGTTGCTGGCACTGCTTGCCGCACTGTTTATCTGCCTGAGAGCGGCGGATATCACCTCAGTGCGTACCGAACCGACTTATCGCATCTATGCCACTTTCGACAATATCGGAGGGCTGAAGGCGCGCTCTCCTGTGCGTATCGGCGGTGTGGTTATTGGCCGTGTGGCTGACATTACGCTTGATGAAAAAACCTATCTGCCGCGCGTGGCGATGGATATTGAAGAGCGTTACAACCATATCCCGGATACCAGCTCGCTTTCTATCCGCACCTCCGGCCTGCTGGGCGAACAATATCTGGCACTGAACGTGGGCTTTGAAGATCCTGAGCTTGGAACGACTATCCTTAAAGACGGTAGCGTCATCCAGGATACCAAGTCCGCGATGGTGCTGGAGGACATGATTGGTCAGTTCCTTTACAACAGTAAGGGAGATGATAAAAAGTCCGATGCTGCCCCTGCGCAGACTGAAGATCATACCAACGTCGCACCGACACCTGGCACGACGAATTAATATCAGGAGAAGTCATTCATGTTTAAACGACTGTTAATGGTTGCCATGCTGGTTATTGCCCCTCTCACGGCAGCACACGCCGCGGATCAGAGCAACCCGTACAAACTGATGGACGAAGCCGCGAAGAAAACCTTCGATCGTCTTAAAAACGAACAGCCTAAAATTCGTTCTAATCCTGATTATCTGCGTGACGTGGTCGATCAGGAGCTGCTGCCGTATGTGCAGATCAAATATGCCGGTGCGCTGGTGCTGGGGCGTTATTACAAAGACGCTACCCCTGCGCAGCGTGAAGCCTACTTTGCTGCCTTCCGTGAATACCTGAAACAGGCTTACGGCCAGGCGCTGGCGATGTACCACGGCCAGACCTACCAGATTGCACCGGAACAGCCGCTGGGTGATGCCACCATAGTGCCTATTCGCGTCACGATCATCGATCCTAACGGTCGTCCACCGGTTCGCCTGGATTTCCAGTGGCGTAAAAACAGCCAGACCGGTAACTGGCAGGCGTATGACATGATCGCCGAAGGGGTGAGCATGATCACGACTAAACAGAATGAGTGGAGCGACCTGCTGCGTACCAAAGGCATTGATGGTCTGACCGCCCAGCTGCAGTCTATCTCTCGCCAGAAAATCACCCTGGATGAGAAGAAGTAATGTCGCAGCAACTGAGCTGGTCGCGTGAGGGCGAAACATTAAAGCTGTCCGGTGAACTCGATCAGGATCTGCTCAACCCGTTATGGGATAAACGCCATGACGCCATGCAGGGCGTTACGCTGATCGATTTGAGCGGCGTCACGCGGGTGGATACGGCTGGGGTGGCGCTACTTGCCCACCTCATTGCCGTGGGGAAAAAGCAGGGGGCAACCGTAATGCTTCACGGGGCCAGCGATAATGTCGTCACCCTGGCGCAGCTCTACAATCTTCCTCAGGACGTACTGCCGCATTAATATTTTCAGTGCGTTACTTCTGAAAGCCCTGACAGTTTCATCGTCGGGGCTTTTTGCTTGTTTAAGACGACGCCACTTTGCTCTAAGATGTTGGGCTTGTTTTCACTATCAGATGATTAAGAACCCATGGAAAATCATGAAATCCAGACAGTGCTGATGAATGCACTCTCCCTTCAGGAAGCCCACGTCACAGGCGATGGCAGTCACTTCCAGGTTATTGCTGTGGGTGAGATGTTCGACGGTATGAGCCGTGTGAAGAAACAGCAGGCTGTGTACGCGCCGCTGATGGAATATATTGCGGATAACCGCATCCACGCCCTGTCGATTAAAGCGTTCACCCCGCAAGAGTGGGCACGCGATCGCAAACTAAACGGTTTTTGAGCTGAGGGCGATGCGCCCGCAGCACGGTTGAATTTATAAGAGAGCACACCATGGATAAATTTCGTGTACAGGGGCCGACGCGCCTCCAGGGCGAAGTCACAATTTCTGGCGCGAAAAACGCCGCGCTGCCGATCCTCTTTGCTGCGCTGCTCGCGGAAGAGCCGGTAGAAATTCAGAACGTACCGAAGCTGAAAGATATCGACACCACCATGAAGCTGCTCACCCAGTTGGGGACGAAAGTCGAGCGTAATGGCTCCGTCTGGATCGATGCCAGCAACGTGAACAACTTCTCAGCACCGTACGACCTGGTGAAAACCATGCGTGCATCCATCTGGGCGCTTGGCCCGCTGGTAGCGCGTTTTGGTCAGGGACAGGTGTCACTGCCTGGTGGTTGCGCCATTGGCGCGCGTCCTGTTGACCTGCATATCTTCGGTCTGGAGAAGCTGGGCGCGGAGATCAAACTGGAAGAAGGTTACGTTAAAGCGTCCGTTAATGGCCGCCTGAAAGGCGCACACATTGTCATGGATAAAGTGAGCGTTGGCGCAACCGTCACCATTATGTCCGCGGCAACGCTGGCAGAAGGTACCACCATTATCGAAAACGCCGCGCGCGAGCCGGAAATTGTGGATACTGCCAACTTCCTCGTGGCGCTGGGTGCAAAAATCTCTGGCCAGGGTACCGATCGCATCACCATTGAAGGCGTTGAGCGTCTGGGGGGCGGTGTGTATCGCGTTCTGCCAGACCGTATTGAAACCGGGACTTTCCTGGTGGCTGCGGCCATTTCTGGCGGCAAGATTGTTTGCCGTAATGCGCAGCCTGACACCCTGGATGCGGTGCTGGCGAAGCTGCGTGAAGCGGGTGCGGATATCGAAACCGGTGAAGACTGGATCAGCCTTGATATGCACGGTAAACGTCCAAAAGCGGTAACCGTTCGCACGGCGCCGCATCCGGCATTCCCGACCGATATGCAGGCTCAGTTCACGCTGCTGAACCTGGTGGCAGAAGGTACCGGTGTGATCACCGAGACTATCTTCGAGAACCGCTTCATGCACGTACCGGAGCTGATCCGTATGGGCGCACATGCAGAGATCGAAAGTAACACGGTGATTTGCCACGGTGTTGAGAAGCTCTCCGGTGCGCAGGTTATGGCAACCGATCTGCGTGCGTCTGCGAGCCTGGTATTAGCGGGTTGTATCGCGGAAGGAACGACGGTTGTGGATCGTATCTACCACATCGATCGTGGTTACGAGCGTATTGAAGACAAACTGCGCGCGCTGGGTGCCAATATCGAGCGTGTGAAGGGCGAGTAATCGTTCCGGCAGCCCCCTGCCAGAGATGGCCGGGGGGGTGCTGTTCCTGTCAAAAAAAGCGCGTCAGGCCGGTTGCTCTTTCCTGGTTTTTTTCTGGCGAATCATGCGTGTTCTGTCAATAAACTCATGGGTAATGGGATCGTGGTAACGCGAGGGCCAAATGACCCACGGGTGCGTCTCCAGCGCCGATGCAATAATCAATTCACCCTTTGGCCAGGGGCGAGTCAGGGCATTTGCCAGCGTTGATGAGCTCAATCCATTGCGACGTGATTCAGCGGCGAGCGATGTTCCTTTTTTGCGCAGCGCAGCAATAATATCTGCTGAGTGCCAGTCGATAAATTTCATATCCATAAAGCTGTCCTTGTGTTCGTAATCACCCACGTCATTTCTACCGAAACGACGGGGTTACTATACTCATTTTGAACACAGGCTCTAAAAAGTTCGCGTTACTTGAAGGAATATTCAGAATAAGACATGGCTTTATTCATGCGGTCTGTAAGCCGATGATTTTACGTGAATATGGAATTTATAAGAACTTATTGAAATCTCCCCGCGAAGGCCGCGGGGAGAAGCGAGAGGTTAACGATCGCGCTGTACGGCGATGTGGGCAAGGCCGATTAACGCATCGCGCCATGGGCTGTCTGGAATGACCTGCAGTGCCGCGATGGCTTTATCCGCCTCTTCTTCAGCGCGCTGACGCGTCCACTCCAGCGAGCCGCAGATGGCCATTGTTTCCAGTACCGGTTCCAGTAGATGGCGACCATTTCCCTGCTCAATCGCTTCACGGATCATTTTCGCCTGGTCAGCGGATCCGTTGTGCATGGCATGGAGCAGCGGCAGGGTCGGTTTACCTTCGTTGAGGTCATCGCCGACGTTTTTGCCGAGCGTTTCGCCATCAGCACTGTAGTCCAGCAAATCGTCAATCAACTGGAATGCGGTCCCCAGATAACGGCCGTAGTCCTGCAGCCCTTTTTCCTGCGCAGCGGTACAGCCAGCCAGAATGCCGGAACATTGCGCCGCGGCTTCAAACAGGCGCGCGGTTTTGCTGTAGATTACGCGCATGTAATTTTCTTCGGTGATGTCAGGATCGTTGACGTTCATCAGCTGCAGCACTTCGCCTTCCGCGATCACGTTAACGGCTTCAGACATCACTTCCAGCACTTTCAGAGAGCCGAGGCTGGTCATCATCTGGAAGGCACGGGTATAGATAAAATCACCGACCAGAACGCTGGCTGCGTTGCCGAAGGCGGCGTTTGCCGTGGCTTTGCCACGACGCATGTCTGATTCATCCACAACATCATCATGCAGAAGCGTCGCAGTGTGAATAAATTCGATCAGTGCTGCGATAGTGACATGAGCCTTTCCCTGATAACCCACGGCTCTGGCGGCCAGTATGGCAATCATCGGGCGAATACGTTTACCGCCGCCGCTGACGATGTAATAGCCCAACTGATTGATTAGCTGAACATCAGAGTTGAGTTGTTCCAGGATTGCTGCATTCACACCCGCCATATCTTGCGCGGTTAACTCGTTGATTTTTTCTAAATTCATCGCAAAAGCCGGGCTTTTTATCCTGTTTATCCCATCTTTAATGGGGTAACGAAGGGTTTCGGTTTATCAATAGTATTGCTGATTGTACTGAAAAAACGGCTCAGATAAACGCTACCGTACGTGTTGTGTTTTTTTTCTTCATGTATTGATGGTAGCACTTGTCAAAGGCTCGCGTTTTGCGTAATATTCGCGCCCTATTGTGAATATTTATAGCGCACTCTGATTCATACGAGGATGTGCGCGGAAGCGGAGTTTATATGTACGCGGTTTTCCAAAGTGGTGGTAAACAACACCGAGTAAGCGAAGGTCAGACCGTTCGCCTGGAAAAGCTGGACATCGCAACTGGCGAATCTGTTGAGTTCGCAGAAGTTCTGATGATCGCAAACGGTGAAGAAGTCAAAATCGGCGTTCCTTTCGTTGATGGCGGCGTTATCAAAGCTGAAGTTGTTGCTCACGGTCGTGGCGAGAAAGTTAAAATCGTTAAGTTTCGTCGTCGTAAACACTACCGTAAGCAGCAGGGCCACCGTCAGTGGTTCACTGATGTGAAAATTACTGGCATCAGCGCCTAAGACCTGAGGAGAGATTTAAATGGCACATAAAAAGGCTGGCGGCTCCACACGTAACGGTCGCGATTCAGAAGCTAAACGCCTGGGCGTTAAGCGTTTCGGTGGCGAATCCGTTCTGGCGGGTAGCATCATCGTTCGTCAACGTGGTACCAAATTCCACGCTGGCAACAACGTAGGTTGCGGTCGTGACCACACTCTGTTTGCTAAAGCAGACGGTAAAGTGAAATTTGAAGTTAAAGGCCCGAACAACCGTAAATACATCAGCATCGTTGCTGAGTAAGGTTTTCTCGGTCCGGTAACGGATTAAAGCCCCGCAACCTGTTGCGGGGCTTTTTACATTGGAAACCCGGTAATTTTTTCTGTAGGGAAAACGGGCATGAAGCAGCAGGCCGGCATTGGAATTCTTTTGGCGCTCACAACCGCAATGTGCTGGGGTGCGCTGCCAATTGCAATGAAGCAGGTACTGGAAGTGATGGAACCGCCTACGGTGGTGTTTTATCGCTTTCTGATGGCAAGTATCGGCCTGGGTGCCATCCTTGCTGTTAAAGGCAAGCTTCCGCCCCTGCGTCTCTTCCGTAAACCGCGCTGGCTGGTATTACTGGCTATCGCGACGGGGGGACTGTTTGGCAACTTCATTCTGTTCAGTTCTTCCCTGCAATATCTCAGCCCGACGGCGTCGCAAGTGATTGGTCAACTTTCACCGGTCGGCATGATGGTTGCCAGCGTCGTTATCCTCAAGGAGAAGATGCGCGGTACGCAGATCGTCGGGGCGAGCATGCTGCTATGTGGCCTGGTAATGTTCTTCAATACCAGCCTGATAGAGATTTTTACCCGCCTGACCGATTACACCTGGGGTGTAATCTTCGGTGTGGGGGCAGCAACGGTTTGGGTGAGCTATGGCGTCGCGCAAAAGGTGTTATTGCGTCGTCTTGCCTCACAGCAGATCCTCTTTTTGCTGTACACTTTGTGTACAATAGCATTATTGCCGTTAGCGAAGCCGGGGGTGATCACCCAGCTTAGCGACTGGCAACTGGCGTGCCTCATATTTTGTGGGCTGAATACGCTGGTCGGTTATGGCGCGCTGGCCGAAGCAATGGCGCGCTGGCAGGCAGCACAGGTGAGCGCATTGATTACGCTCACTCCGCTGTTTACGCTGTTATTTTCAGATTTGTTATCAATGGCCTGGCCCGATGTCTTCGTCAGACCGATGCTCAACCTGTTGGGTTATCTCGGTGCGTTTGTCGTGGTTGCGGGCGCGATGTATTCCGCCATTGGTCATCGTCTCTGGGGGCGTTGGCGCAAAAATGAAGCGGTCCCCGCTCAGGCGAATGATTTACGGAGAGTAAAATGAAGTTTGTTGATGAAGCGACGATCCTGGTCGTGGCAGGTGATGGCGGCAACGGTTGCGTAAGCTTCCGCCGTGAAAAATATATTCCTCGTGGTGGCCCTGACGGCGGCGACGGCGGCGACGGCGGTGACGTATGGCTGGAGGCGGATGAGAACCTCAACACGCTGATCGACTACCGTTTCGAAAAATCTTTCCGCGCTGAGCGTGGCCAGAACGGCCAGAGCCGTGACTGTACCGGTAAACGTGGTAAAGACGTCACCATCAAAGTACCGGTGGGTACGCGTGTGATCGATCAGGGTACAGGTGAGACCATGGGCGACATGACCAAACACGGTCAGCGTCTGATGGTTGCAAAAGGGGGTTGGCACGGTCTGGGCAACAGCCGTTTCAAATCTTCCGTCAACCGTACGCCGCGTCAGAAAACAATGGGTACGCCGGGCGATAAGCGCGACCTGCAGCTTGAGCTGATGCTGCTGGCCGATGTGGGGATGCTGGGAATGCCAAACGCTGGTAAATCCACGTTTATTCGCGCCGTCTCTGCCGCTAAGCCAAAAGTGGCGGACTATCCGTTTACCACGCTGGTGCCAAGCCTGGGCGTTGTCCGTATGGATAACGAGAAGAGCTTTGTGGTTGCCGATATCCCGGGTCTGATTGAAGGCGCAGCGGAAGGTGCCGGTCTGGGTATCCGCTTCCTGAAACACCTTGAGCGCTGCCGTGTACTGCTGCACCTCATCGATATCGATCCGATCGACGGGTCCGATCCGGTAGAAAATGCCCGTATCATCGTCGGCGAGCTGGAGAAATACAGCGAGAAACTGGCGAACAAACCGCGCTGGCTGGTCTTTAACAAGATTGACCTGATGGATAAAGCCGAAGCGGAAGCAAAAGCGAAAGCCATTGCTGAAGCGATGGGGTGGGAAGAGAAATACTACCTGATCTCTGCGGCAAGCCAGGTTGGCGTGAAAGATCTCTGCTGGGATGTGATGACCTTTATCATCGAGAACCCGGTTGTTCAGGCGGAAGAAGCGAAGCAGCCTGAAAAAGTCGAATTCATGTGGGATGACTACCACCGTCAACAGCTTGAAGAGCTGGAAGCGGAAGAGGAAGACGACTGGGACGACGACTGGGATGAAGACGACGAAGAAGGCGTCGAGTTCATCTACAAGCACTAATGACCCGATAAGGCCCCTGTTGATACAGGGGCTTTTTTTTATTCTAACGTTGAAGGCAGCCAGCAACTGGCAATGAGACCGCCTTCTGCGGCATTCTCCAGTGTCAGCTTTCCGTGGTGAAGCTGCACAATGCGTTGCACGATGCTCAGGCCCAGACCACTGCCTCCGTAGCGCTGATCGAGACGACGGAACGGCTCGGTAATTGACTGCCGGTGTGCTTCATCAATACCGGGACCCTGATCGATAACACTGACCCGTGTACCGTCGTCCTGTGCGGTCAATGTCACTGTGATGGTGGTCCCTGCGGGGCTGTAGCGCCCGGCATTCTCCAGCAGGTTACGCAGCATGAGTCGCAGAAGCACCGCGTCCCCCTGCACCGTTAGCGGACTTTTGGCTGGCCATATCACCGTATGTTCTTTGGCTTCATGCTCAAGGCCAAGCGGGGTGATGATATTGTCTGTCCAGTTTACCGTCTCGTAGTGGCCGCTCGCCATTGCCTGCCCGGCCCGCGCCAGCATCAGCAGCTGTTCAATGGTATGCATGAGTTGATCGATACGGCTGATTAATGCTGAAGCCTGTGGCGAACCTGACTGTGCCATCAGTTCCAGATGCAACCTGATCCCGGCGAGTGGGGTTCGCAGTTCATGCGCGGCATCGGCGGTAAAGAGCCTTTCCTGTTGTATGGTGTGATCAAGCCTGGCGAGCAATTGGTTAAGAGAGGTTGTGACGGCGCCAATCTCTTCCATATCTGAATACATGGGCAGCGGAGTGAGGTTGTCCGCCGAACGATTCGCCAGACTGGCCCGCAGCTGATTCAGCGGACGAGTTATCCAGGTGACTGCCCAGAAGGAGAAGAGCAGGGTAAAACCGACCATCACCAGGGAAGGGACCAGCAGCGAGGCAATCGCTTCGCGGATCTCTTTTTCGACATGGTTGTTACGTGCCTTTGCAGACAGCGTTTCATTGACCAGAAAGCCAATCTGTTCGCGGCTTTCATGCCACAGCCAAATCACGCTTATCAACTGGAAAAATAATAGGATCACCGCCAGCAAAACCATTAATCGCCGACGCATACTGTTCATTTCTGTCTCTCCAGACGATAACCCACGCCACGAACGGTTTTTATCCGGTCTTTGCCAAGTTTGCGTCGCAAATTGTGAATGTGGACTTCAAGGGTATTTGACCCCGGATCGTCCTGCCAGGAGTAGATATCCTGCTGGAGGGTTTCACGGTGTACCGTCTGCCCGCTACGCATGATCAGACGCGTAAGCAGGGCGAACTCTTTCGGTGTGACCTCAACAGGCAGAGACTGGCACAGCACCTGCTGAGTTTGCAGATTCAGGGTAATATCACCGTCGGTCAGTAAGTTATCACTGTGCCCCTGATAGCGGCGAATTAACGCCCGCACGCGCGCCTGTAGCTCTGCAAGGGCAAACGGCTTCACCAGATAATCATCCGCGCCGGAATCCAGGCCGTTGATACGATCTTCGATGGCATCGCGCGCCGTCAGGATCAACACCGGGTTGTCAACACCGCGACGCCGCCACTGGCTTAACAACGTGGCCCCGTCTTTATCCGGGAGGCCCAGATCGAGGATCACCAGACTGTATTCACCGCTCTGGATCAGGGCATCCGCCTCTGCCGCCGTGGCGGCGCAGTCAAGGGCATAGCCTTCATTGGACAGCGCCAGCGCCAGCCCTTCCTGTAATAACAGATCGTCTTCAACTATAAGTAGTTTCATCGCTAGTTATTCTGGTAGATGTCCTTATAAAGCCTGCTTTCGAAGCGCACCAGCGGGATACGGCGATTGCGCTGGTCGGCCGGTTCGACGGCATAGCCGGAAAGATACTGCACGAATGCCAGACGCTGCCCGCTGGCGGTGGTGATGAAGCCTGCAAGGTTATAAACACCCTGCAGTGAACCTGTTTTGGCTGATACCTTACCGTCCACACCGGCAGCGTGAAGACCGGCCCGGTACTGAAGTGAACCGTCATGCCCGGCAAGTGGCAGCATCGAAATAAAGTTTAGCTCAGTGTCATGTTGTGCAATGTACTGAAGCACTTGCATCATGGTTGCCGGGGAGATCAAATTGTGACGTGATAACCCGGAACCATCGACAGCGATGGTGTTGCCCAGATCGATCCCCGCCTGCTGACGAAGGATCTGACGCACAGCGTCGGAACCCGCACGCCAGGTTCCCGGAACGCCAAAACGCGCGTGACCAATCATGCGGAACACGGTGTCGGCAATCATATTGTCAGACTTCTTCAGCATGATCCTTAGCAAATCGTGCAACGGTGCAGACTGTTTGCTGGCGATAACCGTGCCGGGTTGATTAACCTGCGTCTGGCGGAGCAGGGTACCGGTATAGGTGATCCCAGCCTGTTTCAGTTCGTCCTTGAGAATTGCGCCCGCGTAGCTTGCGCCATCCTGGATGGCGAAGGCCAGCGGGAGGGGATCGGCGCGTTGCGTCAGGCAACCGGTAAGCGTGAAGCGGTTAAGGTCGCCGGGCACCACATCGAGTTCGCAATATTGCGCATCCGGGGAGCCTTTTGCCAGCGTTCGGACCTGGCTAAACATGGTGACCGGGTAGTAAGACGCCACGCGAATAAACGCTAAATCGTCCGGTTTTGGCGCGCTGTAAAGCGAAATCGAGAAGCAGTTACGATCAACAATCGCTGCCGATGGCGGTGCGCTAAAGCACTGCGTCATGTCGTTCCACGGCCAGCCCGGCGCTTTATCGTGGCTGGCAAAGATGGAGGTGTCGATCAACACGTTGCCATCGATCTTCTGCACGCCAGATTTTTTCAGCACCGCCACCATGTTGCGGATATCCTGACGTTTGAAGGTGGGGTCACCGCCAAAACGGGCAATAAGATCGCCTTTCAGCTCACCGTCTTTAACCTCTCCTTTAGTCTCAAGAGTCGTGGTAAAACGGAAGTCAGGACCAAGCTGAAGCAGGGCAGCGAGCGCAGTGATCACCTTCTGAGTACTGGCAGGCAGCGCCATTTGTTGACTGTGATAGTCAATCTCAGGTGCCTGCGCGCCGACCTTCTGCACCATCAGAGCAAGGTTGGCCCCGGCAGGGAGCTGATTAATATATTCATCAACATTCGCGGCCTGAACGCTGAACGTTATACTGGTAGTCAATCCGATGATAAATCTGGAAAATCGCATAATCTCGCGCTAACAACCCGAAAACAAACCGTCATACTACGGTGCATGGCACTGCAAAGTAAACGATGACCCATAGTGAACTTCGCGGTAAAATACGTATCAAATTGAAAATTGCTGCTGACCTGGGGCGTTGCTCCCGGGTCGGTTTTCTTTTTGCTTCTGGCCCGCTCATGAGGGCCGGGGCAGGGAACACTGCTCCCAACAGGAATGTTTAAGAGGTATAACAAATGCAAGCTATTCCGATGACCTTACGTGGTGCCGAAAAACTGCGCGAAGAGCTGGATTTCCTGAAATCTGTTCGTCGCCCTGAAATCATCGCCGCTATCGCGGAAGCGCGTGAGCATGGCGACCTGAAAGAGAACGCTGAATACCACGCGGCCCGTGAGCAGCAGGGTTTCTGTGAAGGGCGTATTAAAGATATCGAAGCTAAGCTGTCCAATGCGCAGGTTATCGATATCACCAAAATGCCAAACAATGGGCGTGTGATCTTTGGTTCAACCGTTAGCGTGCTGAACCTGGACACTGACGAAGAGCAGACTTACCGCATCGTGGGTGACGATGAAGCAGACTTCAAACAGAACCTGATTTCAGTGAACTCACCGATTGCTCGCGGCCTGATTGGCAAAGAGCAGGACGATGTCGTGACCATCCGTACCCCGGGTGGCGAAGTGGAATACGAAATTATTAAGGTTGAGTACCTGTAATTCGCCTCTCCACGAAGATGTTGATACATTGTAAAGAAAGGAAAAAGGCCGCATAGCGGCCTTTTATCAACTCAAGGAGCATGGCATTTTGCTCACCTGCTGACAGAAATCCCTCGTTTTACACAGAAAATGTGTTTAATTCAGGATATCCTTAGCGTGGCAGCGAGATTTTACGCTCTTTAGTTGGGCGATAGAGCACCAGCGTTTTACCGATGACCTGCACGTTACAGGCACCGGTTTCGCGCACGATGGCTTCCACGATCAAGTTCTTCGTGTCTCTGTCTTCAGAGGCAATTTTCACCTTGATCAGCTCGTGGTGTTCCAGCGCTTGTTCAATCTCGGCAAGCACCCCTTCGGTCAAACCATTGTTGCCAAGCATGACTACAGGCTTGAGCGGATGTGCCAGACCTTTAAGGTGCTGTTTTTGTTTAGTACTCAGATTCATCGTATATTTTTGCTTACGTTGGGATTGAAAACGGTTCATTCTACCGCCATCTCCCTTATATCGCCAAATAGCTGCGTAGAAATTTACGTCACAGGCAAGCAACGATGAACCAGGACGGAAATGTTAAATGACAGGTAAAAAGCGTTCTGCCAGCTCCAGCCGCTGGCTTCAGGAACACTTTAGCGATAAATATGTTCAACAGGCACAGAAAAAGGGGTTGCGTTCCCGTGCCTGGTTTAAACTTGATGAAATACAGCAAAGTGACAAACTTTTTAAGCCGGGGATGACGGTGGTTGACCTCGGTGCGGCACCTGGCGGATGGTCGCAGTATGCGGTAACGCAGATTGGCGGCACGGGCCGCATCATCGCATGCGATCTTTTACCAATGGATCCCATCGTTGGTGTCGACTTCCTTCAGGGCGACTTTCGTGATGAATTAGTGCTGAAAGCGTTACTTGATCGTGTTGGTGACAGTAAGGTCCAGGTTGTCATGTCGGATATGGCACCAAATATGTGTGGAACACCGGCGGTGGATATCCCCCGCGCCATGTATCTGGTGGAGCTAGCGTTAGAAATGTGTCGTGATGTACTAGCGCCTGGTGGTAGTTTTGTTGTGAAGGTGTTTCAGGGCGAAGGTTTCGAGGAGTATCTTAAGGAAATTCGCTCCCTGTTTGCGAAGGTTAAAGTTCGTAAGCCGGACTCTTCCCGGGCCCGTTCCCGTGAAGTGTATATTGTAGCGACCGGGCGAAAATGATAACCGGTAGATTTCAGACGAAAGTTTGAATGACACTGGATATAGAGTATCCTGACGCTGTTTTTAACACAGTTGTAATATGAGGTTAATCCCTTGAGTGACATGGCGAAAAACCTAATACTCTGGCTGGTCATTGCCGTTGTGCTGATGTCAGTATTCCAGAGCTTTGGGCCCAGCGAGTCGAATGGCCGCAAGGTGGATTATTCTACCTTCCTGCAGGAGGTCAATCAGGACCAGGTTCGCGAAGCGCGTATCAACGGACGTGAGATCAACGTTACCAAGAAAGATAGTAACCGTTACACGACTTACATCCCGGTGAACGATCCTAAGCTGCTTGATAACCTTCTGACTAAAAACGTCAAGGTGGTAGGTGAGCCGCCAGAAGAACCGAGCCTGCTGGCTTCTATCTTCATCTCCTGGTTCCCGATGCTGCTTCTTATCGGCGTCTGGATCTTCTTTATGCGCCAGATGCAGGGCGGCGGTGGCAAAGGTGCCATGTCGTTCGGTAAGAGCAAGGCGCGTATGTTGACGGAAGATCAGATCAAAACCACGTTTGCAGACGTCGCCGGTTGTGACGAAGCAAAAGAAGAGGTAGGTGAACTGGTTGAATACCTGCGCGAGCCGAGCCGTTTCCAGAAGCTGGGCGGTAAGATCCCGAAAGGCGTCCTGATGGTCGGCCCTCCGGGTACCGGTAAGACCCTGCTGGCGAAAGCCATCGCGGGTGAAGCGAAGGTACCGTTCTTTACTATTTCAGGTTCTGACTTCGTAGAAATGTTCGTGGGTGTCGGTGCATCTCGTGTGCGTGACATGTTCGAGCAGGCTAAAAAGGCAGCACCGTGCATTATCTTCATCGATGAAATCGACGCCGTGGGCCGCCAGCGTGGCGCTGGTCTGGGCGGTGGTCACGATGAACGTGAGCAGACCCTGAACCAGATGCTGGTTGAGATGGACGGCTTCGAAGGTAACGAGGGTATTATCGTTATCGCGGCAACTAACCGTCCGGACGTTCTTGACCCTGCGCTGCTGCGTCCAGGCCGTTTCGACCGTCAGGTTGTGGTCGGTCTGCCGGATGTTCGTGGTCGTGAACAGATTCTGAAAGTGCACATGCGTCGCGTACCGCTGGCGCCAGATATCGACGCGGCAATCATTGCGCGCGGTACTCCGGGCTTCTCCGGTGCGGACCTGGCTAACCTGGTCAACGAAGCTGCACTGTTTGCCGCTCGCGGTAACAAACGTGTAGTGTCGATGGTGGAATTCGAAAAAGCGAAAGACAAAATCATGATGGGTGCGGAACGTCGCTCCATGGTGATGACGGAAGCGCAAAAAGAGTCCACAGCATACCACGAAGCGGGCCACGCGATTATCGGTCGACTGGTGCCGGAACACGATCCGGTGCATAAAGTGACGATCATTCCGCGCGGTCGTGCGCTGGGTGTGACTTTCTTCCTGCCTGAAGGCGACGCGATCAGCGCCAGCCGTCAGAAGCTGGAAAGCCAGATTTCAACCCTGTACGGCGGTCGTCTGGCGGAAGAGATTATCTACGGTCCGGAACATGTTTCTACCGGTGCGTCCAACGATATTAAAGTGGCGACAAACCTGGCGCGTAACATGGTGACTCAGTGGGGCTTCTCCGACAAACTCGGTCCACTGCTCTATGCAGAGGAAGAGGGCGAAGTATTCCTGGGCCGTTCTGTGGCGAAAGCGAAACATATGTCTGATGAAACGGCTCGTATCATCGACCAGGAAGTGAAAGCGCTGATTGAACGTAACTACGGTCGCGCACGTCAGATCCTGAACGACAATATGGACATCCTGCATTCGATGAAAGATGCGCTCATGAAATATGAGACTATCGATGCTCCGCAGATTGACGACCTGATGGCTCGCCGCGAAGTGCGTCCGCCAGCAGGCTGGGAAGACCCAGGCGCTTCCAACAATTCTGACAACAATGGCACCCCGCGTGCGCCGCGTCCGGTTGATGAACCGCGTACGCCGAACCCGGGTAACACCATGTCAGAACAGTTGGGCGACAAGTAAGTCACTGCTGTTGGCGAGTGTGTCTGTACCTCAAACCCTGGAGCTTGCTCCGGGGTTTTTCTTTTCTGTTTAACCACATTAATACCAGGGATTTAGCCATGAAACTTTTCGCCCAGGACTCGCATCTCGATCTCTCACATCCGCATGTGATGGGTATCCTGAATGTTACCCCTGACTCCTTCTCAGATGGCGGTACGCATAACACGCTTATTGAGGCGGTTAAGCACGCCAATCTGATGATCAACGCGGGGGCAACCATCATTGACGTTGGCGGTGAGTCGACGCGTCCGGGGGCGGCAGAGGTTTCAGTGGAGGAAGAGCTGGCGCGTGTGGTCCCGGTGGTTGAAGCCATCGCACAACGTTTTGAGGTGTGGATATCCGTGGACACGTCTAAGCCAGAGGTGATTCGTGAAGTGGCGCGAGTGGGTGCTCACATCATCAATGATATCCGCTCTCTGACCGAGCCGGGGGCGATTGAAGCGGCTGCGGAAACCGGGCTGCCGGTTTGTCTGATGCATATGCAGGGAAAACCGAAAACGATGCAGGATGCGCCTAAGTATGAGGATGTCTTTGCAGATGTGAATCGCTTCTTTATTGAGCATATTGCACGCTGTGAGCGTGCAGGTATCGCAAAAGAGAAATTGCTGCTCGACCCGGGGTTCGGTTTCGGTAAAAATCTCTCCCACAATTATGCGTTGCTTGCGCGCCTGTCAGAGTTTCATCATTTCGGCCTGCCGTTGCTGGTTGGCATGTCGAGAAAGTCGATGATTGGGCAGTTGCTGAATGTCGGGCCGAGTGAGCGCCTGAGCGGCAGTCTGGCCTGCGCGGTGATTGCAGCAATGCAAGGCGCGCATATTATCCGTGTCCATGATGTTAAAGAAACAGTAGAAGCCATGCGTGTGGTGGAAGCCACACTGGCAGCGAAGGAAAAGAAACGCTATGAGTAATCGTAAATATTTTGGTACCGATGGTATCCGTGGGCGCGTAGGCGATGCTCCAATCACCCCTGATTTTGTGCTTAAGCTTGGTTGGGCTGCTGGCAAGGTTCTGGCGCGTCATGGCTCGCGTAAGATCATCATTGGCAAAGACACCCGCATTTCCGGCTATATGCTGGAGTCCGCACTGGAAGCCGGTCTCGCCGCTGCCGGGCTTTCAGCATCCTTTACTGGCCCAATGCCAACACCTGCTGTCGCCTATCTGACGCGTACCTTCCGCGCGGAAGCCGGCATCGTGATTTCAGCCTCACATAACCCGTTCTATGATAACGGTATCAAGTTCTTCTCCATTGATGGCACCAAGCTGCCGGATGATGTGGAAGAGGCGATCGAAGCCGAAATGGAAAAAGAGATCACCTGTGTTGATTCCGCTGAGCTGGGCAAAGCAAACCGTATTGTCGATGCGGCTGGCCGTTACATTGAATTCTGCAAAGGCACCTTCCCGAACGAGCTAAGCCTGGCTCACCTCAAAATTGTGGTGGACTGTGCAAACGGTGCGACGTATCACATTGCGCCGAATGTTTTCCGCGAGCTGGGGGCGAAGGTGATCACCATTGGCTGTGAGCCTGATGGTCTGAACATTAACGAACAGGTTGGTGCGACGGACGTTCGTGCCCTGCAGGCACGCGTGCTGGCAGAAAAAGCGGACCTGGGTATTGCCCTGGACGGTGACGGCGACCGTGTGATCATGGTTGACCACGAAGGGAACAAGGTCGATGGCGACCAGATCCTCTACATTATTGCGCGTGAAGGTCTGCGTCAGGGACAGCTGCGCGGCGGTGCGGTTGGCACGCTGATGAGCAACATGGGTCTGGAGCTGGCATTGAAACAGCTGGGGATCCCGTTTGTTCGAGCGAAGGTGGGTGACCGCTACGTGCTGGAAAAACTGCAGGAGAAAGGCTGGCGCATTGGCGCTGAAAACTCCGGCCATGTGATCCTGCTCGACAAAACCACCACCGGTGACGGCATTGTGGCAGCGCTTCAGGTTGTTGCCGCGATGGCACGTAACCATATGAGCCTGCACGATCTGTGCAGCGGCATGAAAATGTTCCCGCAGATCCTTGTGAACGTGCGCTTCACCGCAGGCAAAGGCGATCCGCTGGAAAATGATAACGTCAAAGCGGTGATGGCAGACGTTGAAGCTGCGCTTGGCAACCGTGGGCGTGTCCTGCTGCGTAAGTCAGGTACTGAACCGCTGATCCGCGTGATGGTGGAAGGCGAAGACGAAGCGCAGGTGACTGAATTTGCGCACCGTATTGCAGATGCTGTAAAAGCTGCATAACTTTTCACAATAAGTGTTTAAAAAGGCGGCGCTTGCCGCCTTAGTTTTAAGCATTTTGTGGCTTTTTGCTGTTTTTTTCTGCAGTTGATACAATGCGTCAAAATTGCCCTTGCGAAGGTCATTCGCTTTGGTTAGTATTCACACCCGCTTCAGTGGGAAACAAAAATCCTGCTAATTGGTCGAAGCATTGGTATGCGGCAAATCCGCAAGGAACAGGTTGATTATGTACGAAGCTCTTTTAGTTATTTTCCTTATTGTAGCCATCGCTCTCGTAGCGCTGATTATGCTGCAGCAAGGTAAAGGTGCTGATATGGGAGCCTCCTTCGGAGCAGGCGCTTCCGGTACGCTGTTCGGTTCAAGTGGTTCTGCGAACTTCATGACCCGTACCACAGCGATTCTGGCTACGCTGTTCTTCATCATCAGCCTTGTGCTTGGCAATATCAACAGCAACAAGACCAGCAAAGGAAGCGAGTGGGAAAACCTGAGCGCGCCAGCGAAAACTGAGCAGACTCAGCCAGCTGCACCGGCTAAGCCAACCAGCGATATCCCGCAGTAAGTATTCCGTACCGAGGTGGTGGAATTGGTAGACACGCTACCTTGAGGTGGTAGTGCCCTAACGGGCTTGTGGGTTCGAGTCCCATCCTCGGTACCAATATTCCAGAAAAAAGACGTCGAAAGACGTCTTTTTTTTCGTCTGTCTTCTGTGGATTTGATCTTTTGTAGGGCGGGTAAGCGCAGCGCCACCCGCCATTGCCCGGTGGCGCTGCGCTTACCGGGCCTACGAAGGCTACAAAAAAGGCGCCTGTTGGGCGCCTTTTGGATGTCTTCTCTCGATTACTTCTTATCGCTGTGCTCCAGGTTTTCAACCTGCGGCAGGCCGTTGCCGGAACTGGCTGACAGCAGGCCATTCTCAACGTAGTTGAACAGCTTCTCACGGGTATCAGTGATATCCAGATTACGCATGGTCAGCTGGCCGATACGGTCATCAGGTGAGAACACGGATTCACCTTTTTCCATGGTCAGACGTTCTGCTTTGTAGGTCAGGTTGTCAGACACAGTGTTCAGAATGGAGTAGTCATTCCCGCGACGCAGTTCCAGAGTGACTTCGCCAGTGATAGCGCTTGCCACCCAACGCTGCAGGGCATCACGCAGCATCAGTGCCTGTGGATCGAACCAGCGGCCCTGATACAGCAGTTTACCCAACTGACGGCCATGGGAGTGATATTGCTCGATGGTATCTTCGTTGTGAATGCCGGTCAGCAGACGCTCATAGGCAATGTGCAGCAGCGCCATCCCCGGGGCTTCATAGATGCCACGGCTTTTCGCTTCGATGATACGGTTTTCGATCTGATCGCTCATACCCAGGCCGTGACGACCGCCGATGCGGTTCGCTTCCAGCATCAGTTCCACATCATCAGAGAAGGTCTTGCCGTTCAGGGCAACCGGGTGGCCACGCTCGAAACGCACGGTCACTTCTTCTGCCGGGATTTTGACGCTTTCATCCCAGAATTTCACGCCCATGATTGGGTTAACGATTTTCACGCTGGAGTTCAGGAACTCCAGATCTTTTGCTTCGTGCGTTGCGCCCAGCATGTTGGAGTCAGTGGAGTAGGCTTTTTCGACGGACATTTTATAGTCGAAGCCGCAGGCGATCATAAATTCAGACATTTCATGACGGCCGCCCAGCTCATCGATAAAATCGGTGTCCAGCCACGGTTTGTAAATCTGCAGCTCGGCGTTGGTCAGCAGGCCATAACGATAGAAACGTTCAATGTCGTTGCCTTTATAGGTACTGCCGTCACCCCAGATGTTCACGCCATCTTCTTTCATGGCGGCAACCAGCATGGTGCCGGTCACGGCACGGCCCAGTGGGGTGGTGTTGAAATAGGTCAGACCGCCAGTGGTATTATGGAACGCGCCACACTGGATAGCGGCAATACCTTCGGCGACCAGCTGCTTACGACAATCAATCAGACGTGCGTTCTCTGCGCCATACTCTTTAGCACGACGAGGAATGGCATCATAGTCGTCCTCATCCGGCTGACCCAGGTTCGCAGTATATGCATACGGAACCGCTCCCTTTTGGCGCATCCACAGCAGTGCAGCGCTGGTATCCAGGCCGCCTGAAAAAGCGATGCCAATACGTTGTCCTACCGGAAGATGCTTGAGAATCGTCGTCATAAAATAAAACCCTGCGTGATTGACTGATTAGAGACCGCTTTCGCTCTCGATGCATGTTTATGCAAAATAAGTGAGTATTCATTTAATCATCTTTTGTCGATGACCGGAAGAGACTCGTGCGTTTTTTGTAAAAATTTCCCTCCGTATGCCCTGGCGGAAACTGAGTTGACAGATGGGGCTCACTATCAATATACTAAACGCCGGTTTTACGTCCCGTCTTCGGTACCAAATCCCAGCATTATTTGCAAATTCTGTCCAAAACGCGTAGAATTTGCCACGTTTCAGGCGCGGGGTGGAGCAGCCTGGTAGCTCGTCGGGCTCATAACCCGAAGGTCGTCGGTTCAAATCCGGCCCCCGCAACCACTTTCCCATAAAGTCATTTTTCAAATATACTGTGAAGACTCAGAGCCTTCGTAGCTGGATTTGAAAAAATTCTTTCGGAGAGTGCTCCAGGCCACAGTTGTGGCTATAGGGTTCAGTTATCTAAAGCCCCGATTTATCGGGGTTTTTTGTTATCTGACTACAGAATAACTGGGCTTTACGCCCTTTTTTTATGTCTTGGGGGTGGGCTTGTCCACATTAGAGCAAAAATTAACAGAGATGATTACTGCACCGGTCGAAGCACTGGGCTACGAACTGGTCGGCATCGAATTCGTTCGCGGCCGCACATCGACGCTGCGCATCTATATTGATAGTGAAGATGGCATCAATGTTGATGATTGTGCTGATGTTAGCCACCAGGTGAGTGCGGTTCTTGATGTTGAAGACCCAATTACCGTTGCGTACAACCTGGAAGTTTCCTCACCTGGCCTCGATCGCCCGATGTTCACGGCCGAGCACTATGTGCGCTTTACCGGTGAAGAAGTGGCTCTCGTTCTGCGTATGGCCGTACAGAACCGCCGTAAATGGCAGGGAATTATCAAAGCCGTTGATGGTGAAATGATCACGGTAACAGTCGAAGGCAAAGATGAAGTGTTCGCGCTGAGTAATATCCAGAAGGCGAACCTGGTTCCCCACTTTTAACAGTCTGGATTGAGGTGAAAAGCCCGCGATGAACAAAGAAATTTTGGCTGTTGTTGAAGCCGTCTCCAACGAGAAATCACTGCCGCGTGAAAAGATTTTCGAAGCGCTGGAAAGTGCACTGGCTACAGCAACCAAGAAAAAATACGAACAAGAGATCGATGTTCGCGTAGAAATCGATCGTAAAAGCGGTGACTTCGATACATTCCGTCGTTGGGTAATCGTTGAAGAAGTGACCCAGCCAACCAAAGAGATCACCCTGGAAGCGGCGCGTTTTGAAGACGAAAGCCTGAACGTTGGTGACTATGTTGAAGATCAGATTGAATCTGTGACCTTCGACCGTATCACCACCCAGACCGCAAAACAGGTTATCGTGCAGAAAGTTCGCGAAGCCGAGCGTGCGCTGGTTGTCGATCAGTTCCGCGATCAGGAAGGCGAAATCATCACTGGCGTGGTGAAGAAAGTGAACCGCGACAACATCTCTCTGGAGATCAAATCCGAAGGGATGCCGGGCAACGCTGAAGCTGTGATTCTCCGTGAAGACATGCTGCCGCGTGAAAACTTCCGCCCTGGCGACCGTATCCGTGGTGTGCTGTATGCCGTTCGCCCTGAAGCGCGTGGTGCACAGCTGTTCGTGACCCGTTCTAAACCAGAAATGCTGGTTGAACTGTTCCGTATCGAAGTGCCGGAAATCGGCGAAGAAGTTATCGAAATTAAAGCGGCGGCTCGCGATCCGGGCTCCCGTGCGAAAATTGCGGTGAAAACCAACGACAAGCGTATCGACCCGGTCGGTGCTTGCGTCGGTATGCGTGGTGCGCGTGTTCAGGCGGTCTCTACCGAGCTGGGCGGCGAACGTATCGATATCGTTCTGTGGGATGACAACCCGGCGCAGTTCGTGATCAACGCAATGGCTCCGGCGGATGTGGCGTCTATCGTTGTTGACGAAGACAAACACACCATGGATATCGCTGTTGAAGCGGGTAACCTGGCGCAGGCAATCGGCCGTAACGGTCAGAACGTACGCTTGGCGTCACAGCTGAGCGGCTGGGAACTCAACGTGATGACCGTTGATGACCTGCAGGCCAAGCATCAGGCTGAAGCCCATGCGGCGATCGATACCTTCACGAAATACCTGGACATTGACGAAGAGTTCGCCACGGTTCTGGTAGAAGAAGGTTTCTCTACGCTGGAAGAACTGGCCTATGTGCCAATGAAAGAGCTGCTGGAAATTGACGGTCTGGATGAACCAACCGTTGAAGCCCTGCGTGAACGCGCTAAAAACGCACTGACCACCCTGGCACTGGCTCAGGAAGAAAGCCTTGGCGATAAAAAGCCGGCTGATGACCTGCTGAATCTGGAAGGTCTTGATCGTGCGATTGCGTTCAAGCTGGCTGCCCGTGGTGTTTGTACGCTGGAAGATCTCGCTGAGCAAGGCGTTGATGACCTGGCTGATATCGAAGGTTTAACCGACGAGAAAGCCGGCGAACTCATCATGGCCGCACGTAATATTTGCTGGTTCGGCGACGAAGCGTAATAAACTGTAGCAGGAAGGAACAGCATGACTGATGTAACTGTAAAATCGCTGGCTGCTGAGATTCAGACCTCCGTGGACCGCCTGGTACAGCAATTTGCTGATGCAGGGATCCCGAAGACCGCTGATGACTCAGTGACGGCAAACGAAAAACAAACCTTGTTAGCGCACCTCAACCGTGAACACGGCTCTGCGCCTGACAAGCTGACGCTGCAGCGCAAAACGCGCAGCACGTTGAATATTCCAGGTACCGGTGGCAAAAGTAAATCGGTACAAATTGAAGTCCGCAAGACGCGCACCTTTGTAAAACGTGATCCGCAAGAGGCAGAGCGCCTTGCCGCGGAAGAGCAGGCACAGCGTGAAGCGGAAGAACAAGCTCAGCGTGAGGCAGAAGCAACTGCCAAACGTGAGGCAGAATTAAAAGCTGAACGTGAGGCCGCAGAAAAAGCGAAACGCGACGCAAGTGAAAAAGTGAAGCGTGAAGCTGCGGAAAAAGACAAAGTGAGCAATCAACAGACAGACGAAATGACCAAAACCGCCCAGGCTGAAAAAGCCCGTCGTGAAAATGAAGCTGCCGAACTGAAGCGTAAAGCCGAAGAAGAAGCACGCCGCAAGCTTGAAGAAGAAGCGCGTCGTGTGGCTGAAGAAGCGCGCCGTATGGCAGAAGAAAACGAGAAGAACGGTATTGATACCGCTGAGCAGTCTGAAGATACCAGCGACTATCACGTGACCACTTCTCAGCACGCGCGTCAGGCTGAAGATGATAACGACCGTGAAGTAGAAGGCGGCCGTGGCCGTGGTCGCAATGCGAAAGCAGCGCGTCCGGCGAAAAAAGGCAACAAACACGCCGAGTCTAAAGCTGACCGTGAAGAAGCGCGTGCAGCCGTGCGTGGCGGTAAAGGCGGCAAACAGCGTAAAGGTTCTTCCCTGCAGCAGGGCTTCCAGAAGCCAGCTCAGGCCGTTAACCGTGACGTTGTGATCGGCGAAACCATCACCGTTGGCGATCTGGCGAACAAAATGGCGGTTAAAGGCTCTCAGGTCATCAAAGCGATGATGAAACTGGGCGCAATGGCGACCATCAACCAGGTGATCGACCAGGAAACCGCACAGCTGGTTGCCGAAGAGATGGGCCACAAAGTTATCCTGCGTCGTGAAAACGAGCTGGAAGAAGCAGTAATGAGCGACCGTGATACCGGTGCTGCGGCAGAACCGCGTGCGCCAGTTGTGACCATCATGGGTCACGTTGACCACGGTAAAACCTCTCTGCTCGACTACATTCGTTCTACGAAAGTAGCCTCCGGTGAAGCGGGTGGTATTACCCAGCACATCGGTGCATATCACGTAGAAACCGACAACGGTATGATCACCTTCCTGGATACCCCAGGCCACGCCGCGTTTACCTCAATGCGTGCTCGTGGTGCTCAGGCGACAGATATCGTTGTTCTGGTTGTTGCTGCAGACGATGGCGTGATGCCACAGACCATCGAAGCTATCCAGCACGCGAAAGCGGCGGGTGTGCCGGTTGTGGTTGCAGTGAACAAGATCGATAAGCCAGAAGCGGATCCAGATCGTGTTAAAAACGAACTGTCCCAGTACGGCATCCTGCCAGAAGAGTGGGGCGGTGAAAGCCAGTTCGTACACGTGTCTGCGAAAGCAGGTACTGGTATCGACGAGCTGCTGGACGCGATCCTGCTGCAGGCTGAAGTTCTGGAGCTGAAAGCGATCCGTAACGGTATGGCGAGCGGCGCGGTCATCGAATCCTTCCTGGATAAAGGCCGTGGCCCGGTGGCTACCGTTCTGGTTCGCGAAGGTACACTGCATAAAGGCGATATCGTCCTGTGTGGTTTCGAATACGGTCGTGTTCGTGCGATGCGTAACGAACTGGGACAGGAAGTGCTGGAAGCAGGTCCGTCCATTCCAGTGGAAATCCTCGGTCTGTCCGGTGTGCCGGCTGCCGGTGACGAAGTGACCGTTGTGCGTGACGAGAAGAAAGCGCGTGAAGTTGCACTGTACCGTCAGGGCAAATTCCGTGAAGTTAAACTGGCTCGTCAGCAGAAATCTAAACTCGAGAACATGTTCGCGAACATGGCTGAAGGCGAAGTTCACGAAGTGAACGTCGTACTGAAAGCTGACGTTCAGGGTTCTGTGGAAGCGATTTCCGACTCCTTGCTGAAACTGTCTACTGACGAAGTTAAAGTGAAGATCATCGGTTCTGGCGTAGGTGGTATCACCGAAACCGACGCAACCCTGGCGGCTGCCTCTAACGCCATTCTGGTTGGCTTCAACGTGCGTGCTGATGCGTCTGCTCGCCGCGTGATCGAAGCAGAAAGCCTGGATCTGCGTTACTACTCCGTCATCTATAACCTGATCGACGAAGTGAAAGCAGCGATGAGCGGTATGCTGTCTCCAGAGCTGAAACAGCAGATCATCGGTCTGGCTGAAGTGCGCGATGTGTTCAAATCGCCGAAATTCGGTGCGATCGCGGGCTGTATGGTTACCGAAGGTACCATCAAGCGTCACAACCCAATCCGCGTACTGCGTGACAACGTGGTTATCTACGAAGGCGAGCTGGAATCCCTGCGCCGCTTCAAAGATGACGTTAACGAAGTCCGTAACGGCATGGAATGTGGTATCGGCGTGAAGAACTACAACGACGTTCGCGTTGGCGATATGATCGAAGTGTTCGAAATCATCGAGATCCAACGCAGCATCGACTAATCCTGTTGGGATAGGTCCATATGTCGGCCGGGATCGCCTCGTGCCACCCGGCAATAATTTTAAAAAGGGGCTTTAGCCCCTTTTTTGTCTGGAGAATTTATTATGGCGAAAGAATTTGGTCGCCCGCAGCGCGTAGCGCAGGAAATGCAGAAAGAGATCGCGCTCATTCTGCAACGCGAAATTAAAGATCCGCGTGTGGGCATGATGACCACCGTGTCCGGCGTGGAGATGTCCCGTGACCTCGCGTATGCCAAAGTGTTCGTGACGTTCCTGAACGATCAGGACGAAGCAGCAGTGAAAAATGGCATTAAAGCGCTGCAGGAAGCCTCTGGTTTCATCCGCTCTCTGCTCGGCAAAGCGATGCGCCTGCGTATCGTGCCTGAGCTGACCTTCTTCTACGACAACTCCCTGGTCGAAGGTATGCGTATGTCCAACCTGGTGACCAGCGTGGTGAAACATGACGACGAACGTCGTGTTAACCCGGCGGACGACAGCAAGGAGGACTGATGAGTCGTCCTCGTCGTCGTGGCCGCGACGTGCATGGTGTGCTGCTGCTGGATAAACCCCAGGGCGCATCCAGCAACGACGTGCTGCAAAAAGTGAAGCGTATTTATAATGCCAACCGTGCTGGCCATACAGGCGCGCTGGACCCCCTGGCGACGGGCATGCTGCCCATCTGCCTGGGGGAGGCAACAAAGTTTTCTCAGTACCTGCTGGATTCCGATAAGCGTTATCGCGTTATCGCCAGGCTGGGCCAGCGCACGGACACCTCCGATGCCGATGGTCAGGTGGTGGAAGAGCGTCCTGTGACGTTTAGCGCAGAGCAACTGGATGCGGCGCTGGAGAGCTTCCGTGGCGATACGCTGCAGGTGCCGTCGATGTATTCTGCACTGAAATATCAGGGTAAAAAGCTCTACGAATATGCGCGCCAGGGTATTGAAGTGCCGCGTGAAGCCCGCCCGATCACCGTGTATGAACTGCTCTTTATTCGCCACGAGGGTGACGAACTGGAGCTGGAAGTGCACTGTTCGAAAGGCACCTATATTCGCACCATTATCGATGACCTGGGCGAGAAGCTGGGCTGCGGTGCGCATGTTATCTACCTGCGTCGCCTGGCAGTCAGTAAATATCCGGTTGAGCGGATGGTGACTCTTGAGCATCTGCACGCGCTGGTTGAACAGGCGCAAGCGCAGGGTGTTGCCGCGGCAGATTTGCTTGACCCGTTGCTGATGCCGATGGATAGCCCGGCGGCCGACTTCCCGGTTGTTAATCTTCCTTTAACATCGTCCGTTTACTTTAAGAACGGAAACCCGGTTCGGACCACGAATGCACCGCTGGAAGGCCTGGTACGCGTGACCGAAGGGGATGACGGTAAGTTTATCGGCATGGGTGAAATGGACGGTGAAGGACGCGTTGCGCCCCGCCGTCTGGTGGTGGAATACCCGGTCGAAGGCTGACGGCGATATCAGCTCACCTTGCGGTAAACCGGTGAGGCGAGTAGAATATCGCGGCTTAACGTCCGGCAAATTGTTTAACAATTTTGCGGGGCGTATACGGGGATCGCTGAATTAGAGATCGGCATCCTTACATTCTTTATACTTTGGAGTTTGAAAATGTCTCTAAGCGTTGAAGCTAAAGCTAAAATCGTTTCTGAGTTTGGTCGTGGTACTAACGACAGCGGTTCTACCGAAGTTCAGGTTGCACTGCTGACTGCACAGATTAACCACCTGCAGGGTCACTTTGCAGAGCACAAAAAAGATCACCACAGCCGTCGTGGTCTGCTGCGTATGGTTTCTCAGCGTCGTAAACTGCTCGACTACCTGAAACGTAAAGATGTTGCACGTTACTCCGCGCTGATCGAGCGTCTGGGTCTGCGTCGCTAAGTCTTGCGAGTTTCAGAAAAGGGGGCCTGATGGCCCCTTTTTTCAACCGGACCGCAGCAATTCACTGGAAACTATTGTATTGTTGCTATAAATGATCTTCCTTGCAGAGGTTCGCGCGGCTAATGAGAGGCTTCACCCATGGGGGTGTTGGTTGTCATTAGTCGCGAGGATGCGAAGAAGGTCGGGTTAAATCGTCAGCACACCGGTGGTGTGCTGTCAAACATTTAAGAAAGGACAGAATTTTGCTGAATCCGATCGTTCGTAAATTCCAGTATGGTCAGCATACCGTCACGCTGGAAACCGGCATGATGGCACGTCAGGCTACTGCTGCCGTTATGGTAAGCATGGATGACACCGCGGTATTCGTGACCGTTGTTGGCCAGAAAAAAGCTAAACCAGGTCAGGACTTCTTCCCACTGACCGTTAACTACCAGGAGCGTACTTACGCTGCCGGTAAAATCCCGGGTGGCTTCTTCCGTCGTGAAGGCCGTCCAAGCGAAGGCGAAACCCTGATCGCGCGTCTGATTGACCGCCCGGTTCGTCCGCTGTTCCCGGAAGGCTTCGTAAACGAAGTGCAGGTTATCGCGACCGTGGTTTCCGTTAACCCACAGGTTAACCCGGATATCGTTGCGATGATCGGTGCTTCCGCTGCGCTGTCTCTGTCCGGTATTCCATTCAATGGTCCTATCGGTGCCGCGCGCGTTGGTTACATCAACGACCAGTACGTGCTGAACCCGACTCAGGAAGAGCTGAAAGAAAGTAAGCTGGACCTGGTTGTTGCCGGTACGGAAGCCGCCGTTCTGATGGTTGAGTCTGAAGCAGAGCTGCTGAGCGAAGACCAGATGCTGGGCGCTGTGGTCTTCGGCCACGACCAACAGCAGGTTGTTATCCAGAACATCAACGAGCTGGTGAAAGAAGCCGGTAAACCACGTTGGGACTGGCAGCCTGAAGCCGCTAACGACGCGCTGAACGCACGCGTTGCTGCACTGGCTGAAGCGCGTCTGAGCGATGCATATCGTATCACCGACAAGCAGGAGCGTTATGCTCAGGTTGACGTGATCAAAGACGAAACCATCGCCACGCTGGTTGCTGAAGACGAAACGCTGGACGCTAACGAGCTGAGCGAAATTCTGCACGCAATCGAGAAAAACGTTGTTCGTAGCCGCGTACTGGCTGGCGAGCCGCGTATCGATGGCCGTGAAAAAGACATGATCCGTGGTCTGGACGTGCGTACTGGCGTACTGCCACGTACTCACGGTTCTGCGCTGTTCACCCGTGGCGAAACGCAGGCGCTGGTTACCGCGACCCTGGGTACTGCACGTGACGCACAGATCATCGACGAGCTGATGGGCGAGCGCACTGACAGCTTCCTGTTCCACTATAACTTCCCTCCGTACTCCGTAGGGGAAACCGGTATGGTGGGTTCGCCTAAGCGTCGTGAAATTGGTCACGGTCGTCTGGCGAAGCGCGGCGTGCTGGCAGTGATGCCAGACGCAGACAAATTCCCGTACACCGTTCGTGTGGTTTCTGAAATCACCGAATCCAACGGTTCTTCTTCCATGGCTTCCGTGTGTGGTGCCTCTCTGGCGCTGATGGATGCAGGCGTGCCAATCAAAGCCGCCGTTGCGGGTATCGCAATGGGTCTGGTGAAAGAGGGCGACAACTTTGTTGTTCTGTCTGACATTCTGGGCGACGAAGACCACCTGGGCGATATGGACTTCAAAGTGGCGGGTTCCCGCGACGGTATCTCTGCACTGCAGATGGATATCAAAATTGAAGGTATCACCAAAGAGATCATGCAGGTTGCTCTGAACCAGGCTAAAGGTGCGCGTCTGCACATCCTGGGCGTGATGGAACAGGCTATCAACGCGCCGCGCGGTGATATCTCCGAGTTCGCTCCGCGTATTCACACCATCAAGATCAATCCAGACAAGATCAAAGATGTTATCGGTAAGGGCGGTTCCGTGATCCGTGCGCTGACCGAAGAGACCGGCACCACCATTGAAATCGAAGATGACGGTACGGTGAAGATCGCAGCGACCGACGGCGAAAAAGCGAAATTCGCGATTCGTCGCATCGAAGAAATCACTGCAGAAATCGAAGTGGGCCGTATCTACAATGGTAAAGTGACCCGTATCGTTGACTTTGGCGCGTTCGTTGCCATCGGTGGCGGTAAAGAAGGTCTGGTACACATCTCTCAAATCGCTGACAAGCGCGTTGAGAAAGTGACCGATTACCTGCAGATGGGTCAGGAAGTACCGGTTAAAGTTCTGGAAGTTGACCGCCAGGGCCGTATCCGTCTGAGCATTAAAGAAGCAACCGAGCAGTCTCAGCCAGCTGCTGCGCCAGGAGCACCGGCAGCAGAACAGCAAGGCGAGTAAGGTTGCCATTTGCCCTCCGCATCGCGGAGGGCCATTATCAGGCAGGACGCCTTGTTAAGCCGCCGGGGGACAGGACGTTCATCCAATAGTTGTCTTCGGGAGTGGGAAATGAAGCCTTTTTTGCGCTGGTGTTTCGTTGCGACAGCTTTAACGCTGGCAGGATGCAGCAACTCTGCCTGGCGTAAGAGCGAAGTCCTCGCAGTGCCATTGCAACCGACTTTGCAGCAGGAAGTGATTCTGGCACGCATGGAACAAATTCTTGCCAGTCGGGCTTTAACCGATGACGAACGCGCACAGCTTTTATATGAGCGCGGAGTGTTGTATGATAGTCTCGGTCTGAGGGCATTAGCGCGAAATGATTTCTCACAAGCGCTGGCTATCCGACCTGATATGCCTGAAGTATTCAATTACTTAGGCATTTATTTAACGCAGGCAGGCAATTTTGATGCTGCCTATGAAGCGTTTGATTCTGTACTTGAGCTTGATCCAACTTACAACTACGCGCACTTGAATCGCGGTATCGCATTGTATTACGGCGGTCGTGATAAGTTAGCGCAAGATGATCTGCTGGCGTTTTATCAAGACGATCCTAATGATCCTTTCCGTAGCCTGTGGCTTTACATTGTTGAGCAGAAGCTCGATGAGAAGCAGGCAAAAGAGGCACTGAAACAGCGCTTCGACAAATCGGACAAGGAACAGTGGGGATGGAACATTGTCGAGTTCTACCTGGGCAACATTAGCGAAGCAACGCTGATGGAACGCCTCAAGGCGGACGCAACGGATAACACCTCGCTCGCTGAGCATCTCAGTGAAACCAACTTCTATTTAGGTAAGTACTACCTAAGTCTGGGGGATAAGGACAGCGCTACGGCACTGTTCAAATTAGCGGTTGCTAACAACGTACACAACTTCGTTGAGCACCGTTATGCATTGTTGGAATTATCGCTCTTGGGCCAGGAGCAAGATGACCTGGCAGAATCGGACCAGCAATAGCTGACGACATAAACATCAGCCCGTAATCTTTTTGATTGCCATCACCTTCACTGGTGAGGGCGTTGTTGTTCGTCAATACACCTAATTTGAGCCGGTTCACACTTTTCAATGAAAATTGCAGATCATTTTCACGATGAGCTAAGTAGACTGGCCGCCATTGACATTGAGGCACTCGTACTACATGGCTGAATTCGAAACCACTTTTGCAGATCTGGGCCTGAAGGCTCCTATCCTTGAAGCTCTTAACGATCTCGGTTACGAAAAACCATCTCCGATCCAGGCAGAATGTATCCCACATCTGCTCTCTGGTCGTGACGTGCTGGGCATGGCCCAGACTGGTAGCGGCAAAACCGCAGCATTCTCGCTGCCGCTGCTGAACAACATTGATCCGGACCTGCGTGCACCGCAGATCCTCGTCCTGGCTCCAACCCGTGAACTGGCGGTTCAGGTTGCGGAAGCGATGACGGAATTCTCTAAACACATGCGCGGCGTAAACGTGGTAGCCCTGTACGGCGGCCAGCGTTATGACGTGCAGTTACGCGCCCTGCGCCAGGGCCCACAGATTGTTGTCGGTACGCCGGGCCGTCTGCTGGATCACCTGAAGCGCGGTACACTGGATCTCTCTAAACTGAGCGGTCTGGTACTGGATGAAGCAGACGAAATGCTGCGTATGGGCTTCATCGAAGACGTAGAAACCATCATGGCGCAGATCCCGGAAGGTCACCAGACCGCTCTGTTCTCTGCCACCATGCCAGAAGCAATCCGTCGCATTACCCGCCGCTTCATGAAAGAGCCGCAGGAAGTGCGCATTCAGTCCAGCGTTACCACTCGCCCGGACATCAGCCAGAGCTACTGGTCTGTGTACGGCATGCGCAAAAACGAAGCGCTGGTGCGTTTCCTGGAAGCGGAAGATTTTGATGCGGCGATTATCTTCGTTCGTACCAAAAACGCGACCCTGGAAGTGGCTGAAGCCCTGGAGCGTAACGGCTACAACAGCGCAGCGCTGAATGGCGACATGAACCAGGCTCTGCGTGAGCAGACGCTGGAGCGTCTGAAAGACGGTCGTCTGGATATCCTGATTGCAACCGACGTGGCAGCACGTGGTCTGGACGTTGAGCGTATCAGCCTGGTTGTAAACTACGACATCCCAATGGACTCTGAGTCTTACGTTCACCGTATCGGCCGTACCGGTCGTGCAGGTCGTGCGGGTCGTGCCCTGCTGTTCGTTGAGAACCGCGAGCGTCGTCTGCTGCGTAACATTGAACGCACCATGAAGCTGACCATTCCGGAAGCGGAGCTGCCAAACGCAGAACTGCTGGGCAAACGCCGTCTGGAAAAATTCGCCGCGAAAGTCCAGCAGCAGCTGGAAAGCAGCGACCTGGATCAGTACCGTGCGCTGCTGGCGCAGATTCAGCCAACCGCTGAAGGCGAAGAGCTGGATATCGAAACGCTGGCTGCAGCACTGCTGAAGATGGCACAGGGCGAACGTACCCTGATCGTGCCACCAGATGCACCGATGCGTCCTCGTCGTGAGTTCCGCGATCGTGACGATCGCTTCGAACGCCGTGGTGACCGTAACGATCGTGGCCCACGTGGTGACCGTTCAGAGCGTGGTGGCGAAGACCGTCCACGTCGTGAACGTCGTGACGCTGGCGAAATGGAACTGTACCGCATTGAAGTGGGCCGTGATGATGGTGTTGAAGTTCGTCATATCGTTGGCGCGATCGCGAACGAAGGCGACATCAGCAGCCGTTACATCGGTAACATCAAGCTGTTCGCATCTCACTCCACCATCGAGCTGCCAAAAGGCATGCCGGGCGAAGTACTGCAGCACTTTACTCGCACCCGCATCCTGAACAAGCCGATGAACATGCAGCTGCTGGGCGATGCACAGCCACGTCCTGACCGTGGCGGTGAACGTCGTGGCGGTGGTCGCGGTTTCGGTGGCGAGCGTCGTGAAGGCGGTCGTAGCGAAGGTCGCGGTGGTGAAGGACGTCGTTTCTCCGGTGAACGCCGTGATAGCCGTGGCCCACGTCGTGAAGAAGGCACCAGCCGTCGTCGTTTTGGTGACGCGTAAGCCTTTCGTTTCTGACGTAAAGTAATATATACAGCCCCGATAAAGACTATCGGGGCTTTTTTTATTCCCTTTGTACTCTTGTACTGGTACAGTGCAGCACATTAAAATGCAAACCACATTTTTGACTGGAGATATGGCTGTATGGCGACACTAACCACCACCCAAACGTCACCTTCGCTGCTTGGCGGCGTGGTGATCATCGGCGGAACCATTATTGGTGCCGGGATGTTCTCCCTGCCAGTGGTCATGTCCGGTGCGTGGTTCTTCTGGTCGCTGGCTGCGCTGGTCTTCACCTGGTTCTGTATGCTCCATTCAGGGCTGATGATCCTTGAAGCCAACCTGAACTACCGCATTGGCTCCAGCTTCGACACCATCACGAAAGATCTGCTGGGTAAAGGCTGGAACCTGGTGAACGGCCTTTCCATCGCGTTTGTGCTCTACATTCTGACCTACGCGTACATCTCAGCAAGCGGCTCGATTCTGCATCACACCTTTTCGGAGATGTCGCTGAACGTTCCGGCGCGTCTGGCCGGGCTGTGCTTTGCGATGGGTGTCGCGTTTATCGTCTGGATGAGTACCAAAGCGGTGAGCCGGATGACGGCCATCGTTCTGGGCGCAAAGGTCATCACTTTCTTCCTGACCTTCGGTAGCCTGCTGGGGCACGTTACCCCGTCAACACTGTTTAACGTGGCTGAAACCAATACGTCGTATACGCCGTATCTGCTGATGACCCTGCCGTTCTGTCTGGCGTCGTTTGGCTACCACGGCAACGTACCGAGCCTGATGAAATACTACGGCAAAGACCCGCGGACAATCGTCAAGTGCCTGGTTTACGGTACGCTGCTGGCGCTGGGGCTGTATGTGATTTGGCTGCTGGGGACGATGGGCAACATCCCGCGTCCTGAGTTTATCGGCATTGCGCAGAAGGGCGGGAATATAGATGTGCTGGTGCAGGCGCTGAGCGGTGTACTGAACAGCCGCAGTCTGGATCTGCTGCTGGTGGTATTCTCCAACTTTGCGGTTGCGAGCTCTTTCCTCGGCGTGACGCTCGGCCTGTTTGACTATCTGGCGGACCTGTTTGGCTTTGATGACTCCGCGATGGGGCGCTTCAAAACCGCACTGCTGACCTTCCTGCCACCGATGGTGGGCGGTCTGCTGTGGCCGAACGGCTTCCTGTACGCCATTGGCTATGCCGGTCTGGCGGCTACCATCTGGGCGGCAATTGTGCCGGCGCTGCTGGCGCGTAAATCCCGTCAGCGCTTCGGTAGCCCGAAATTCCGCGTCTGGGGCGGTAAACCGATGATTGCACTGATCCTGGTGTTTGGTGTTGGTAACGCGCTGGTCCACGTGCTGTCGAGCTTTAATCTGTTGCCGGTATATCAGTAAGTTTTTGTGCCGGATGGCGGCTACGCCTTATCCGGCCTACGCGATCCCATAGGCCCGGTAAGCGAAGCGCCACCGGGCAAAAAAACTACCCCACCAACTCCTCTTTCACCTGCATCGCCAGCTCAAACGAGTGCAAACGCGCCTGATGATCGAAAATCTGGCCGTTAACCATAATCTCATCAGCCTGCGTTTCGCGCAGCACCGCCTCAAGCCCGTGACGCACCTTCGCTTTATCTCCCACCAGCGACATGCTCAGCGCCTGTTGAACACCATACTGCTCGGAAGCTGACCACAGCTGATGCATATTCTCCACCGGCGGTGGAAGCTGGCCGGTCTCACCGCGACGCAGCTTCACAAACGCCTGCTGCATGGAGGTAAACAGGAATTCCGCATCGCGATTGCTGTCGGCGGCAATGATGTTGATACACACCATCGCGTACGGTTTCTCCAGCCTTTCAGAAGGTTTGAAGTTCGTGCGGTAGAGATGCAGCGCCTGATGCAGCATATCCGGTGCGAAGTGGGAGGCGAACGCGAAGGGCAGCCCCAGCTGTGCAGCAAGCTGCGCGCTATAAAGACTTGAGCCTAACAGCCATACCGGGATCTTCTCGCCATAGCCCGGCACCGGGCGCACGTGCGGGTTCGGGTCACGCGCATCGAACCAGTCCACCAGTTCAGCCACATCACGCGGGAAATTGTCGATGTCACCGCTCATATGGCGACGCAGGGCGCGCATGGTGGGCTGGTCGCTGCCCGGCGCACGGCCAAGGCCTAAATCAATACGGCCCGGGTAGAGGGTATTCAGCGTACCAAACTGTTCGGCGATCACCAGCGGAGCATGGTTTGGCAGCATCACGCCACCGGATCCCAGGTGCAGGGTAGTGGTGTTCGCGGCCAGATAGCCAATCAGCACCGAGGTGGCAGCGCTGGCGATGCCGATCATGTTGTGATGTTCCGCCAGCCAGTAACGGTGATAGCCACGCTTTTCGGCCAGTTGAGCCAGATCGAGAGAGTGCGAAAAGGCTTCTCTTGCCGAGGAGCCTTGTGGGATCGGCGCCAGATCCAGCACCGAAAACGGAAGGGTTTTGTCAGTCATAACAGCTCACTTTGTCGACGGTCAATCTTTAATACTGCATTAAATAATGATAACCGTTGTTAACAAAGTGAGCCTTTTTCAGGCCTGCAACTCCAGTCCGGCCAGCCGCTTCCAGTAACCGTTACAGTCACTGTTTGCCGTCAGCGGCAGTGGCGATGCGCCGTTTTCGTTGGCGCGAAAAGCATCCAGCATGGCAAACACGCTGGTGTCCAGCGGGGACAGACGCACCATGTCCACCAGTCCGTCCATCGACGCCAGCTCGTTACCAAGGTTATACACATAGCCACTCATGGTTTGAATGCCGTTCAGGACAAACACCTGCTGATTCTCCTGCGACAGCATGCTGCGCCCGTTCGGGTATTTGATGCAACAGGTTTCGCACTCGTCTTTCGGGCGATCTTCAGAACGCGCGGTGAAGCAGCGGGCAGAATAGGCCAGCGGGAGATGGCCATAGCTCAGCACTTCCACTTCAAACTGATTGCGAATGCCAAGCTCGTCACACTGGTTCAGGAGGTTTACCAGCCAGTCACGCGACAGCTCTACCGGCATGCACCAGCGCGTCATCCCCTGCTTGAGCAGCAGGCGCAGGGTCACGGCGTTATAGCAGTTCAATGCATGGCCCGCGACAAACGGCAGCTTGCGTTCGGCGCACATATTCACCACGCCCAGATCGCTGGCCTCCAGCAGAAACTCGCCGTTCTCCACGTAGCGCTTCAGCTCACCCAGTTCAGATGAGGCCTGCACCAGCGCCAGCGTAGAGAGCACCACCTGTTTGCCGCTACCGGCCAGGCTTTTCGCCATCTCCAGCCAGTCGCCCACTTTGGTGGCACGGCGCTTGCTGCATACCGCTTCGCCAAGGTAAATCACATCGGCGCTGCTCGTCGCGGCCTGTTGATAAAAATCTTCCAGCGTCTCTTTTGGCCAGTAGTAGAGCACCGGTCCTAATGAATATTTCATGGTTATCTCACTGCCATTTACGGTGATACGCGCCAAGCGTGGTTTGGGTGCCTTCAGACATTGCGCCGAGCGTCTCCATCCAGGCCGATTGCGGGGCGTAGTTCTGCGGATCTGCCATGCAGCAGTCAATGGCCTGACGCCAGACTTTCGCCACCTGACTGACGTAGGCCGGGCTGCGCTGGCGACCTTCAATCTTCACCGAGGCAATATTAGCGGCCAGCAGTTCCGGCAGCAGTTCCAGCGTGTTGAGGCTGGTGGGTTCTTCCAGCGCGTGATAACGCTCGCCGTCAACCAGATAGCGGCCTTTGCACAGCGTCGGGTAGCCAGCGTTTTCACCGTCCTGATAGCGGTCAATCAGTACCTCATTCAGGCGAGATTCCAGCCCCTGTGGGGTTTGCTGCCAGCGAACAAAGCGGGCAGGCGAGCAGGCACCAACGGTATTAGGGGATTCACCGGTTAAATACGAGGAGAGATAGCAGCGGCCTTCAGCCATGATGCACAGGCTACCAAAGGCAAAAACTTCCAGCGGCACTGGCGTGACGCGCGCGAGTTGCTTAACCTGATGAATAGAGAGCACGCGCGGTAAAACCACCCGGGCCACGTCAAAGTTTTGATGATAAAAACGTATCGCCTCTTCGTTGGTGGCAGAGGCCTGAACAGAGACATGGCGCTCAATATGAGGATAGCGTTCTGCCGCATACTCTAGCATGGCGAGGTCGGCCAGAATCAGCGCATCGGCACCCAGCTGTGCTGCCATATCCACCGCGCGCTGCCAGCGGGCATAGCCATCAGGATGGGCAAAGGTATTGATGGCAATATGCAATTTGCGGCGGTGCTGATGTACGAAGTTAACGGCTTCCTGAAGCTTTTTCTCCGTAAAGTTGAGGCCAGCAAAATGGCGGGCGTTAGTATCATCTTTCAGCCCGATATAGACCGCATCGGCCCCATTTTCGATGGCCGCCTTAAGCGCCGGAAGGTTTCCGGCAGGGCAGAGCAGCTCCATAATTTATCCTGATGTCGTCGAGAGCAAAAATGTTAACGAGCTGGGATTTTAATTAACCCATACGCGACAATTTTTGATTTAAGGCAGCTAATGGCGTATTGATGGCACCAATAATGAGGTACACCGGACGACGGTTTGTTGATTTACGCCGCTATGTTCTCCTCCGGATATGGCAAAATACCCGGACTATCGCTATCAGGGAGTAAAGCTCGTGCTGGATAAACTGCGTTCACGTCTCGTACAATTTGGTCCATCAATGCTGAGCGTGCCGGTAAAACTGGCGCCGTTCGCGCTTAAACGTCAGGTGCTGGAGCAGCTCCTGAGCTGGCAGTTCCGCCAGGCGCTGCAGGAAGGCGAACTGACGTTTCTGGAAGGCCGCTGGTTAAGCATTGAAGTGCGTGATATCGGTCTGCGCTGGTTTACCTCCGTCGAGAATGACCAGCTGATTGTGCGCCAGTCCGCCGACGCGGATGTGAGCTTTAGCGCCGACGCCTGCGATCTGCTGATGATCGCCGCGCGTAAGCAGGATCCGGATACCCTCTTTTTCCAGCGCCGTCTGGTCATTGAAGGCGATACGGAACTGGGTCTGTACGTCAAAAATTTAATGGATGCCATTGAGCTGGAGCAGATGCCAAAAGCGCTGCGCGTGATGTTAATGCAAATGGCAGATTTCGTTGAGGCCGGGCTGAAAACCCCGCCTGACAGTAAACACACTTCAGTAGGTGAGCCATGCTGATTCGAGTCGAAATTGGGATTGATGCACCGGGTATCGATGCGTTGTTACGCCGCTCTTTTGCGAGTGACGCAGAAGCCCAACTGGTCCACGATCTCCGCGAAGACGGCCTGATCACGCTGGGGCTGGTTGCCACCGATGACGAAGGTCAGGTGGTGGGCTACGTTGCCTTCAGCCCGGTAACCGTTCAGGGTGAAGAATTACAGTGGGTAGGAATGGCGCCGCTGGCGGTAGATGAACACTATCGTGGACAAGGGCTGGCACGTCAGCTGGTGTATGAAGGGCTGGACTCGCTCAATGAGTTTGGCTATGCCGCGGTGGTGACGCTGGGCGATCCTGCTTTCTATGGTCGCCTGGGCTTCGAGCCGGCGGCGCAGTACGATCTCCGCTGTCGCTGGCCGGGAACCGAAACTGCCTTCCAGGTGCACCGTCTGGCGGATGACGCGCTCAACGGCGTAAATGGCCTGGTGGAGTATCACGACCATTTTAATCGCTTCTAATCAGGCTTTCACACAGCGCCTCAAACGATCCGTCTCCGGTGACGAGGCGCTCTTTCTGGCGCTTCGTCAACTGCTTAATGCGGTATTCCACTCTTAACGCCAGCGATCTGTCTCCCACGGGGGCAGAAAAGGCGAGCGTCAATTCTCCTTTCCCCCGCAGCGCTTTTGCCCCTTTTCCCGTTTGATGCTGAAGAAAACGCCGCGCCACATCGGTCGTGATCCCGGTGTAGAGAGCGTTATCGGCGGTACGGACAAGATAGAGAAACCAGCACACGGTAAACAGATTCAGTATGTTAAGGTGAACGCACCATAGCATGAGAGAGAACGAAAATGGAAACTCTGGCTGCCATTAACCGCTGGCTGGCGAAACAGCATGTTGTCACCTGGTGCGTGTATAACGACGGTGAAATGTGGTGCGCGAATGCGTTTTACTATTATGACCCTGAGCGCGTTGCGTTTTATGTGATGAGCGAAGATAAAACGCGCCATGCGCAGATGACCGGTCAGCAGGCGAAGGTGGCAGGGACAGTTAACGGTCAGCCTAAAACGGTGGCACTGATCCGTGGGGTGCAGTTTAAAGGGGAGATCCGTCGTCTGGATGGTGAAGAGAGCGACGCGCGCCGTAAGCACTACACGCGCCGCTTTCCGGTAGCCGCCGCCTTAAAAGCCCCGGTGTGGGAAATCCGCCTTGATGAGCTGAAATTTACCGACAACACGCTGGGCTTTGGCAAAAAGCTGCACTGGCTACGCGCCGAGCAGGCGTAGCGCTTCGCGGTTGAACGCCGGCAGATCGTCCGGGGTTCGGCTGGTGATCAGCTGGTCTTTGTCGTTGACCACCTCCTGATCGTAAAACTCGGCCCCCGCGTTTTTCAGATCGACAACGATCGGTTTCACGGCAGTGAGTTTACGCCCGCGCACCACATCCGCGCTGATAAGCAGTTGCGGACCGTGGCAGATAGCAAAGACCGGTTTTCCGGTGGAGACAAAATCGCGGGTGAACGTTACGAAGCGCTCGTCGCCGCGCAGGGAGTCCGGTGAATGACCGCCGGGTAACAGCAGGGCATCAAAATCAGACGGGCTGACGTTATCGATGGTCTCATCGATGGTCACGCTGGCCTCGCCCTTATGGCCTTTCACCGTTTTTCCCGCCTCTTTCTCAATGGTGATGACCTCATGTCCCGCCTTGCGGAACGCCTCAGCAGGTGAGGTGAATTCTGAATCTTCAAACTCGTCGGTAATCAGGACTGCGATTTTTTTACCCATGCTTCCTCCGTTGTTTTCGCTTCAGACTGTTTTTTTCCCGTTTGTGGTAAATACTTACCGGTAACAGACTTCTAAGTGTGGTTGACCATGCTGAGTTCGCAAACGGACTATTCTGTAAAGGGGATGAAATGAGTCAGGTACTGATTACGGGAGCAACCGGGCTGGTGGGCGATCATCTGCTGCGGCTACTGATCCAGGATCGCAGGGTGAACTACATTGCGGCCCCGACACGTCGACCGCTGGCGGACATTTCTGGCGTCTTTAATCCTCACGATCCACAGCTGACCGACGCACTGGCGCAGGTGCAGGATCCCATCGATATCGCCTTTTGCTGCCTCGGGACAACGCGGCGTGAGGCGGGCAGTAAAGAGGCGTTTGTTCATGCTGACTATACGCTGGTGGTCGATACGGCGCTAACGGCGAAAAAGCTGGGTGCCACCCATTTTGTGGTGGTCAGCTCGCTGGGCGCCAGCGCCCGTTCGCCGTTCTTTTACAGCAAGGTGAAGGGCGAGATGGAAGAGGCCCTGATTGCCCAGAAGTGGGAGCGGTTGACAATAGTCCGTCCCTCCATGCTGCTGGGGCATCGCGACGAGCGTCGTTTTAACGAGTCGATGTTTGCCCCGTTGTTCCGCATTCTCCCCGGTAACTGGAAATCCATCGAGGCGCGCGATGTGGCGCGTGCGATGTTAAAAGAGGGGCTGTCACCATCGCAGGAGGGAGTGAATATCATCCCTTCGGCGAAACTGCGTGAAATCGCGCAGGGCGAGGCGTAAACTCCCCCGGCTAATTAAATAACACTCTCCGGGGAATGCTATGACTGGTCAGTCTTCATCTCAGGCGGCAACACCTGTCCAATGGTGGAAGCCCGCGCTCTTCTTTCTCGTGGTCATTATCGGCCTCTGGTATGTGAAATGGCAGCCGTACTACGGTAAAGCCTTCACTGCCGCCGAAACGCACAGCATCGGTAAATCTATTCTCGCTCACGCTGATTCCAGCCCGCTTCGCGCGGCGTGGGATTATGCCATGGTCTATTTCCTTGCCGTCTGGAAAGCCGCCGTATTAGGCGTCATTCTGGGCTCGTTGATTCAGGTGCTTATCCCGCGTCACTGGCTGGTGAAAACCCTGGGGCAGCCACGTTTTCAGGGCACCCTGCTGGGGACCATTTTCTCCCTGCCGGGCATGATGTGTTCGTGCTGTGCCGCGCCTGTTGCTGCCGGTATGCGCCGTCAGCGAGTCTCTATGGGCGGTGCGCTGGCGTTCTGGATGGGCAACCCGCTGTTAAACCCGGCAACGCTGGTGTTTATGGGCTTTGTCCTTGGCTGGTATTTCGCCTTTATCCGCCTGGTGGCCGGTCTGCTGACGGTGCTGGTGGTGGCAACGCTGGTGCAGAAATGGGTGAAAGATAACGCCGTTGAACCGGCCGCCATTGAGCTTGATGTCAGCGAGCCACAGGGAAGCTTCTTTGCGCGCTGGGGGAATGCTCTGTGGCAGCTTTTCTGGAGCACCATTCCTGTGTATATCCTGGCGGTGCTGGTGCTCGGGGCCGCACGCGTCTGGCTATTCCCGCATGCCGACGGCGCCATCGACAATACCCTGATGTGGGTCATTGCGATGGCCGTTGCCGGTTGTCTGTTTGTGATCCCAACGGCGGCTGAAATTCCGATTGTTCAGACCATGATGTTGGCCGGCATGGGCACCGCACCGGCACTGGCGTTGCTCATTACCTTGCCTGCCATCAGCCTGCCGTCGCTTATCATGCTGCGTAAGTCATTCCCCGCTAAAGCGCTGTGGCTCACTGCAGGACTGGTGGCGTTGAGTGGGGTGATTGTGGGGGGTATTGCGCTTCTGTGAAAAAAGCCCGGTGGCGCGAGCACGCACCGGGCTTACAGTCAGGTGGGAATTACTTAATGTAAGTAAATGCGGTGGTGACGTGTTTCACGCCGCTCACCCGGCTGGCGATATCGGCCGCCGCTTTCCCTTCACGATCGGTAACCAGGCCCAGCAGGAACACTTCGCCGTTTTCGGTCGTCACTTTCACGTTGGATGATTTCACCTGGTCTGAACCCAGCAGCTGGGAACGGACTTTCGTGGTGATCCACGTGTCATTGGAGGCGGTACCAAGGCTGATTGGCTGCCCCTGACGGACTTCGTTGAAGACTTCCGCAGTGCCCTCTACGCCCATCGCGATCTGTTTCGCGCGGCTGGAGAGTTCGCTATTTGGCGCCTGGCCTGTCAGCAGCACTTTGCCCTGGTAAGCCGTCACGTTGATGCGCGCTTCTTTCTTAATTTGCTCGTCTTTCGACAGCGCACTGTTGACGCGCAGCTCCAGCGTGCCGTCATCTACCTGGGTGCCAACGGTGCGCGGATCGGTCGCTGCTTTGGTGCCGACGGCAGCGGTACCCACGACAGCCGCAGCGATACATCCCTGCAGCAGTAATGCAGACATAAGGACTGCGAGGGTCGATAAAGCCTTCATGAGAACTCCTTAATCATCCTGGTGAGGGAAAAGCGTGTTATCGATCAAATCACATAAGCAGTTCACCGTGAGCATATGCATCTCCTGAATGCGTGCGCTACGGTGAGACGGAATGCGGATTTCCACATCCTGCGGCCCCAGCAGGCCCGCCAGCTCGCCCCCGTCATAGCCAGTTAAGGCAACGATAGTCATATCGCGGGTAACGGCGGCTTCGACGGCTTTGACAATGTCACGGCTATTGCCGCGCGTGGAGATGGCCAGCAGCACATCGCCCGCATGGCCCAGGGCACGCACCTGCTTAGCGTAAATCTCGTCATGCAGACGATCGTTAGCAATCGCTGTTAAGACCACATTATCGGTATTAAGTGCAATGGCAGGTAAACTGGGGCGTTCTGTTTCAAAACGATTGATCATACTGGCAGCAAAATGCTGTGCGTTGGCAGCGGACGTGCCATTGCCACAACAGAGGATTTTGTTGCCATTGAGCAGGGACTGCACCAGCGTCATGGCGGCGCGAGAGATTGCGTCAGGGAGGGCTTCTGCCGCGGCAATCTGAGTCTGAATGCTTTCTGTGAAGCACACTTTAATTCTTTCGAGCACGTTATCCCTTTTAAATCTTAATTATGCGTCTTCGCCAAAAGCGTTTTTCAGCCATTCGATCTCGTTTCCGGTGAAGGCTAACACATCGAACCGGCAATCCACAGTATCAAAACTCCCATTATGGCGGGCAAGCCACAAGTGGGCAGTCTGTAATAATTTATGTTGTTTGGCGGGCGTCACGCTGGCGGCAGCACCGCCAAAACGGGAAGACTGTCGGTAGCGTACTTCCACAAACACAATGACCTGACCCTCTTTCATGATCAGATCGATTTCGCCGCCACGTCCGCGAACGTTAGCGGCGATAAAGCGCAGTCCCTTGCACTCAAGCCAGCGACGCGCTTTTAATTCCCAGGCGTCGCCGGTCTCTTTACGGCTTAACTGGCCGGGACGATTTGTCCCTGCTGGTATTTGAGCCATGATAACTTCCTGTTAATCACGCAATCCTGAGTGGCCGTCAGATCGCCGGTATTGCCGTTTAGCTCAAAGCCCGGCACCTGACGCATTTGGGTAAAGTGGTTCGCCAGCGTCCAGGCATCGACGCCCATCGCGTACAGACGCGCCAGCGAGTAGTCGTTACGGACTGCGCTCAGCGCCTGCTGCATCAGGGCTGGATTGCTGCCCGCCAGCATCGGAATTTCGCTGTACTGCAGGCCGTCCATCTCCAGGCGGAAATCCGGGCCTGCGGTGCCTTGTGCGCTGCGAGAGCTGGCGTAGAGCGTGGCGCCGCTCTGGCTGCCGTTACGCATGGCGATCATCGGCTTGATAAAGGCAATCTCTTGCGGCGTAGCGACAATATAGGCCGCATCCACTTTACCGCCACCGCTAATCTGCGCGTCGGTAGGTGGGGCAGGGATGGTCAGACCGCCAATCGTCACGCTCTGCTGCTGTGGCAGGCTTGCACTCACCGGGCTGCCGTTAAGCGCAATACCCGCGCCGCCGTTAACGCCCGCGCGCAGTTCAGAGACGGAGCCGAATTTCTGCTGCAGCACGATGCCGCCGCCCAGCTTCTGCCACTCCTCGGCAAAGGCGTTGGCGACGCGATCGCCCAGCGTACTGCGAGGGATCAGCAGCAGCGGAGACTGTTTCCCCTGCTCGTGAATATGACGCGCCGCATCGCGGGCTTCATCTTCCGGAGAGAGGGCGAAATAGCAGATATTGGCGCGGTTCTGAACCTGTTCAGGCTGGTTGAGCGCCAGCACGTTCAGCGCAGTGTTGCTCTTCATCAACTCTTCGACGTTGTTTTTCAGCAGCGGACCCACAACGATGCTGGCACCGTCCTGTTGCACCTGCGCCAGAACCTGATCGAGCGGTTGAGAACTGGTGTCGTAGATTTTCAGCTCAGCGCCCGGGTTAGCGCTGGTGGTGGCTGCGGCCTGTGGCAGGGGAGCAGGCTGAGCGGCAGGTTGTGCTGCGGGCTCAGTGGTCTGCGGTTGAGGTTGCTCCGCTGTTGCAGGCTCCGTCGCCGGTGCGGATTGTGTCTCTACCGGAGTCGCAGTCGCGGGTGCTGCGGCCGCTGGTGTGGTCGGTGCCGTCACCGGGTTCTGCATCGTCCCCTGCGGCGGCGTTTGTGCTGTGGTCAGGTCGCTGGTTTCCGCGGCGGAAGGGCTGACAACGTCGTTCACGTTTGCCGCCTGAGCTGCCTGCGCCGGAACTGCACTGCCGGTCACTGGCGTGGTACCGTTCTTCGCCGCTTCAAAACCTTGTTGAATGGTGCGGCCAAATACCGCCGCCTGGCCGTTCAACGGCAGAAGCAGGGCGATTTTGCTGGTGGAGGCAGGCTTAAAGTTCTGCACGTTCACCAGCTGTGTCGGCAGCATTTTCGCGCCCGGGTTTTGTGGGTAGCGCGTTTGCCAGTCGGTAATACCGGCTTTCAGCATGTTTGGATCGCTGCGGTTGTTAAACCACATCTGTTGCAGATCCAGCCACCCCTGCAACACGTTTTCATCAGCATTGATGACCAGTGCCTGCGCCTGTTCCTGGGTCATTGAGGCGAGCGCCTGCCAGGTGGCATCGATATTTTTCTGCTTGTCCGCACCGCCGAGCAGCGGCTCCTGGGCGATCAGCGCCCGCAGCAGCGTCAGGGAAGGACGTCCCTGCTCAGCGGTAATACCCGCCTGCCAGAAACGGGCCTGCTGATTTTTATCCAGTGCGCTTACGTCGATGTCGCCAAGGATCTTTTTCGCGGCGGCATAATCTTTCAGCGCGACTTTCAGCTCGGCAGAGAGCAGGCTCTGCTCAAGACGCTGGGCATCGTTAAGCTCGTGCGGAAGCTGGTTGAACAGTTCGGCGGCCTGCTGGGTTTTGCCCTCTTTCAGCAGTGCACGAATGGCGAGTAATTGCCAGTTGATCCTGGTATCATTTGAGCTTTGCGACATTTGTTGCAGATAAAAGCCAGAATCAGCCTGAGCGGATCCCTGCAGATGGGCCGTGCTCTGGTCAGGTGCCTGAGTGCCACAGCCTGCAAAGATCAGGGCTGCCAGCAGAAGCGGCACGCTGCGCGTGGCTTTTTTTCGAAGAAACGTTAACGGTACCATACTGTATCCAGTGATTTTTTTTACGCAATGCTCAATATTAAATCGGCAATACGGACGAAACAATGAAACAACACGAAACGGCAGAGAATTCTCAAGGCCAGCTTTATATTGTACCTACTCCTATCGGGAATTTGTCTGATATTACCCAACGTGCGCTGACCGTATTGCAAGCTGTTGATTTAATTGCCGCTGAAGATACCCGGCATACCGGTTTATTGCTGCAACACTTTGCGATTAACGCTCGTCTCTTCGCCCTGCACGATCATAATGAGCAGCAAAAAGCAGAAACGCTGGTGGCGAAGCTCAAAGAGGGGCAGAACATTGCGCTCGTCTCTGACGCCGGTACGCCGCTGATTAACGACCCGGGCTACCATCTGGTGCGTACCTGCCGTGAAGCCGGGATCCGGGTGGTCCCTCTGCCAGGACCGTGTGCTGCGATTGCTGCGTTGAGCGCAGCGGGCCTGCCGTCCGATCGTTTCTGCTATGAAGGTTTCCTGCCCGCCAAATCCAAAGGCCGCCGTGACGTGTTAAAAGAGTTGGAAGCTGAACCGCGTACGCTGATTTTCTACGAATCCACGCATCGCCTGCTGGAAAGCCTGGAAGATATGTTGACCGTCTGGGGAGAGAGCCGCTACGTGGTGCTGGCGCGCGAGCTGACCAAAACCTGGGAAACCATTCACGGCGCGCCGGTCGGCGAACTGCTGGCGTGGGTGAAAGAGGACGAAAACCGTCGCAAGGGTGAGATGGTGCTGATTGTCGAAGGGCATAAAGCGGAGGAGGACGCACTGCCTGCCGATGCGCTGCGTACTCTGGCACTGCTACAGGCTGAATTGCCGCTTAAGAAAGCAGCAGCACTGGCGGCAGAAATCCACGGCGTGAAGAGGAATGCGCTCTATAAATATGCGCTGGAGCAGCAGGGGGAGTAAGCCCCTGCGTGCTTATTTTGCCGGGTGACGGCTGCGCCTTACCCGGCCTACGATTAGTGAACAGGCATCGCCTCAAACACCAGCGTTTCCAGCGGTTTGAGGGTAATCACCACTGCGTTTTTATACTCTGCCGGTATCGTGGCGTTACTGCCATAGACCGCTTTCAGGCTAAACGGCGTCGCGTCTCCGGTCGGGATTTCGAAATCTTTCGTCAAATCCAGATAATAGCTTTGCGGTTTATCCGACGGGTTTCGTAATCCAAAAATGGCTTTATCTTTATTCCACGACGCCCAGCCGTAGATCTCAAGCGCCGTTGGGTCTCCGCCAATCCAGTGGGTATCCACCAGCACACTGGCGTTATCCCGGGACCATTTGGCAGCCTGCGCCAGGGTATCCCACTTCGCCTTGTTGAGCATTGAAGGGGTGATATACAGCTCCTGCAACTGGGTGCCGGTGGCGAAGTAGCTCCAGACCTGGTCAGCAAAATCGCTGTCCGTTTGCACCTTCTCCAGACCGTAATACGCATTCTCCGCGCTGACGATCCCGTGATACATCAGGGAGTTCAGCGGGAATAGCGGACCTTTACGCACAATAGAGCGATACGTCTCCGCATCGCGATAGGTCATCCACTGCTGCACCGGTGTGCCGGGGCCGTACAGGTTGATGTCGTCTCCCTGACGCCAGATGGAATCGGCGTAGAACAGCCAGGATGGGCTGGCATTGGTACCGGTCGTCAGGTTAATAAACAGATTCGGATTGGCGCTGCGCATGTTATGCAGCAGTGCAATAGAGGCGTCAAAATCCGAGGCAAACGGGCTGCCTTTGATGTGCGAGTTGGCGTTGCCCATGCCGTCCAGTTTAAACGAGGTAATATGCTCGTTTTTGATAAGCTTAACGATCTGCTCATTAAAGTTCTTAAAATAGTTCGGGCCTGACAGCGCCAGCTTCCCGTCCACCGTTTCGAAACCGTACTCTTTTGCATGCGAGACGCGCGTATCGCGCGGTTTGTTATATCCGCCCCATGGCGAGAGCCACAGGCCAACAGAGCTGTGCAGGCTGTCTGCTTTCTCCCGTACCTTGCCAAAACCTTTGCTGAAAGCCGGGCCGAACAGCCATCGCCCGGTCAGGTCATCCCAGCCATCGTCAAGCAGGAAAGCATCCAGCGCGACACCCCGCCCGGCAATAAACTCCTTGTTCCATTCGTCCATCCGCCCCAGCACATCCTGCTCGGAGTAAGGTGTAAAGAAGCCGATATCCATCCAGCTGTTGTAGTGTAAGTAAGGTTTATACGGACGCGGACGCACGGCATCGATAAACTGGTTTACGCTACGGCGCAGTTGGCTGGTCTCCGGGAAGGTACCGAAGTAGGTGGTGTAGCTGACCGGTGTTGCCGGCTGAATGGGGGTTTTCAGCTCCACATTGAGGTTAGTCGTCGCTTCATAGGCGTACGTGTTAACGATGGGTTTATCCGGCAGGATAAAGAACGAGTCTGCGATAATCGGCGAGCTGTTAATTGCCCCATCTACGTAAGGTGCCTGAGCCTGCTTTTTGGTCGGGAAGAAGGTGATTTTCGCCACATCCCGTGGCTGCCCGACGGCGGCGATGGTGTAGTCGATGCTGGCGTATTTGCCCTTCACCAGGTTCAGCTTCACCGTCACGTTATAGTCAGGATGGGTGAAGTCGACGACAATTCCACTGTCCTGTTTTTCGACATGTTTGACCTTAAAATCCGCCGTGTGAATTTTAGTCTCGTCCGGCAGCGTCAGAAAGAACAGCTCCTGCGGCGTCAGCGGATGATTAGCCCTGGTGTCCTTCACCACGACCGTCGAGTTCGCGTCATCAAATGACAGGGCAATGTTGTCGTTATTAAGGGTGTAATTCGCTGCTATCGCGCCATGGGAAACACACAGGGCAAGCATGGATAGGGTGAGGATTTTTTTCATCAGGGTAAGATCCTTTTTCATCAGGCTTCTGCCGGAAGCAGCAAGCGGTTTGCCGAGCCACACACGGTAATTTTGCTCCTGACCACCTCTTTCATGGCATCCATTCCGACCCGCATATAAAAACGCGGATCGTTACCCTGCGGGTTTTCAGCAAACCAGGCTTTCACTGCGTCAGAGAAGGCGATTTTCAGCTCGGTCGCCACGTTAACTTTGCACACACCCAGCGCGATGGTGCGACGTACATCCTCATCCGGCACATCGCTCGCGCCATGCAGCACCAGCGGCACGGTGACCACTTCGCGGATCTCGGCCAGGCGCTGAAAGTCAATTTTAGGGCGTTTGGTATACAGGCCATGTGCGGTGCCGATGGCGACGGCGAGGCTATCCACGCCGGTCAGTTCGACAAAGCGTTTCGCTTCCTGCGGGTCGGTGAGAAATGCACTCTCCGCGTCGACGCTCATGTCATCTTCCACGCCGCCCAGACGCCCCAGCTCAGCCTCGACGCTACAGTCGTTGAGGTGGCAGAAATCGACTACCGATTTCACCAGCTTCACGTTTTGTTCAAACGGATAGTGGCTGCCGTCGATCATCGCGCTACGCACGCCAGCGTTAACCTTGCGACGAATATCGTCGAGGGATTCGTGATGATCGAGATGCAGCGCCAGCGGCATGTCGTAAGTTAATGAATATGCGCTGCACAGGGCGTAGATCTCTTCCAGGGCAATATGTTTGAACGTGCCCGGCGTGCCTGCGAGGATCACCGGCGATCGCATCTCGCTACACACTTCGAGGATCGCCTGAATCGTCTCTGCGTTGTGGATGTTAAACGCCGGTACGGCGTAGCCTTTTGCCTGTGCGTCCTGCAGAAGATATTTCGTTGAGATAATGCTCATGATGCGATCCTCTTAAGCCTGCCACGGGTGAATAACAACGCCCTGTACCACGCGGTTGACCGTGCCGCTGGCGGATGGCGTATCGGGTGTATTGCCCACGCTGAGGGACTGGGACAGCGCAAAGACCTGGGCGTACATCAGGAAGCAGAACGCCTGTTCCATATCAATAAACGGGCGTGAAGGCGGCAGCAGGATGTGCGGGCCCGCTTCAATCACCGGATCGTTTTCAGCGGCGATGGCGACAACGCGCAGGGCCTGGCGATCGCGACGCAATTCGGCCAGAAGATCCAGATCGTACTGACGCGTATACGGATGGCTGGAGATAAACACCACCACCAGCGTTTCGTTATCTACCAGCGACTTAGGCCCGTGACGGAACCCCGTTGGGGAATCGTAGAATGCCGCCAGCTTGCCCGCGGTCAGTTCCAGTACCTTCAGCGCCGATTCGCGCGCCGCCCCCTGCAGGCCACCGCTTCCCAGGTAGACGATCCGTTTCCAGGGCTCGTTACCAAATACGCCATGGCGGAAATCACCAAGTGAGGTGAGGATCGCCTGACAGCGATCGGCCACGTCGCGGAAGGTGTTGCTGTTGATCGTCTCTGGCGCGAATACGGCCAGGCAGCTTGCCATCATGGTGGTGATACTGCTGGTCATCGCGAAACCGCGATCGTGCGTTTCGGCAGGCATCAGCAGGGCACAGGCGTTATCACTGTCGATAGCGCTCTGATACAGGTTTCCCGCCTCGTTACAGGTGATCGACAGGTGGTAGCACTCCGGCACGAACTGATTGGCCAGCTCAACGGCGGCGACGCTCTCAGGGCTGTTACCGGAACGGGCAAATGAGATCAGCAGCAGCGGATGTGCAGGGCTGAAGTAATCCATCGGGTTTGTGACCAGATCGGTTGTCGGAACGGCGCAGATGTTTTTCCCGGTGTGGCTCGCAAGCCATGGCGCAATGATATCGCCTATAAACGCGGACGTGCCCGCGCCGGTCAGTACGATCCGCAGATCGTGCTTACGCAGCAGTGGCGTCAGGAAACTGTCAATCGAGGAGCGCAAATTATCGATGTTGTGGAGCGAGCGGATCCAGCTGGCAGGCTGCTGGCGGATCTCTTCTTCGGTCCAGGTGCCGGTTGTGGCGGTGGGAGTGATCTGTGGCATAACTCAGTCCTTAGTCGTGTGAATTCCACATCAGACGCTGGCAAATGTGTCGCTATCTTTCGTTTCGTTTCACTTTTTCACTTAAGCAGTTAAATAAAATCTATAGAAAAGAAATCGAAAGTTCAATGAAAGAAAAGAAATAAAACGAAAAGTGTGATCGCGAAAGGAAAGGATAATATTAAGGAAAGGAAAAGAAAGGCCTTACGGTTTGGCGCCGTAAAGCCAAAAGGAGACACAATAAAAGGGCTAAAGGGGGAGAGCCTGGCCCTGAATCCAGATCTGCTGAAGGTGTAAACCGTCATCCAGCGCAATAATATTGGCGCGTTTCCCTGGCGCTAAGGAGCCAAGCTGATGATCAATGCCCAGCAGGCGGGCAGGATGCAGCGAAGCCATATGAATAGCCTCTTCTGCTGTCACACCCGCATGTTCCACCATATGCCTGACGGCGGCATCCAGCGACAGCGTGCTTCCCGCCAGCCCGCCGGAGGCGGTTTTCACTACGCCGTGGTGCATTGTGACCTCTTCGCCACAGAGCATATACCGCCCGTCCGGCATACCTGCCGCCTGCATGGCATCGGTAATCAGCACCACGCGGTCCTTCGCACAGCAGCTGCATATACGCATGGCGCCCGGATGAACATGATGACCGTCGGCAATAAGCTCCAGCCACGCCCGTTTGTCCGTCAGCCCGGCACCGACCATACCCGGCACTCTGTGATGCAGCCCCGTCATACCGTTAAAGCAGTGCACCAGTCCGTCTGCACCGGCGTCAAAGGCGGCGAGGGTTTGCTCGTACGTGGCGCCACTGTGGCCCAGCATCACACGGATACCCCGCTGCTTCAGGTGGCGAATGGCCTGTAGCGCGCCGGGCTTTTCCGGTGCCAGTGCCACCACCTTCAGCGTGTTTTGCGATACCGCAATCAACGCGTCCAGCTCGGCGATATCCAGTTCACGAAACAGTGCAGGCGGATGCGCCCCTTTGTTCTGCGGCGTAAAGTACGGGCCCTCCAGATAGCTGCCCAGAATCTGCGCGCCAGGGCCGCCTGACTGACAGCGTCGGGCGATCCGCGTGAGTGCGCCGTGAATCGCCTCCAGCGGCGCGGTGACGGTCGTGGGCAAAAATGCCCCGACGCCTTCACGTGCTTTATGAAGAGCCAAAACGTCCAGCGCATCGGGGGCGTCATCCATCACATCCACACCCATGCCACCATGAACGTGAATATCGATGTACGCCGGACAAAGCTGCCCGGCATCGCGAGCGTTAACCCCCGCAGGGACAGGTTCAATCGCCGTGATAACGCCGTTCTCGATACGAAGCTGGTGGTCATCCAGCCAGCCCTGTTCGGTCAGTACCCGCCGCGCGCGCAGTAGCTGACTCATATCCCTTCCTCAGCGGGCGCTTCCTCGCGACAGCGGCCAAGCTCATCTACCAGGCTCGTCAGACCGCGGTGACCACACTCCAGCGCCTGCCGACGAAACGCTTCGCTGCTCAGACCCTCACGTTCGAGCACCATCTCCAGCAGCAATTGCAGGTTGGTGCCGGTGATCACTTCGCTGCCCGGTCTTTTCATAGCGAGCGTAGAAGCAACGCGAAACGGCGTCCCGCCCAGCAGATCGGTAAGGAACACAATATCGTGCCGGGCATCGAGCTCGCTCACCGCCTGCTCAAGCTCCGCGGTCAGCCGCGCGGTGGTGGAGGTTTCCGGAAAATCGATGGCGATAAACTGCGGCTGCTCGCCGAGGATTTGCTTCATAGCCTGCTCAAGCCCGCTGGCAAATCCACCGTGACCCGTCAAAATAATGCCTAACATCGCAACCTCTTTGTTTTTACAGGAAGTGACAGAATTTACCGACAACACCCAGCACCACGGTGATACCAATCAGCCGCAGCGGGCTCCAGCCACGACGCACTAACCAGAACATGGTCAGGGTGTAGACCAGCGGCAGAAACGCAGGCATTAGCTTATCGATAACGTCAGCCTGCAGTTTAACGACCGCATCCCCGGCTTTGATTTCGAGTGTGGTATTGAGACGAACATAGGTTGCCACCAGCGCACCGATTACCGTCATCCCTACGATGGAAGCCGCATGGCCGACCTTTTTAGTATTGGCTTTGATCAACGGAATGGCTGCGACGCCCATCCGGTAAGCGTAATGCGCCAGGCCAAAACGCAGGCCGAGATGCACCACGTTAAACAGCACGATAAACACCACCGCACCCAGAATCGAACCTTGCAGCGCCAGGCTGGCACCAATACCGCCGCAGATAGGCAACAGGGTCAGCCAGAACATGGCGTCACCAATGCCGCCAAGCGGGGCACCGACGGCAATTTTGGTGCTCTGAATACTGTTTACATCCTGTTTGGAGCGTTCCATCGCCAGAATAATGCCAATAACAAAGGTCACCAGGAACGGGTGGGTATTAAAGAACCCCATGTGACCTTTCATGGCGCGTGCCAGATCGCGCTTGTTGGTATGGATCTTTTTCAACGCAGGCAGTAACCCATAAAGCCAGCCGGAGGCCTGCATACGTTCATAGTTGAATGAGGCCTGCAGCAGCATAGAACGCCAGGCGACGCGGTTGATGTCCTTTTTGGTCAGTTCGGCACCGATGCTCTGGTCTTCGTAGACGTTTTCATTGACGCCGGTCAGCAGCGTCTCTTCGCTTTCAGACACGCCCGGTAATGTTGTGTGATTAGATGCCATCTTCGAATTCCTCTTTCTGGGCTGCAGGTGCTACCGGTTCAGGTGATTTGCGCATCAGGTCTATCAAAGCCATGGCCAGCGCGGCAGCGGCAATCGCCAGAACCGGAAGCTTGAGCCAGGCCGCGGCGACAAAACCGATAATGAAGTAGGGGATGTAGACGTTTTTCATCATGATTTTGAGCAGCACGGCAAAGCCAATGGCAGGCATGATGCCGCCCGCGACGCCAAGGCCATCAATCAGGCGCTCCGGCAGCACATCAATGGCGGTTTTCGCGTGCTCCGCACCAAAGTAAATGGGCAGAAATGCGCACAAGAAATAGAAGAGGCCAAGTGCCAGCAGAGCCAGATAGTTAACCCGTTCAATGCCGTTGGTATCTGCATTAGCCGCCATGCGATCGCAGCGGGACATCACGCCGGACATTACCGAGAAGAGGAAGGTAATTCCCATCTGTACCGCGACGGCAAACGGCACTGCGACCCCGACGGCGACATCCGGTTTCACGCCTGTGGTGATGGCAAACGTGGTCCCGACGATGGTGCCGATAATGACGTTTGGCGGCTGTGCGCCCGCGAGCGGTGCCAGACCCATCCAGACCAGCTCTAAAGTCCCGCCGGTTAAAATCCCGGTGTGCAGATCGCCAAGGATCAGGCCAACCAGCGGCCCGAGTACGACCGGACGGTGCATGTGTGTTAAGCCATTAAACATATCCAGACCCGCGATAAAGGCGAGAAGCCCCAGCGCGAAAGCCTGCAACAGACTGATTTCCATTGTGAATCCCTCAAAGCAGTTTAAAGAGATCCAAAGCAGTCTCTGTTGGAACGCCCTGAACGAAGCATTCCACCCCGGCCGCTTTCAGGCCGTTGAAGGCGGCTATGTCGTCCGCGTCTACAGATACCGTTTTGGCAATTTGTTGTTTGCCACTGGCGTAGTGCATGTTTCCTACGTTGATACGGGTGATGGGCACGCCCCCCTCAACCAGCTTCAGAAAATCAGCGGGAGATTTACAGACCAGCAGAATTTTCTGGCGATCAGCGGCGCGATGAATGTTGTCGATCACTTTTTGCAATGACCAGAAACGCACGGCGATCCCCTCCGCGAGCACCATTTCCATCAGGTTCTGTTGAACCGGATCCTCTGCCACCTCGTCATTCGCGACCAGTACCAGGTTCGCCCCCGCGAACCCCACCCATTGCACGCCCACCTGACCGTGGATCAGACGTTCATCAATTCGGCATAAGACAATGTTTGGCATAGCTTTTTCCTCTTTTTAATTATGCATGCTGAGTCGTTACGCCTTCGCAGGCGGCGTGGTACTGCTGAAGTATGTCCTGAATGTGGTTGATGATGAGTTCTCGCGGCGTTGACTTGAGAGCCCCCTCGCGAACTTTGCTGTACTGCAACGGCAAATACTGGCTAATCAGCGGCAACGGTAGCGGTTCGTCCGCCAGGTTACGCACCAAACGTTCAAAGGCATCGTCAATCTGGCTGTCCGGCCAGTAGTAGCGTACGCGGTCAGAGTAGCTGTAGCCACGCGCCAGGCGGCGTGCGTTGCTGTCGCCATGGTAGTGGCTTTGCCAGTATTCCGGCCGATCGAGCATCACGTTTTCCAGCACGTGACGCAGGCCCGAGCTGGCTTTCGCTGGCAGCAGCTCTTCTTCTATGGCAGCCAGCGCAAAGAGTGCCTCACGCAGAGCGAAGGTAAGGGCCGGGCCGACTTTTAAAATGGCGAAGTGATCCTTTACCAGCTGGCGAAGCGCCTGTGGCGTCTGGTAGTCGGTAGAGTGCGCTTCAAAAACCAGCGTATCGTAGGCTTCAACCATGGTGCTCAGGGCATGGGCTTTTTGCGGCTGGTAGTCACAGACGTGCGCATGGTCGAACTCCACGCCAGGCTGAACCACCAGGCCAATAATGCGTGGCCAGATGTCACCTAACCCTTCCTTTTCGAACGCATGACGATGCGCCTCAAGCGTCGCGCGAGCCGCGTCCGGCGTGGTGACTTCAAGCTCGGTAAGCGTTTCGTGTGCGCCACCCGGCACAGGGACTTCAGTGCCAATGACATAGACCAGATCGGATTCACCAGACTGTTCACGGCAGGTCTGTTCGGCGACTTTCGCCAGACGTGCCGCGCGTTCGGCGACGATCGCGTCGGTCAAAGGAACCGGATCATCCTCGCAGGACATACTGCAGTCGAGGTGGATCTTTTTGAACCCGGCTGCGACATAGCTTTTGATAAGATCGTCAGCATTGGCCATCGCTTGCTGCGCGGGCAGGTGTTGCCAGCGGTTTGGCCCTAAGTGGTCGCCGCCGAGGATCAACTGTGACGCGGGGAAGCCAAGAGAGTCCGCCAGCTTGCGGACGAACCCGTAAAAGTCGGCGGGCGTCATGCCGGTGTAACCGCCAAACTGATCGACCTGGTTTGAGGTTGCTTCAATCAGCAGCGGCGTTTGTTGCGAATGGGCGTAACGAATTGCAGCTTCAAGTACTAATGGATGTGCGGAACAGACGGCATAAATCCCGTTTGAATTCCCCCGTTTATGTTGTTCCACCATATCAGTCAGATGTTTCACTTTCCTCTCCATTTCGGATGGTGATGGTATTCATCTTTCGTTTTGTTTCATTTGATACTGCATTATGGTGGTATAAAAATAAAACGAAAGATAATAGTTTTCCGATCTGTTTCACAAAAGAAACGCAATGAAAGGTTTCAGCGTCGGGAAGGGGAGGGTAAGAACGGTAGATGGGGCTTGCATTCCCCTAAAAGAAAGGCCTTAATAGGCAAAACGAAATGAAACGAAAGTTTATTTATAAAGGATCGCGTATGAGCAGCACTGATTCCTCCGCGGAAAAGCGCATCACCGGCACCAGTGAAAGGCGAGAGCAGATCATTCAGCGGTTGCGGGCGCAGGGAAGCGTACAGGTTAACGATCTTTCCCATTTATACGGCGTGTCGACGGTAACGATCCGCAACGATCTGGCTTTTCTGGAGAAGCAAGGTATCGCCGTTCGTGCCTATGGCGGCGCGTTGATTTGCGAAGGCAATGTGCCGGGCGTTGAACCCTCCGTTGAAGATAAAAGCTCGCTGAATACTGCCGTGAAGCGCAGCATCGCGAAAGTTGCCGCAGAACTGGTAAAGCCAGGGCATCGCATCATTCTGGATTCGGGTACCACAACGTTTGAAATTGCCCGAATGCTGCGCCAGCACACGGATGTGATTGCCATGACCAATGGCATGAACGTCGCGAACGCTTTGCTGGAAGCGGAAGGAGTGGAACTGCTGATGACAGGCGGGCATCTGCGCCGTCAGTCGCAATCCTTCTATGGCGACCAGGCGGAGCAGTCATTACAGAATTATCACTTCGATCTTTTGTTCCTGGGCGTTGACGCCATCGATCTCGATCGCGGCGTGAGCACGCACAACGAAGACGAGGCGCGCCTCAACCGCCGGATGTGCGAAGTGGCAGAGCGTATTATTGTCGTGACCGACTCCAGCAAATTTAACCGCTCGAGCCTGCATAAAATCATTGATACACAACGGATTGATATGATTATTGTCGACGAAGGCATTCCGGCGGAGAGCCTGGATGGGTTGCGTAAAAGCGGGATCGATGTGGTGCTGGTGAAAGGGTAGTTTCTCCCCTCACCCTAACCCTAACCCTCTCCCCTGTGGAGAGGGCAGGGTGAGGGGCTATCACGTCACCGGTGCCGGGTTAAACACCGCCAGCTGATTGTGCAGCCCCCACTGGTCCGAGAAGGTTTTCTTCCTGCCGCTCGCCACATCCAGAATAAAGTGGAACAGCTTCCAGCCTACCTCTTCTATGCTCTCTTCCCCGGTGGCGATGGTGCCTGCGTTAATGTCCATTAAGTCATACCAGCGGTTAGCCAGCTCAGTGCGGGTGGCCATTTTAATCACAGGCACCGCCATCAGGCCGTACGGCGTACCGCGTCCGGTGGTAAAGACCTGCACCGTAATGCCGGAAGCCACCTGCTGGGTGCCGCAAACAAAGTCACTGGCCGGGGTTGCCGCGTAGATCAAACCGCGTTTCGTTGGACGCTGGCCCGGCGAGAGGACTTCTGCAATGGCACTTTGACCGGATTTGGCGATAGAGCCGAGCGCTTTTTCCACCACGTTCGCCAGCCCCCCTTTTTTGTTCCCCGGAGAGGGGTTGGCGCTGCGGTCGGTTTTTCCCATATTGAGGTAGTTATCGTACCAGGCCATCTCTTCGAGCAGGCGTTTGCCCACCTCTTCGTTGATGGCGCGCGGCGTGAGCAGATGAATGGCATCTCGCACTTCTGTCACTTCAGAGAACATCACCGTGGCCCCGCAGCGAACAAACAGGTCGGAGGCATAACCCACCGCCGGGTTGGCGGTCACACCGGAAAACGCATCGCTGCCGCCACATTGTGTACCAATCACCAGCTCGGAAGCCGGGCAGGTCTCACGTTGACGCGTATTGAGTTTAGCCAGATGACGCTCTGCAACCTGAAGGATATCGTCAACCATCGAACGGAAACCAACGTGGTGTTCGTCCTGCAGACGTACAATGCTGGCCTCATCGGCCGGAATGGCTTTTACATCCTCGGTGCCCTGCAGCAGGCGCTCAGGCTGTAGCTTTTCACACCCCAGGCCTATCACCATCACTTCGCCACCAAAGTTCGGGTTCAGGGCGATATTGTGGATAGTTCGGATTGGCACCACGGCCGCAGGGGCATTGATCGCCACGCCGCAGCCGTAAAGGTGATTCAGCCCCACCACGCCATCAACGTTCGGGTACTTAGGCAGCAGATCGCGCTCAATGAGTTTCACCACGTAATCCACCACGCCTGCCACACAGTGAACGCTGGTGGTAATGCCGAGCAGATTCTTGGTTCCAACGCTGCCGTCTGCGTTGCGATAGCCTTCAAAGGTGTACCCTTCCAGCGGTGGCAGCGGCTCCGGGACGCGGGTCGCCAGCGGCAGGGTGTTCAACGGTGGGGCTTCTGGCAGCTCAACCAGAGACTCATCAATCCAGCTGCCTTGCGGAATGGCACGGACGGCATAGCCAATGACTTCACCATAACGCACGATTTCACCCTGGGCCGGGATATCCACCAACGCCACTTTATGCCCCTGCGGAATATGTTCAATCAGCTCCAGACCATCCGGGAAGCGGGTTCCGGCTTTTAAGCCATTGTCGTTCACAATAATTGCCACATTATCCGTGTCGTGAACTTTTATATAGAACGCCGTCGGCAACGCTTGTCGAATTTCAATGTCGGCCATTGTTCAATATTCTCCAGCAAAGAATTTGATAATAAATACAGCCAATTTTCTTATGGCAAAAATAAAAACGCAGCTTGCGAAAATAGAGCATGTCAGGAGACAGAGCGTGAGAATGTGATCGCGATCGCTCCCGAACCAGTAATGGCTGATTCTGTGCATCAGCGCCCAGTGGTTTGTGCATATGCTCAAAATATTATTGAAACAGAGCGTAACACTTGAGCATTAAAACAATGTGCTGCCGGAAAGTGGCGATTATACTGAATGACGATTTTATCACGCCGAAATAGAGAATAAATATAACGCTGGTAATAAATATACTGACCAGGGCTGCGGAATTAAAAAGGTAAATACGATGAATAACGCTATCTTCCCAAATAAATTTAAAGCGGCGCTTGCGGCGCACCAGATTCAGATTGGATGCTGGTCCGCACTGGCAAACCCAATCAGCACCGAAGTGCTGGGTCTGGCGGGGTTCGACTGGCTGGTGCTTGATGGCGAGCATGCGCCGAACGATATCAGCACCTTTATTCCGCAGCTGATGGCGCTCAAAGGCAGCCAGAGCGCGCCGGTGGTCCGCGTCCCCACGAACGAGCCGGTGATCATCAAGCGCCTGCTGGATATCGGCTTCTACAACTTCCTGATCCCGTTTGTCGAAACGCAGGAGGAGGCGGCACAGGCCGTGGCGTCAACACGCTATCCGCCGGAAGGGATCCGCGGCGTCTCCGTTTCGCATCGCGCCAACATGTTTGGCACCGTACCGGACTACTTTGCGCAGTCCAACAGCAACATCACCATTCTGGTACAGATTGAGAGTCAGCAGGGTGTCGATAACGTGGATGCCATCGCCGCCACCGAGGGCGTGGACGGCATTTTCGTCGGCCCAAGCGATCTGGCGGCCGCATTTGGGCACCTGGGCAATGCGGGTCACCCGGATGTGCAGCGCGCCATCCAGCACATCTTTGCCCGCGCCAAAGCGCACGGCAAACCGTGTGGCATTCTGGCGCCGGTTGAAGCAGACGCACGCCGCTATCTGGAGTGGGGCGCGACCTTCGTTGCCGTCGGCAGCGACCTCGGCGTATTCCGTTCTGCGACGCAGAAATTAGCGGACGCTTTTAAAAAATAACCATCTTGAGGAAAACAGATTATGACGCTGAAAGTGGGTTTTATTGGCCTCGGCATTATGGGCAAACCAATGAGTAAAAACCTCATCAAAGCAGGATACTCCCTGGTGGTTTCAGACCATAATTCGCAGGCCGTGGCCGAAGTGATGGCGGCTGGCGCAGAAACCGCCACCACAGCCAAAGCCATTGCCGAGCAGTGCGATGTCATTATCACCATGCTGCCAAACTCTCCCCATGTAAAAGAGGTCGCGCTGGGTGAGAACGGCATTATCGACGGCGCGAAGCCGGGCCTTGTGTTGATCGACATGAGCTCCATCGCACCGCTGGCCAGCCGGGAAATCAGCGAGGCGTTGAAAGCGAAAGGCGTCGAGATGCTCGATGCCCCGGTGAGCGGCGGTGAACCGAAAGCCATCGACGGCACGTTGTCGGTCATGGTCGGCGGCGATAAGGCGATTTTCGACAAATACTACGATCTGATGAAAGCGATGGCCGGTTCCGTGGTGCACACCGGGGAGATTGGCGCGGGTAACGTAACCAAGCTGGCAAACCAGGTGATTGTGGCGCTGAATATTGCCGCCATGTCGGAGGCGCTCACTCTGGCCACCAAAGCGGGCGTCAATCCGGATCTGGTTTACCAGGCGATCCGCGGTGGGCTGGCGGGTAGCACGGTGTTGGACGCTAAAGCGCCGATGGTGATGGATCGTAACTTCAAACCCGGTTTCCGTATCGACCTGCACATTAAAGATCTGGCTAACGCGCTGGACACTTCTCACGGCGTAGGGGCCCAACTGCCGCTGACCGCCGCCGTCATGGAGATGATGCAGGCGCTACGTGCCGATGGTCTGGGCACCGCTGACCACAGTGCCATTGCGTGCTACTACGAAAAACTGGCGAAGGTGGAAGTCTCCCGCTAATTTCGGCTTCCCTACAACCAAGGGTGACAGCGGCGTGCAAACCCACTATACTGCGCGCCGAAGCTGACCAGACAGTCGCCGCTTCGTCGTCGTCCACCTTCGGGTGGAGACGGGCGGAGGGGAGGAAAGTCCGGGCTCCATAGGGCAGGGTGCCAGGTAACGCCTGGGGGGGAAACCCACGACCAGTGCAACAGAGAGCAAACCGCCGATGGCCCACGCAAGTGGGATCAGGTAAGGGTGAAAGGGTGCGGTAAGAGCGCACCGCGCGGCTGGTAACAGTCCGTGGCACGGTAAACTCCACCCGGAGCAAGGCCAAATAGGGGTTCACATGGTACGGCCCGTACTGAACCCGGGTAGGCTGCTTGAGCCAGTGAGCGATTGCTGGCCTAGATGAATGACTGTCCACGACAGAACCCGGCTTATCGGTCAGCTTCAACTTCTTAGAAAACCCCGCTTCGGCGGGGTTTTTGCTTAATGGGTATGTACGCAGCGCCACCCGGCAACCCCCCAAACGACACCAATTCTCATATTTGCGACATTAAGCGCATTTCACTGTTTTAACCATACATTTCCGCTCTGCTGTCTAATCCCGATCGTTATCACAAAATTTACCGCTAAAAAATCCTGAATTCTGAGTATGATTAATTTGTTATGAATGTTAACTGGATGATCCCGAATGTTTTCTTATTTGATATGTATATTTTGAAATTAAAAACATTCACCCTAAGAATGTGTGACGTATTCCACTCTTTCCCGAACCTTTGCCAAATTACGCCAGTAAATTTCGAAAAACTGAAAGAATGTTTCACATGAATAATGGTTATTTATTGTTCTTTAATTGCCTGAAAGATAGTCTTTATTGATTTTTTAAACGCAGCGAAATTTATCCGGGTTATCGCCATAAAATAAATTTATTACCGCCATTTTTGTTGATCAATATCAGCGTAATAGCATATTTGGTTGGTTGTATTTTATTGATTTAAAAGGTTTTTAATGGGGTTGTGTAGTTCCTGGTAAGGGTGCGAAAAGGCAAATTGTGAGTAACAGCACATACCCCCTGAAACAATATTGAGTAGAATCCACCCCGTCATAGGGAAATAAGCGCAGAATATTATGAACACTATTATTCTACCGAAAACACAGCACCTCGTGGTATTTCAGGAAGTCATTAAAAGTGGCTCCATAGGTTCTGCAGCAAGACAACTGGGTCTGACGCAACCCGCCGTCAGCAAAATTATCAGTGACATCGAATCTTACTTCGGTGTGGAAGTGATGGTACGTAAAAACACGGGTGTAAAACTGACGGCGGCGGGCCAGGTTCTGCTCTCGTACTCAGAGTCGATCACCCGTGAGATGAAAAACATGGTGAGCGAGATTAACAGCCTCAGTTTCAGCACCGTCATGGACGTCTCGTTTGGTTATCCGTCGCTGATTGGCTTCACGTTCCTCTCTGAAATGATCAAAAAATTCAAGGAAGTGTTCCCGAAAGCGCGGGTCTCCATGTATGAAGCGCAGCTCTCTTCTTTCCTTCCGGCCATTCGTGACGGGCGGCTGGACTTTGCCATTGGCACGCTGAGTGATGAAATGCTGCTGCAGGATCTGCATGTCGAGCCGCTGTTCGAGTCTGAATTTGTGCTGGTGGTCAGCAAATCACGAACGTGCACCGCCCCGACGACACTGGCATCGCTCACCTATGAGCAGTGGGTGATGCCGCAAACCGACATGGGCTACTACAAAGAACTTCTGACCACCCTGCAAGACAACCACATCAGTATTGAAAACATCGTCCAGACCGATTCCGTCGTCACCATTTATAACCTTGTCCTCAATGCCGACTACCTGACGGTGATCCCCCGCGACATGATTGCGCCGTTCGGTTCAGACCAGTTTATTGTGCTGCCAGTGGAAGATGAATTACCGGTGGCACGCTATGCCGCCGTGTGGTCCAAAAATTACAGAATTAAAAAATCAGCGTCAGTGTTAGTTGAGCTGGCGAAACAATATGCGTCACTGACCAGTGAACGACGACGATGAATAATTAATTTCCAAATAAGTACTGCCTATTTTTTGAAAAACACCCCAGAGCTTATTTTAGCTGTGCTCTGATACCCTGACTTTGCCCGAAAAGAATGAATTATTATAACGAGGATATTATGCATATTACCTACGATCTCCCGGTAACCATTGAAGATATTCAGGACGCCAGAAAACGACTGGCAGGAAAGATATATAAAACCGGCATGCCGCGCTCGAATTATCTCAGCGAACGCTGTAAGGGTGAAATCTTTCTGAAGTTTGAAAATATGCAGCGTACCGGCTCCTTCAAAATTCGCGGCGCGTTTAATAAATTAAGCTCGCTGACCGATGCTGAAAGACGTAAAGGGGTTGTGGCCTGCTCTGCGGGAAACCATGCGCAGGGCGTCTCCCTTTCCTGTGCCATGCTCGGCATCGACGGCAAAGTGGTGATGCCGATGGGCGCGCCAAAATCCAAAGTTGCCGCCACGCGTGACTACTCGGCGGAAGTGGTGCTGCACGGCGAGAACTTCAACGACACGATCGCCAAAGTGAGCGAAATCGTTGAGATGGAAGGGCGTATTTTTATCCCGCCTTACGATGACCCGAAAGTGATCGCCGGCCAGGGCACGATCGGCCTCGAAATTCTCGAAGATTTATACGATGTGGATAACGTCATTGTGCCCATCGGCGGTGGCGGGTTAATTGCTGGCATCGCAACGGCAATAAAATCGATTAACCCGACCATTAATATTATCGGCGTACAGTCTGAAAACGTTCACGGCATGGCGGCGTCGTATCAGGCGGGTGAAATTATTAACCATCGGGTTACCGGCACATTAGCAGACGGCTGCGACGTTTCTCGTCCGGGTAAATTAACCTTCGAAATTGTTCGTGAATTAGTCGACGACATTGTGCTGGTCAGCGAGGACGATATTCGCAACAGCATGATTGCGTTAATTCAGCGAAACAAAGTGGTGACCGAAGGGGCGGGGGCACTGGCCTGCGCGGCGTTATTAAGCGGCAAGCTCGACCATTATATTCAGGGGCGCAAAACCGTCTGCATTATTTCCGGCGGCAATATCGATCTCTCTCGTGTTTCCCAAATTACCGGCTTCGTTGACGCATAAGGATGACCTATGAGCAACACTGAAAGCATTATCGTTGGACAGACAAAAACGTCCTCCTGGCGTAAGTCAGACACCACCTGGACGCTGGGATTGTTTGGTACCGCCATTGGCGCAGGCGTGCTGTTCTTCCCTATTCGTGCAGGTTTCGGCGGCTTGATCCCTATCCTGCTGATGCTGCTTCTCGCGTTCCCGATTGCGTTCTACTGCCACCGCGCGCTGGCGCGTCTGTGCCTGTCCGGTAGCAACGTTTCCGGCAATATCACCGAAACGGTGGAGGAGCATTTTGGTAAAACAGGCGGAGTGGTCATCACGTTCCTCTACTTCTTCGCCATTTGCCCGCTACTGTGGATTTACGGCGTCACCATTACCAACACCTTTATGACCTTCTGGGAAAACCAGCTCCAGATGCCGGCGCTAAACCGCGGCGTGGTGGCGCTGTTCCTGCTGCTGCTGATGGCCTTTGTGATCTGGTTCGGTAAAGACCTGATGGTGAAGGTCATGAGCTATCTGGTGTTCCCGTTTATCGCCAGTCTGGTGCTGATTTCCCTGTCGCTGATCCCTTACTGGAACTCGGCGGTGATCGACCAGGTTAACCTGAGCGATATCGCCTTCACCGGACATGACGGCATACTGGTGACGGTGTGGCTGGGGATCTCCATCATGGTCTTCTCCTTTAACTTCTCACCAATTGTCTCCTCGTTTGTGGTCTCCAAGCGCGAAGAGTACGAACCGGAGTTCGGTAAAGACTTCACCGAGCAGAAATGTTCCAGAATCATCGGCCGCGCCAGCCTGCTGATGGTCGCCGTGGTGATGTTCTTCGCCTTTAGCTGCCTGTTTACGCTCTCTCCGCAGAACATGGCTGATGCCAAAGCGCAGAACATTCCGGTGCTCTCTTATCTGGCGAACCATTTTGCGTCGATGTCAGGCACCAAATCGACGTTTGCGACGGTGCTGGAATACGGCGCCTCTATCATCGCGCTGGTCGCAATCTTCAAATCTTTCTTCGGCCACTATCTGGGCACGCTGGAAGGGCTGAACGGCCTGATCCTGAAGTTTGGGTATAAGGGCGATAAGAAGAAGGTCTCGGTGGGCAAACTGAACACCATCAGCATGGTCTTCATCATGGGCTCCACCTGGGTTGTCGCGTATGCCAACCCGAACATTCTGGACCTTATTGAGGCCATGGGAGCACCCATCATCGCTTCTCTGCTGTGTCTGTTGCCGATGTATGCCATCCGCAAAGCCCCGGCAATGGCGAAGTATAAGGGCAGACCTGAGAACATCTTCGTCACCGTTGTCGGCCTGCTGACCATCCTGAATATCGTTTACAAACTGTTCTAAATCAATGCTCAGGAAGAGCGGAGTCACACCATGATTGAGTTTCCGGTTGTACTGGTTATTAACTGCGGTTCGTCCTCTGTTAAGTTTTCAGTGCTCGATGCCAGCAGCTGCGATGCCCTGATGACGGGCATTGCCGACGGTATCAACACTGAAAAAGCCTTTATTTCCGTGAACGGGGGTGAGCCAGCCACACTGGCTCACCATGACTACGAAGGGGCGCTGGCTGCCATCGCCCTGGAGCTGGAGAAGCGTGACCTGATGAGCAGCGTGGCCTTAATTGGCCACCGCATAGCCCACGGCGGTGAACGCTTCAGCGAGTCGACCCTTATCACGGAGCAGGTTATCAACGAGATCCGCCAGGTTTCTTCTCTGGCACCACTGCACAACTACGCCAACTTAAGCGGTGTAGAAGCGGCGGAACGCCTGTTCCCTAACGTTCAGCAGGTGGCGGTGTTTGACACCAGTTTCCATCAGACGCTGCCGCCGCAGGTGTATCTTTACGGGTTGCCGTACCGCTATTTTGAGGAGCTGGGCGTGCGGCGCTACGGTTTTCACGGCACTTCCCACCGCTACGTTGCCGGGCAGGCGCATGCGCTTCTCGGACTTTCACCGGACGACAGCGGGTTAGTGATTGCCCACCTGGGTAATGGCGCGTCGATTTGCGCGGTTCGTAACGGCAAAAGCGTCGATACCTCGATGGGGATGACGCCGCTGGAAGGGCTGATGATGGGCACGCGCTGTGGCGACGTGGATTTTGGCGCGATGGCGTGGATTGCCCAGCAAACCGGCCAGTCGTTCGAGGATCTGGAGCGTGTGGTTAACAAAGAATCTGGCTTGCTGGGGATCTCCGGGATTTCCGCCGATCTCAGGACGCTGGAAAAAGCCTGGCGCGAGGCAAACCCGCGGGCGCAGCTGGCGATAAACACCTTTGTGCACCGCATTGCACGGCATATCGCCGGCCACGCGGCGTCGCTGCATCGCCTGGACGGGGTGGTGTTTACCGGAGGGATTGGCGAGAACTCTACGCTCATCCGCAGGCTGGTAGCAGAACATCTCAAGGTCTTTGGCCTCATCCTCGACGAGACCCGCAACGCCCTGCCTGGCAGCGCGGGTGAACGCATCATCAGCGCCGATACGTCCCGCGTGGCGTGTGCGGTGATCCCTACCAATGAAGAAAAAATGATCGCGCTGGACGCCCTCCGTCTTGGGAAGGTTACCCCGGCTGCGGCTTACGCCTGACAGAGCGAGAATCTCATGAAAGTAACGATTGATACGCGCGTTGCGCCCTACAGCGACGCATGGGCCGGGTTTCGCGGTGAAGAATGGAAAGACGCCGTTAACGTGCGCGATTTTATTCAGCATAACTACACCCCTTATGAAGGCGACGAAACTTTCCTCGCGCAGGCGACGCCAGCAACGACGGCGCTGTGGCAAAAGGTGATGGTGGGGATTCGCCAGGAAAATGCCACCCACGCCCCGGTGGATTTCGATACCAACATCGCCACCACCATTACCGCTCACGGACCGGGCTATATCGACCGGGAGCTGGAGACCATCGTCGGCCTGCAAACCGATAAGCCGCTCAAGCGCGCCCTTCATCCGTATGGTGGGATCAACATGATCCGCAGCTCGTTTGAAGCCTACGGTCGCGAGATGGATCCGCAGTTCGAATACCTGTTTACCGACCTGCGTAAAACCCATAACCAGGGCGTGTTTGACGTCTACTCACCGGAGATGATGCGTTGCCGTAAATCGGGCGTACTGACCGGGCTGCCGGACGGCTACGGACGCGGGCGCATCATCGGCGACTACCGCCGCGTGGCGCTGTACGGCATCAGCTATCTGGTGCGTGAGCGTGAACTGCAGTTCGCGGATCTGCAGCCGAGACTGGAACGCGGCGAGGATCTGGAGGCGACGATCCGCCTGCGCGAAGAGCTGGCGGAGCATAAGCGTGCGCTGCTGCAGATCCAGCAGATGGCGGCGAACTACGGCTTTGATATCTCGCGTCCGGCGATGAATGCGCAGGAAGCGGTGCAGTGGCTGTACTTTGCCTACCTGGCAGCGGTGAAATCCCAGAACGGTGGGGCGATGTCGCTGGGGCGTACCGCGTCATTCCTCGATATCTACATTGAGCGCGACATGCAGGCCGGGCGGCTGAATGAAGTTCAGGCACAGGAGCTGATCGACCACTTCATCATGAAGATCCGCATGGTGCGTTTCCTGCGTACGCCGGAGTTCGACACGCTCTTCTCTGGCGATCCGATCTGGGCGACGGAGGTTATTGGCGGAATGGGGCTGGACGGCCGCACGCTGGTGACCAAAAACAGCTTCCGCTACCTGCACACGCTGCACACCATGGGGCCTGCGCCAGAGCCAAACCTGACGATCCTGTGGTCTGAACAACTGCCGATCGCGTTCAAGAAATACGCCGCGCAGGTCTCGATTGTCACCTCGTCGCTGCAGTATGAGAACGACGATCTGATGCGTGCCGACTTCAACAGCGACGACTACGCCATTGCCTGCTGCGTCAGCCCGATGGTGATCGGCAAGCAGATGCAGTTCTTTGGTGCCCGCGCCAACCTGGCGAAAACGTTGCTGTATGCGATCAACGGCGGGGTGGATGAGAAGCTGAAGATCCAGGTCGGGCCGAAAACCGCGCCGCTGCTGGACGAGGTGCTGGATTACGACACCGTGATGGCGAGCCTGGATCACTTTATGGACTGGCTGGCGGTGCAGTACATTAGCGCGCTGAATCTCATTCACTACATGCATGATAAGTACAGCTACGAAGCCTCGCTGATGGCGCTGCACGATCGGGACGTCTACCGCACCATGGCCTGCGGTATCGCCGGACTGTCGGTGGCCGCCGATTCCCTGTCGGCCATTAAATATGCGACGGTGAAACCGGTGCGCGACCATACCGGTCTGGCGGTCGATTTTGTCATTGAAGGGGATTATCCGCAGTACGGTAACAACGACGATCGCGTGGACAGCATCGCCTGTGACCTGGTGGAGCGCTTTATGAAGAAAATTCAGGCGTTACCAACCTATCGTAACGCGGTGCCGACCCAGTCGATCCTGACCATCACCTCGAACGTGGTGTACGGCCAGAAGACCGGCAACACGCCAGACGGACGCCGGGGCGGCACGCCGTTTGCGCCGGGTGCCAACCCAATGCACGGACGTGACAGAAAAGGGGCAGTGGCGTCGTTAACCTCGGTTGCCAAGTTGCCGTTCACCTACGCCAAGGATGGGATCTCTTACACCTTCTCCATCGTGCCGCAGGCGCTGGGCAAGGACGAGCTGGTACGCAAAACCAACCTTGTGGGGCTGCTGGACGGGTACTTCCACCACGAAACAGCCATCGAGGGCGGGCAGCATCTGAACGTCAACGTCATGAACCGGGAAATGCTGCTGGATGCCATTGAACACCCGGAAAATTACCCGAACCTGACGATCCGCGTTTCGGGGTATGCGGTGCGGTTTAATGCCCTGACGCGCGAGCAGCAGCAGGATGTGATTTCAAGGACGTTTACGCAGGTGATGTAATCCAGACTAAGGCGGGCCTCCCCTTTGGGGAGGCTTTTAATTTCGTGAATGCCATCACGTTTAGAAAATATCCACCTTATTGAGTATTTCAAAAGCAAATCTTCCTCCAGTATTAGAAAAGCCCTATTTATTTTGTGACTTTTTTCTCCCTCTCTCCGGCTATGATTTTCTCACACTAACAACAAGCACCTGCACTCTCTGACTCGCCATCGCTGGCGAACGGAAACCTATAAAAATTAATCAGTTACCCTACAAAAAAGCGAGTGCCTTATGGATACGGCTACAAACAGCAGTGTGATTGTGAATGATTCCCCCGCGGCAAGGCGGGCGGGAATGCGTGAGAGCGAATGGCGCGAGGCGATCAAGTTCGACAGTACCGATACGGGCTGGGTCATCATGAGTATCGGGATGGCCATCGGCGCGGGGATTGTTTTTCTCCCGGTGCAGGTCGGATTAATGGGGCTGTGGGTCTTTTTGCTCTCGTCCGTGATTGGATATCCGGCGATGTATTTATTCCAGCGCCTGTTTATTAATACGCTGGCGGAATCACCTGAATGCAAAGATTATCCGAGCGTCATTAGCGGATATCTCGGGAAAAACTGGGGCATCTTATTAGGCGCACTCTATTTTGTGATGCTGGTCATCTGGATGTTTGTCTATTCCACCGCCATTACCAACGACAGCGCCTCTTATTTGCAGACCTTTGGCGTTACCGACGGGCTACTCTCAGAAAACCCGTTCTACGGGTTAGTGCTGATCTGTATTCTGGTGGCCATCTCTTCCCGCGGCGAAAAGCTGCTGTTTAAAGTCTCCAGCCTGATGGTGTTGACCAAGCTATTTGTGGTTGCCGCGCTGGGCTTGTCGATGATTGGCCTCTGGCATTTAGCCAACGTAGGCATGCTGCCGCCGATGGGGCTGCTGATTAAAAATGCCATCATTACGCTTCCCTTTACCTTAACCTCAATTCTGTTTATTCAGACCTTAAGCCCGATGGTGATCTCCTACCGTTCACGGGAAAAGTCCGTTGAGGTGGCGCGTCATAAAGCGCTGCGGGCCATGAATATCGCCTTTGGCGTGCTGTTTGTGACGGTATTCTTCTACGCCGTCTCCTTCACACTGGCGATGGGGCACGATGAAGCGGTCAAAGCCTATGAGCAGAACATCTCTGCCCTGGCGATTGCGGCGCAGTTTATCAGCGGAGAAGGTGCGGGCTGGGTCAAAATCGTCAGCGTGATCCTCAATATCTTTGCTGTTATGACGGCCTTCTTCGGCGTCTATCTTGGTTTTCGCGAGGCCACGCAGGGCATCGTGATGAACATCCTGCGTCGCAAAATGCCGGCAGAGAAAATCAATGAAAACACCGTCCAGCGTGGGATCATGCTGTTCGCCATCCTGCTGGCCTGGAGCGCGATTGTGTTAAACGCGCCGGTGCTGAGCTTCACGTCTATTTGCAGCCCCATCTTCGGCATGGTGGGCTGTCTGATCCCTGCATGGCTGGTCTACAAGGTAACCGCCCTGCATAAATATAAAGGCGTATCACTGGTGATTATCATCATTACCGGGCTGCTGCTTTGTGTTTCTCCTTTCCTCGCATTCTCCTGAGGAGCAATTAAGGTCGTAACGATGTCTGAGCAAACTAACCCTTTATGGAATCATTTTATTCGCGCGGTGCAGGAAGAGGTTAAACCTGCGTTGGGGTGCACTGAACCTATCTCTCTGGCGCTGGCCTGTGCGATAGCCGCTGAGCACCTGCCCGGTGAGGTAACGCGCATTGAAGCATGGGTATCGCCCAATCTGATGAAAAATGGGCTTGGCGTAACGGTACCCGGCACCGGCATGGTCGGGCTACCCATTGCGGCGGCGCTGGGAGCGACGGGCGGGAATGCCCGCGCCGGGCTGGAGGTGCTAAAAGGGGCGTCAGCCGATGCGCTGGAACGTGCCAAAGCCCTGCTCAATGCGGGTCAGGTCCAGGTGAAACTGCAGGTGCCGTGCGAGGAAATCCTCTATTCGCGCGCCTGTGTTTATGCCGGAGAGGCCTCGGCCATGGTGACCATCGCAGGCGGGCATACTCGCGTGGTGGAGGTGGTCTGTGAGGGTGAAACACGCTTCATCCGTGATGAACAGCCGGGAGAGGCGGGTGACGATCCGCTGGAGGTGTTCTCTCACACCACGCTGTCGGCGATCCTCACGTTCGTGGAGCAGGTTCCGTGTGAGGCGATCCGCTTTATTCTGCAGGCGGGGCAGCTTAACGATGCCCTTTCTCGTGAAGGGCTGAGCGGAAAATGGGGGCTGCATATTGGCGCGACGCTGAATAAGCAGCGCACGCGCGGATGGATGGCGAAGGATGTTGGCTCGGACATTGTTATCCGCACCAGCGCGGCCTCTGACGCCCGAATGGGCGGTGCTACGCTTCCGGCAATGAGCAATTCAGGGTCCGGCAATCAGGGGATCACCGCCACCATGCCGGTAGTGGTTGTGGCGGAGCACGTTCAGGCTGATGAGGAACGGCTGGCCAGAGCGCTGATGCTGTCCCATCTTTCGGCGATCTATATCCACGCCCAGCTTCCCCGCCTGTCGGCGCTGTGCGCTGCGACAACCGCAGCGATGGGGGCGGCAGGCGGCATGGCCTGGCTGATGGGGGGAAACTATCAAACGATCGCGATGGCCATCAGCAGCATGATCGGTGACGTCAGTGGGATGATTTGCGACGGCGCTTCAAACAGTTGTGCCATGAAAGTCTCAACCAGCGTCAGCAGCGCCTGGAAAGCGGTGATGATGGCGCTGGATGAGTCTGCCGTGACGGGCAATGAAGGGATTGTGGCGCACGATGTGGAGCAGTCTATCTCTAACCTGTGCGCGTTAGCGTGCCGCTCAATGCAGGCAACGGACCGGCAGATTATTGAGATTATGGCGAGTAAGGTGTAGCGAGTTCAGGTGCTCGATCGGTTCCCTCTCCCTGTGGGAGAGGGTTAGGATGAGGGCATTCTCTACACCGGCAAATCAATCAGCAGCGCACGCAGCGGCGTATCGGCCACCAGCGTAATATTCGCTTCATCACGAATAAACGCCCCGTCGCCGCAGGTGAGCGCCTCTTTCTCTTCCGTGTGCGTTACCGCATGCACCGTACCGTGAATCGATTGCAGGTAGGCGCGCGGGCCATGAAGCTGGAAGCTCGCCTGTTCACCTTTCTTCAGTTCAATATGGTGCAGCCACACCTGCTGACGCAGTTGCAGGCTGCCTTTGCTCCCGTCCGGAGAAGCGATCAGCTGTTGCTTTTCGCTCTGCAGATCGATTTTTTGCACCAGCGGATTTTCCCGCTCAGGGCAGGCATCCAGCCACAGCTGCATGCGGGTCAGCGTTTTGTCTTTGCTGAGATTATGCTCGCTATAGCTAATGCCCGGCTGCGTGGAAATTAACAGCGCTTCGCCAGCCTTTGCCTGGACATGATTGCCCTCGCTATCGCGGTATTCTGCCTCGCCTTCCAGGATCAGGTTCAGGATATCGACTTTCGGATACGTACGCGGCTGGAAGGAGGCGCCCGGGGCGAGCACTTCCTGATTTAACACGCGCAGTGAAGCGTAACCGAGAAGTTTAGGGTCAAAGTAGTGTCCAAAGGAAAAGGTGTAGCGGGCCTGCAGCCAACCGAAATCGGCTTGTCCGCACTGTTTAGCTGTTCTTGTCGTAATCATAAACTTGACCTCTCTTTACACTAAAACAATGGTAAAGGTATGGACGCTTCATTGTTAGCCAGATATTCTGCCCGGTATGTTCAAATTTCCTGAATGAGAACGAGATGGCTAAAGAGAGAGCATTGACGCTTGAGGCGCTTCGCGTCATGGACGCGATTGACAGGCGTGGCAGCTTTGCCGCCGCGGCAGATGAACTGGGGCGCGTTCCGTCTGCGCTCAGCTATACCATGCAAAAGCTGGAGGAAGAGCTGGACGTGGTGCTCTTTGACCGTTCCGGTCATCGAACAAAATTCACGAACGTTGGACGGATGCTGCTGGAACGTGGTCGCGTACTGCTGGAAGCGGCGGATAAACTGACGACGGACGCCGAGGCGCTGGCACGCGGCTGGGAAACCCACCTGACGCTGGTCACTGAGGCTCTGGTGCCTACCGAGGCGTTATTCCCGCTGGTAGACAGGCTGGCAGACAAAGCGAATACGCACCTTTCAATCATCACCGAGGTGCTGGCAGGCGCGTGGGAGCGTCTGGAGACGGGCAGGGCGGATATCGTGATTGCGCCGGATATGCACTTCCGTTCATCGTCTGAGATCAACTCCCGTAAACTCTACAGCGTGATGAACGTTTACGTCGCCGCGCCAAATCACCCGATTCACCAGGAGCCGGAGCCGCTTTCTGAAGTGACGCGCGTGAAGTACAGGGGCGTGGCGGTTGCGGATACCGCGCGCGAACGTCCGGTGCTAACGGTGCAGTTGCTGGATAAACAGCCGCGTCTGACGGTCACATCGCTGGAAGATAAGCGCCAGGCATTGCTGGCAGGATTGGGCGTAGCGACTATGCCGTATCCGTTTGTTGAAAAAGATATTGCTGAAGGGCGTCTGCGCGTTGTCAGCCCGGAGTACACCAGCGAAGTGGATATCATTATGGCGTGGCGTCGCGACAGCATGGGCGAAGCCAAATCGTGGTGTTTGCGAGAAATTCCAAAGCTCTTTGCGCATCACAACAAATAAAAGAGTAAGCCCGATGTGCCTAAGCGCCATCGGGCATAAATTTACGCGCCGATCTTCGGATCCGGACCAAAGCGGTTTTCACCCGGCGTCCCGCTCTGACAGTTGAAGATTAAAATCACAATCCATCCCACTACCGGGATTAACAGCAGCAGTAACCACCAGGCGGAACGATCCGTGTCGTGAAGCCGGCGGAACTGTACGGCCCAGGACGGCAGAAGAATAAAGATGGCATAAATCGATGTAAGGACGCCTTCCCCACTCGCCCACTCCCAGCCCAGAATTTTATCCACGATGCTCAGCACCAGAGCAAAAATGAAGTTCACCAGAATGAACATCCAGTACTCTTTGCGGCGCGCGCGGCCACCAAATCCAATGTAGTTGCGCAGTACGTTTAAATACCAATCCATTTCCTTGCCTCATTTATCAGTCAATCACTTGTTTTCTAAGCGATCGAGGTAAGGATAGATGGAGATTGTGAATTAAAAAAGGGCATCTCACGATGCCCTTAATATTTATCCAAAACGAACGTCGCGCCCGTGGGGTTCATTCAGATCCTGCCACGGCCCGATGGAGATAATACCCGTCGGGTTAATGGTTTTGTGGCTGCGGAAATAGTGGGTGCGGATATGGTCAAAATCGACCGTTTCGGCAATTCCCGGCATCTGGTAGATGTCGCGCAGGAAACCATACAGGTTCAGATAATCGCTGATGCGGTGTTTGTCACACTTAAAGTGGGTGACATAGACCGGATCAAAACGAACCAGCGTCGTCCAAAGGCGGATATCCGCTTCCGTCAGACGATCGCCCGTCAGGTAGCGGTGCTGGCCGAGGATCTGCTCCAGACGCTCAAGAGATTCAAAGACTTTTCCAACCGCTTCGTCGTAGGCTTCCTGGCTGGTGGCAAAACCGGCCTTGTAAACGCCGTTATTAACGTTGTCGTAAATCCAGCTGTTCAGCTCATCGATTTTGTCTCGCAGCTCAACCGGATAGTAATCCCCGGCGCGCGCGCCATGGGCGTCGAAGGCGGTGTTGAACATGCGGATGATCTCCGCAGACTCATTGCTGACAATCGTCTGGTTTTTCTTATCCCACAGAACCGGTACGGTGACGCGCCCGGTGTAGTGCGGGTCGGCGCGCAGATAAAGCTGGTAGAGGAAATCGTGATGATACAGTTCATCACCCGTCACAGCAGGGAAATCATGGTCGAACGTCCAGCCGTTTTCCAGCATTAGCGGGTTCACCACCGACACCGGAATTAAGGATTCGAGGCCTTTCAGCTTGCGCACAATCAGCGTGCGGTGCGCCCACGGGCAGGCGAGGGAAACATAGAGGTGATAACGATCTTTCTCGGCCGCAAAGCCACCTTCGCCACTCGGGCCGGGAGCACCATCGGCGGTAAGCCAGTTACGGAAGGCCGAAACAGAGCGCTTGAAGCGTCCACCGGTGGATTTGGTGTCATACCAGACATCCTGCCAGACGCCGTCTACGAGTTGTCCCATTTTTTTCTCCTCCGTCAGATAGCAAAAGCGAGGAGAGGTCTCCTCGCTTTGTGTTTATTCAGTATAGCGTGCTTACCATTTCTTATTCAGAACGCGGTCGATGCTGTATGCGCCCGGGCCGGTGACAGCCAGCAGCAGGAAGCCACCCGCAATGGTCAGGTTTTTCATGAACATCAGGGAGTTCACGCCTTCAGCAAAGTTGCTGTGGAAGATGAACGCCGTCAGCAGGGTGAAGCCCGCAGTAAACAGCGCCGTGGTACGGGTCAGGAAGCCGAACAGTACCGCCAGGCCGCCGCCGAACTCAAGCAGAATGGTCAGTGGCAGCATGAAGCCCGGAACGCCCATGGCTTCCATATACTGCTGGGTACCCGCATAACCGGTGATTTTGCCCCAACCTGCAACGATGAACAGAATTGGCATCAGAATACGTGCTACCAGTACACCAACATCTTCTAATTTTTTCATTTTACTCTCCAGGAAACCACATCAGCGGCTGAACATTATTTCTCTGCAAATTCGGGTAGATACCGCGTCTTTGCTGTCGATGGAGAGCATCATAAACGTGACGGTTGGCGATTGTTAGCAAGGAAAACTGTCAATCTTTTTCAAAGATATTGAGTAAGGGCAGGTGCGCGCTGGTGCCCTCACCCCAACCCTCTCCCACAGAGCTGAGGGATCCCCAGTAATTTTTTTACCGAAAGCGACGAAAGTTGTTTCAGGAAAATGAATGATTTACAGCGACGCCCTGGTCCGGCTGTAAATCGCTGAGGCGTTTCCTGCAGGCCGGGGCGAGGCGCATGGATGCGCCGAGAGGGCGGCTTTACAGGGACGTTACATCCGCCCGTCCCCGATAAGCCGGAAGGAATAAACCGAAGGCACCGCGAAGCGGCGATTTACCGCCGGGAGCCCGGGTTGCCAGGGTGGTGGCGATTGAGCCACCCTGGCACGTTCACGGGTCATGTTGTTACAGAGCAGCAAGGAACGTAAAGTGAACGGAATTACCTCTACAGCCATATGTTCCCCCTCACCCCAGCCCTCTCCCTCAAGGGAGAGGGAGTCCTCCGTGCAGGTATTATTTTGTGGGGAACCCTCAGCCCACAGGGAGAGGGCGTAAAAACAAAAAACGGTAACCAGGGTTACCGTTTTGCTTTTATCACCGAAGCTGCTGCTGGCGAATCGTCGCTTTCACCAGGCGCCAGGCGCTCCAGGCACCAAAGCCGCGTCGGGCCCAACGGATCAGCATATTTGGATGACGGATCGTCCAGATTGCCATCACACTGCTGCCAACCAGAGCCCAGGAACGCAGGCTCAGGAAGGTGTTCCAGCCACGGTCAAACCGACGCGTCGCATCAATCCAGTCGCGGCGGCTGGCAGACAGATCCAGCCGTTGCTGCTGGATCTGACTTAACAGAAAGGCTTTTCGCTTTTCACGTTCGGCTTTATCGCTCACGGTTTGTCATCCTCCAGCAGAGCGCGATCGTTCGCCAGCTCCTGGCGCGTATGGCGCAGGAAAGTGGACTTACGCGCTTTGCGCATCGTCCAGATACCGCCAATCAGTGCTGCAACCAGCAAAACGACGGTGGTGGCAATCATCGCGTTGAGTCGATATTGCGGATCGATGGCCCAGATGATGAGTACCATCAGGCTCATCAGACCAAACGCGGCGAAGAGCATGGTCAGTCCAAGCATCAGCAGCATCTGGAAGAGGTTGGCTTTCTCCTCTTCCAGCTCTACCACTGCCAGCCGGACGCGCGTTTCGGCAATCCCGACCAGCGTCGTTAAGATACGCTGGCCGATGCCGAGGACGTTGTTAGCAGGCCCTTGTGCGTGACGAGGATCTTCCATATCAACGACGCGTCAGCAGTACGCCCAGTACCACACCGATTGCGGCACCAATACCGACACCCGTCCACGGATTATCGCGAACATATTCGTCAGCACGCGCTGCGGCTTCACGTGTCTGTTTTGCCAGCGCATCACCGGTTTCACCCAGGCGATAACGGCTCTCTTTCAGCGCTTGCTCCGCTTTACTGCGCAGTTTGCTGACCTCTTCTTTTGATTTATCGGCGGAGGAGTTCAGCACCTCTTCAAGGGTGTCAGCCAGGGATTTCAGTTCAGCGCGCAGATGTTCAGACGTCGTATCTTTTGACATGATTTTCTCCTGTTGAGATTTCCGTTAACTCAATAATCGCGAGCTTCCAGCGCTTTCAGGTCGTCCTGCGCTTCTTTCAGCTTTCTCTCGCGCTTGGCAATTTTTTCCGCATCCCCTTTCTCTTTCGCTTCCTGCAGGTCGTGACGACGCTCGGTTATCTCGTCCTTCTGTTCAGCGATTTTTTTCTGGTGATCGGCACGCAGTTGGCTGTCTGAACAGTTCGCTTTCACTTCGCTCAGCGCTTTTTTCAGCCCCTCAACACGATGCTGATTGTTGTGCTTTTCGGCATAACCGATCTCACGCTGAATATCCTGCTCTTTCTCCTGACAGAGAGAAGTGGCGAAGGAGGCAGTGCTTAAAGATAAAAGGGCCAAAGCCAGAGTAATGCGGAATTTCATTATCGAAACCTTCCATTGTGTTGCGGCATACGCCGCTATCCAGACTAAGCGGAGAACATTTGAGGGGTGCTCCGCGTACTTAAGCATAGTAAGTAAACGGGGGATTCACCAAAGTGAGTGAAAAGATTCGGAATCCTGGTAATTATCCAAATCGATGCGACGTATCGCGAATCAGCGACAGCCAGGCCGCTGGCCGGCTGTCATCGTCCTGCTGGGCAATGATGTATCCCTGCGGCAGCGTGCGGTCAAGCACCACTTTCGCGGCCGCGCTCTGCGCACGAGAGTCAAACTTGATCAGTAACACATCGTTTTGTGGGGTGATACTTTTAAAGCGGATCCCGTTGGCATCCAGATGGTGCCAGACAGAAAACCCATCCGGTACGCTGACACCCTGATTAACCGGGCGAATGGCCAGCGTAGATTCCTGATGCGAAAGCGCGCTCCAGACCAGAAGCATGGCGCTGATAAGCACCAGGGCGATCAGTGCGTACGCACAACGACGCAGGGAGAGCGCTGAGATAACCATGGTTAGCTCCTGGCTCCGTATTTTTTCTTCCACAGGACAACCAGCGAACCGATCAGGCCGAAGACCAGCAGGACGACAGGCAGCAGCATCAGGCATGACATCAGTTGATCTTCATACTTCATGAAGACCGGCGTTTTACCCAGCGCATAGCCCAGCGTGGTAAGGATCAGCACCCACAGCAGGCCGCTCATCCAGTTAAAGAACTGGAAGCGAGTGCTGCTGAGACCTGACAGACCCGCGATGGTCGGCAACAAAGTACGTACAAACGCAATAAAGCGGCCAATCAGCAGTGCGGAAAGGCCGTGCTTATGGAAAAGATGGTGCGCCCGCTGGTGATAATGAGCCGGAAGGTGCGAAAGCCAGTTCTGCACGATCCGCGTATTGCCAAGCCATCGTCCCTGGATGTAGCTCACCCAGCAGCCGAGGCTGGCGGCGACGGTCAGTAAAAAAATGGTTTGCGGAAACGCCATCGCCCCTTTGGCACACAGCACGCCGACCAGCACCAGCAAACTGTCGCCAGGCAAAAAGGCCGCAGGCAGCAGACCGTTCTCAAGGAACAGGATCATAAACAGGACAAAATAGAGCATGCCAATCATGGAAGGGTTGGCCAGCGTTTCGAAATCCTGAGCCCAGAGGGCATTCAGTAGTTGGGTCAAAAGTTCCATTCAGTGTTCCTGGAAATCGGTTAACGTCACGCCTGTTATCCGGGACAAACAGCACGGCGACATTGTTGTGATTTCATTATGGTCGCTCGCGGACACATTGCGGTGTGGCCAACACTTTTCCCTGTTAATTGGCTGGTTAGCAAGCACTAACTTACAAAATAAGGAATTGAATCCAATTGTAACAAAGCCCAACGTTCTGCGTCACAGAATTTGCAGGGTGTGATGATTTTGGCGTAAGCCCTGGAAGTGAGCGAGGGGATTTACAAAGGCTGACACTATATATGTTTTGCTTACCCATAAGCGTGGGAAGGCGCAGCGAAGCGCCTGCCAGCACGGAGGCAAACTATTTTGCCTGACTTGACGCGGTATCGAGGTGAACGACAGGATTATCCGCAAAAAGATAACGGTCGGCGTTAAATTCGAAGTCGTCACTGGTCTCATTGAACAGCATCTGCTTGGTGTTCTCGAGGTGCTGCCACATGGCCAGTTTCGCGGCATGGGGATCTTTACGAATCAGCGCCTTGAGGATTTGGTCGTGATCGTCACACCAGTTATCCACCGTACGTGAATCGATATGATCGTGCAGTTTTTTCCAGTACGGGTTGTGAACGCGCTGAGTCCACATTTTTTCTACAATTGCGGCCAGCGCCGTATTTTGCGTTGCCAGTGCCACCTGAACGTGGAACTGCAGATCCCACTCCGAATCGCGGAAACATTTTTCCTTGCGGGCGTTCTCCTGGATCTCCATCAGTTTCATGATGTCCTGCTTGGTCACCTGGGTTGCCGCAAATTCCGCAATGTTGCTTTCAATGAGCTGGCGGGCCTGGAGCAGCTCAAACGGACCATAGCTGGCAAATTCCAGGCTTTCGTCCGCAACAGGAGAGTGTTTAGGCTGATTAGAAATCACATGAATGCCGGAACCTTTGCGAACCTCAACGTAACCTTCCACTTCGAGCATGATGATCGCTTCACGCACCACGGTGCGGCTCACGTTTTTTTCATCGGCTATGAAGCGCTCAGCGGGGAGTTTGTCACCGACAAGATAGACCCCTTGCTCGATGCGATCTTTCAGCTCGGCAGCAAGTTGTTGATATAAACGACGTGGTTCGGTGATTTCCATATGCGCTCCAGGCAGGGTACGGCGGATGATTTGTTATACCACTTTTGCATGCCACTCTCCAGATTTTGCCATTAAAAAAGCCGCCCGGAGGCGGCTGGTTTTATAGCTCGGGTAAGCGCAGCGCCACCCGGCACAGCAATGCTAACTCTGCGTCGCCGGTCCCCCGAGGGACTCTTTCGCCAGTTCGTCGGCAGATTTGCTTTTCAGCACCGTCCAGATAACGACTGCCCCCATCAGGTCGAAGATAGCCAGTACCGCAAACAGCGGGCTGAAACCGATGGTATCCGCCAGCGCACCCACCACCAGCGCAAACAGGGTACTTGCGGTCCAGGCGGCCATCCCGGTCAGGCCGTTGGCCGTTGCCACTTCGTTACGGCCAAACACGTCAGACGAGAGGGTAATCAGCGCACCGGACAACGACTGGTGTGCAAAACCACCGATGCACAGCAGGGCGATAGCCACGTACGGGCTGGTGAACAGGCCGATCATCCCCGGGCCAATCATCAGCAGCGCGCCCATGGTCACGACCATCTTACGGGAAACAATCAGGTTCACCCCAAACCAGCGCTGGAACAGCGGCGGCAGGTAACCACCCACGATACAGCCCAGGTCAGCGAACAGCATGGGCATCCAGGCGAACATGGCGATCTCTTTCAGGTTAAAGCCATAGACCTTAAACATGAACAGTGGGATCCAGGCGTTAAAGGTGCCCCAGGCCGGTTCAGCCAGGAAGCGTGGCAGCGCGATACCCCAGAACTGACGGGTCCCCAGGATCTGCCAGACGGACATTTTTTTGCCGTTGTTAGTCTGGTGCTGCGCTTCCTGACCGCCAATGATGTACTCGCGTTCTTCTTCAGACAGTTTTTTCTGGTCACGCGGGTGTTTATAGAACACCAGCCACGCCATGGCCCAGGCAAAGCTCAGTACGCCAGAGATAATAAACGCCATCTGCCAGCTGTGCATGACGATGGCCCACACTACCAGCGGGGGGGCAATCATCGCCCCGATGGACGAGCCGACGTTGAAGTAACCGACCGCAATGGAACGCTCTTTTGCCGGGAACCACTCAGAGCTGGCTTTCAGCCCTGCCGGGATCATCGCCGCTTCCGCCGCACCTACCGCGCCGCGTGCCAGCGCCAGGCCGCCCCAACTGCCTGCCAGCGCCGTTGCACCGCAGAACACCGCCCAGGCGATGGCGAAGAAGGCATAACCGATTTTGGTACCGAGAATGTCCAGCACATAGCCTGCAACAGGCTGCATGATGGTATAAGCCGCGGAGTAGGCGGCAATGATGTAGGAGTATTGCTGCGTGGAGATGTGCAGCTCTTCCATCAACGTGGGCGCGGCGGCTGCCACGGTGTTACGCGTGAGGTAGCCCAGCACGGTGCCGAGCGTCACCAGTGCGATCATATACCAACGTAACCCTTTAATTTTACGCATCTAAAACCTCATCGTTATGTTATTTCCGTGCCAGGGCACGGCAACCTCTCACCGGTTTGGGGGAGGGCTGTGTAACGGGAGGGGCGTAACCGGGAGAACGTCCCGGAACGGCCCGAACCTTGCCATAAATAAGCGTGCATAAGTCGGTTTCCGTACCGTTAAATCCGATGTCTGACACCGGTAATGCATTCCGTCGGCTGCGTGTTTGCGACGGCGAAAAGATAACTTGTCATACAACTTTAAAAGGTGAGTGACATCACAAATGTATGATTCTTTGTAGGGGCATTATCTGGCGCAGGCGAAGCCAGTTCTGACGCGGTCTGCAGAAGGGTTTACCTCATTCGGGGTAATTTTTTTGTCCAGGTTTATTGATCCAACTCACGAAAAAAACCTCAGGCTCTGGAAATTGGTGTGATAACTTTGCAGCATCTGAACATAAGCTTTCTGCCGCTCCCGTTACGAGGAAGACGATAATGACACCGTTTATGACCGACGATTTTCTGTTAGACACTGAATTTGCCCGCCGCCTGTATCACGACTACGCAAAAGACCAGCCCATTTTTGATTACCACTGCCATTTACCGCCGCAGCAGGTTGCCGACAATTACCGTTTTAAAAACCTGTATGACATCTGGCTGAAGGGCGATCACTATAAATGGCGCGCCATGCGCACCAACGGCGTCGCTGAACGCCTGTGTACCGGCGACGCAAGCGACCGCGAGAAATTTGATGCCTGGGCGGCTACCGTGCCGCAGACCATCGGTAACCCGCTCTATCACTGGACGCACCTCGAACTGCGCCGTCCGTTTGGCATTACCGGTAAGCTGCTTTCACCGGCTACGGCGGATGAGATCTGGGAGCAGTGCAACGACTTGCTGGCACAGGATAACTTCTCCGCGCGCGGCATCATGAAGCAGATGAACGTGAAGATGGTGGGCACCACCGACGACCCGATCGACTCGCTTGAACATCACGCGGTCATTGCAAAAGACACCGCGTTTGATATCAAAGTGCTGCCAAGCTGGCGTCCGGATAAAGCCTTTAACATCGAACTCGACACCTTTAGCGACTATATGGCGAAGCTGGGCGAGGTTTCTGACACCGACATCCGTCGTTTTGCGGACCTGCAGAGTGCGCTGATCAAACGTCTGGATCACTTTGCGGCACACGGCTGTAAAGTCTCTGACCATGCGCTGGACGTGGTGCTGTTTGCAGAATCTAACGAAGCCGAGCTGGATAGCATTCTGGCGCGCCGTCTCTCCGGTGAAGCCCTGAGCGAGCATGAAGTCGCCCAGTTCAAAACTGCGGTACTGGTCTTCCTTGGCGCTGAATATGCCCGTCGCGGCTGGGTGCAGCAGTACCACATTGGCGCGCTGCGTAATAACAACCAGCGTCAGTTCAAACTGCTGGGCGCGGACGTGGGCTTTGACTCCATCAACGACCGTCCGCTGGCCGAAGCGCTCTCTAAACTGCTGAGCAAACAGAACGAGCAAAACCTGCTGCCCAAAACCATCCTCTACTGCCTGAACCCGCGCGATAACGAAGTGCTGGGCACCATGATCGGCAACTTCCAGGGGGAAGGGATGCCGGGCAAGATGCAGTTCGGCTCCGGCTGGTGGTTCAATGACCAGAAAGATGGCATGGAGCGTCAGATGACGCAACTGGCGCAGTTGGGTCTGTTAAGCCGCTTTGTCGGCATGCTGACCGACAGCCGCAGTTTCCTCTCCTACACCCGCCACGAATACTTCCGCCGCATTCTGTGCCAGATGATTGGCCGCTGGGTGCACGCGGGCGAAGCACCGGCGGATATCCAGCTGCTTGGCGAGATGGTGAGAAACATCTGCTTTAACAATGCGCGTGACTACTTCGCCATTGAACTGAACTAAGCCCGTTTGAGGTTGATATGCACTACATCAAAATCCATTCGCTGGATAACGTCGGCGTCGCGCTGGCAGATCTGACCGAAGGAACAGAGGTCACTTTCGGTAATCAATCGGTCACGTTGCGCCAGGCCATTGGACGTGGACATAAGTTTGCCCTGATCCCCATTATGAAAGGGGAGAACGTGGTGAAGTACGGTTTACCGATTGGCCATGCGCTGGCGGATATTGCGCCGGGTGAATACATTCATTCCCACAATACCCGCACCAATCTGAGCGATCTGGACGAGTACAGCTATCAACCTGATTTCCATGCGCAAGAGGAGCAGGCGGCGGATCGTGAGGTGCAGATCTACCGCCGCGCCAACGGTGAGGTAGGGATCCGCAACGAACTCTGGATCCTCCCGACCGTCGGTTGCGTGAATGGGATCGCGCGTCAAATCCAGACGCGTTTCCTGAAAGAGACTCACGATGCCGAAGGCATTGACGGCGTGCACCTGTTCAGCCACACCTACGGCTGTTCACAGCTGGGTGACGATCACATCAACACCCGTACCATGCTGCAAAATATGGTGTGTCATCCGAACGCGGGGGCGGTGCTGGTGATTGGCCTGGGCTGCGAGAACAACCAGGTGGATGCCTTCCGGGAGACGCTGGGCGAGTTTGACCCTGAGCGCGTGCACTTTATGGTGTGTCAGCATCAGGATGATGAAGTGGAAGCGGGCGTTGAGCAACTGCACCAGCTGTATGAGGCGATGCGCCACGATAAACGTGAGCCGGGCAAGCTGAGCGAGCTTAAGTTTGGGCTGGAGTGTGGTGGCTCGGACGGTCTTTCCGGCATCACCGCGAACCCGATGCTGGGCCGCTTCTCGGACTATGTGATCGCCAACGGGGGAACGACGGTGCTGACGGAAGTGCCGGAGATGTTTGGTGCCGAGCGTATCCTGATGAGCCACTGCCGTGATAAAGCGACGTTTGAGAAAACGGTCACCATGGTGAATGATTTCAAACAGTACTTCATCGCTCATAACCAGCCGATTTATGAGAACCCGTCGCCGGGTAACAAAGCGGGTGGGATCACCACGCTTGAAGAGAAGTCACTGGGTTGCACCCAGAAAGCGGGCGCCAGCCAGGTGGTGGATGTCCTGCGCTACGGCGAACGCCTGAAAACCCACGGACTGAACCTGCTGAGCGCCCCGGGGAACGATGCAGTTGCCACCAGCGCGCTGGCCGGTGCCGGCTGCCACATGGTGCTGTTCAGCACCGGCCGCGGTACGCCGTACGGCGGGTTTGTCCCGACGGTCAAAATTGCCACCAACAGTGAACTGGCGGCGAAGAAAAAGCACTGGATCGACTTTGATGCCGGTCAGCTCATTCACGGTAAAGCAATGCCTGAATTGCTGACGGAGTTTGTGGACAGTATTGTGGAATTTGCCAACGGCAAGCAGACCTGCAACGAGAAAAACGACTTCCGTGAGCTGGCGATCTTTAAGAGTGGTGTGACGTTGTGATCGGTGCGGCCTGATGCCCTCACCCTGACCCTCTCCCACGGGAGAGGGGACAAACACTAAAAACGGCAACCTCAGGGTTGCCGTTTTGCTGTTAACCTCGTAATGCGTTCTTCGCTAAACGCGCATCTTCCGCCTGACAGGCCGCAGCGGTGAACAGCACGTCGGTAGAAGAGTTCAGCGCCGTCTCACAGGAATCCTGCAGCACGCCGATAATGAAGCCGACTGCGACCACCTGCATGGCAATTTCGTTCGGGATACCAAACATATTGCACGCCAGCGGGATCAACAGCAGAGAGCCGCCCGCCACGCCGGATGCGCCACAGGCACACAGCGAGGCCACCACGCTCAGCAGCAGCGCCGTAGGCAGATCCACCGCGATACCCAGCGTATGCACTGCCGCCAGGGTCAGCACGGTGACGGTGATCGCCGCGCCCGCCATGTTCACGGTTGCACCCAGCGGGATAGACACGGAGTAAGTATCACGATCCAGATTCAGTTTTTCCGCCAGCGCCATGTTAACCGGAATGTTAGCTGCGGAGCTGCGGGTAAAGAAGGCGTACACGCCGCTCTCGCGCAGGCAGGTCATTACCAGTGGATACGGGTTGCGGCGGATCTGCCAGAACACCAGCAGGGGGTTAACTACCAGCGCCACCAGCAGCATGCAGCCAACCAGGACGATCAGCAGCTGTGCGTAGCCCCACAGCGCGTCAAAACCGGTGGTTGCCAGCGTAGAGGAGACCAGACCAAAAATACCGATTGGGGCGAAGCGAATAACGATTTTCACCATGAAGGTCACGGCGTTCGAGACATCGTTAACCAGGTTTTTCGTGGTCTCATTACCATGACGCAGCGCGAAGCCCAGCCCAATTGCCCAGACCAGGATGCCAATGTAGTTTGCGTTCATCAGCGCCGTGATTGGGTTAGAGACCATGCTCATCAGCAGGCCACGCAGCACTTCCACAATCCCGGATGGCGGCGTGACATCACCGGCCGCGCTGGTTAGGTGCAGCGTAGACGGGAACAGGAAGCTAAATACCACGGCGGTTAAGGCAGCGGAGAAGGTGCCCAGAAGATACAGGAAGAGGATCGGCCGAATGTTGGTTTTTTGTCCGTGTTGGTGGTTGGCAATCGACGCCATGACCAGCATCAGAACCAGTACCGGTGCCACAGCTTTCAGTGCGCCAACGAAAAGGGTTCCAAGCAGTCCCGTGGCTTCTGCAGCAGGTTTTGACACCATTGCCAGCAGAATACCCAGTACCAACCCGACCAGAATTTGTTTTACAAGGCTGCCCTGCGCCAGGCGCGCGAACAGACCGCGTGATTGTGTGCTCATACGTTATTCCTGAGTGAAATTGCGTTCCATCCTGGCTGTGCTCTAAGGCACATTTATGTCCGGATGTAAGTATTTGTTTGCCTGGTTGAGTATCAGGGAAAGCGAGGAAAGGCGGAAGAGTAAAATGCTGGATTTTACGTGTTGCATCATGTTTTTTAACTATTGCTTAACGAAAGTGTGTTCACCCTCTCCCCTGTGGGGAGAGGGCCAGGGTGAGGGGATTACTCCACCTGCTGCTTTTTATCGTGCTGGCGGTTAACCCAGGTATTGATAATCAGCGTTACCAGCAGAATGCCAAACACCACGCCGAGCGAGATGGCAATCGGGATATGGTAGAAATCGACAATCAGCATCTTGATACCGATAAACACCAGGATCACCGACAGACCGTACTTCAGCATTGAGAAGCGCTCAGCCGCGCCTGCCAGCAGGAAATACATCGCACGCAAACCGAGAATAGCGAACAGGTTAGAGGTCAGCACAATGAACGGGTCGGTAGTGACGGCGAAGATAGCCGGGATACTGTCCACGGCGAAGATCACATCGCTCAGCTCCACCAGAATCAGCACCAGCAGCAGCGGGGTGGCGAACAGCAGGCCATTCTTGCGGACAAAGAAATGCTCGCTCTCGATTTTGTCCGTCATGCGCAGATGACCACGGATCCACTTCACCAGCGGCTTATCACCAATACCGGTTTCGTCTTCTTTCGCCAGCGCCATTTTAACCCCGGTGAACAGCAGGAACGCGCCAAAGACGTACAGCAGCCATTCGAACTGGGTTATCAGCCAGCTTCCGGCGAAGATCATGATGGTACGCAGAACGATCGCCCCCAGCACGCCGTAAACCAGCACGCGACGCTGCAGGGCAGCAGGCACGGCAAAGTAGCTGAACAGCATCAGCCAGACGAAGACGTTATCAACCGCCAGCGCTTTTTCAATCAGATAACCGGTGAGGAAGGCGAGCGCCTGAGGATCAGCCACCGCACGGCCTTCGGTCGAGGCCAGATACCACCAGAAGGCGGCGCAGAAAAGGAGTGAGAGGGATACCCACACCAGCGACCAGACGGCGGCTTGCTTGACGCTCATGCCGTGCTCGCCGCGACGGCCCTGCAAAAAGAGGTCGATTGCCAGCATGATGAGCACGACAACCGCGAATCCGCCCCACAACATTGGAGTGCCGACAGAATGCATACTATTTTCCTTACACATAAAAAACAAAAACGGCCATGATCAGAAGACGATAGCCGTTAGCTTTTTATGCATAGACCTCGCCTTCCGGCAAGGTCTCACTTACAACCACGAAGGTTGCCCGGCGACCGGATGCGGTTTTGCACGCATCGTAATGACGATCCACCGGCAAGGAAGTTACTCCCCTTTGCTCGTAACAAAATATGTCAGACCATCAGTTTCGTCAATGGTCCTCAGTCATTCATTACACAGCTTTACGCGATAGCTTCTGTGCTCACGCCGTCAGCCGGGAAAACCACGCCGGTCTGGCGACGGATTTCCGTTTGCAGCTTCGCCGTGGTGCGGCTTATCGCAAGCCCAGGGTGATTCACTTCGTTGTCTTCCACCAGACGGGCGAAGACCTCTGCCTCATAGAGCATAGTGTTAATATGCTGAGGCTGCGTCAGCTCCTGCGCTTTACCGCCGCGTGGCACAAAGCTCAGCTTCTGGCATTCGGAGATCTTCTCGATAACCAGCGATCCGTTTTCACCCTGAATTTCACTTGGCAGGACGGAGTCACTCACTTTGGAGTGCTGCAGCGTGACGCTGAAATCACCGTAATCCAGCACCACGACACCGTGCGCATCCACACCGCTCTCCAGCAGGCTGGCAGTGGCCGTTACGCCGTGCGGCTCGCCCCACAGGGCAACCGCAGAGGCCAGGCAATAGAAACCGATGTCCATAATCGAGCCGTTGGAGAAGGCCGGATTAAAGGTGTTCGGGTTCTCGCCGTCCAGATAACGCTGGTAGCGCGACGAGTACTGACAGTAGTTAATAAAGGCTTTGCGCACTTTGCCCACCTTCGGCAAAGACTGCTGTAGCAGCAGGAAGTTCGGCAGGCTGGCGGTTTTGAACGCTTCGAACAGCACCACCTGGTTGTCGCGGGCGCACTGAATAGCGGCTTCCACTTCCTCGATATTCGAGGCCAACGGCTTCTCGCAAATGACATGCTTTTTATGGCTGAGGAAGAGCCGGGTTTGCGGGAAGTGCAGGGCGTTAGGGCTGGCGATATAGACCGCGTCAATGGCGTCGCTTTGCGCCATCTCATCAAGCGAGGTGAACAGATGTTCAACCAGATAATCGTTCGCGAAGGCCTGCGCCTGTTCAAGGCTGCGGGAATAGACGGCGGTGAGCTTAAGTTTGCCGGTTTCGTGGGCGGCGTCGACGAACTGGCGCGTGATCCAGTTCGTACCAATGACTGCGAAACGTATCATAAACGTTTACGTACTCCATAGCGGGGAACCTTTAGCCACTGTAGCACGTGATTGTTGCAAAACCAGTGCGCTACTGCGCATTACTCTTTAACGATAAATGCGTAAGCCACAAACGGGTATCAAACTCCAGCTGATGGTACTGTGGCTCCATATGGCAGCACAGGGAATAGAACGCCTTGTCATGCTCTTTTTCCTTCAGGTGCGCCAGCTCGTGCACCACGATCATCCGCAGAAAGGCTTCCGGTGCGTTGCGAAAGACGGTGGCGACGCGGATCTCGGCTTTTGCTTTTAGCTTACCGCCCTGGACGCGTGAAATGGCCGTATGCAGGCCGAGCGCGTTTTTCAGCACGTGGATCTTGTTGTCGTACATCACTTTATTGATGGGTGGTGCACTCTTCAGATACCGGTTTTTGAGATCCTGCGTATACTGCCAGAGGGCCTTATCGGTCGCGACATCGTGCGTGCCGGGATAGCGTTTTTCCAGCACCGTCCCCAGTTTTTGCTCGGCAATTAACGTGCGTACCTGGGAGAGCAAATGCTCCGGGTAGCCCTGGAGATAAGTCAGCTGGTTCATCAAAACCCCAAAATAAGTTGAAAACGGGTATACTCACGCACCCTTTTCAGGGATAACGCCAAATTTTACCATTCAGGAGGGCCGATGAGCCACTTAGACAACGGTTTCCGTTCACTCAACCTTAAACGTTTCCCGGAGACGGACGACGTTAACCCGCTTCAGGCGTGGGAAGCGGCGGATGAATATCTGCTGCAACAGTTGGATGACACTGAAATTCGCGGCCCGGTTCTGATCCTGAATGATGCCTTCGGAGCGCTGGGCTGCGCCCTGGCGGCGCACACGCCTTATAGCATTGGCGATTCATACTTAAGCGAGCTGGCGACGCGTGAAAACCTGCGTCACAACGATCTCGATGAATCCAGCGTGAAGTTCCTCGACAGCACCGCAGACTACCCGCAGGCGCCGGGCGTGGTGCTGATCAAAGTGCCAAAAACCATGGCGTTGCTGGAGCAGCAACTGCGTGCATTACGGAAAGTCGTCACGCCAGAGACGCGCATCATCGCGGGCGCGAAGGCGCGTGATATTCATACCTCAACGCTGGAGCTGTTCGAGAAAGTGCTGGGCCCGACCACCACGACGCTGGCCTGGAAAAAAGCGCGCCTGATCAACTGTACCTTCAGCGCGCCGGAACTGGCTGACGCGCCAGAGACGCTGAGCTGGAAGATGGAAGGCACCGACTGGACCATCCACAATCACGCGAACGTCTTCTCACGTACCGGCCTTGATATCGGCGCACGTTTCTTTATTGAACATCTGCCGGAAAATCTGGAAGGGGAGATTGTGGATCTCGGCTGCGGTAACGGCGTGATTGGCCTGACGCTGCTGGCAAAGAACCCACAAGCCAGCGTGGTCTTCAGCGACGAATCGCCAATGGCGGTAGCCTCGAGCCGTCTGAACGTGGAAACCAACATGCCAGAGGCGCTGGATCGCTGTGAGTTTATGATTAATAACGCGCTGTCCGGCGTAGAGCCTTTCCGCTTCAACGCCGTGTTCTGCAACCCACCGTTCCACCAGAAGCACGCCCTGACGGATAACGTCGCGTGGGAGATGTTCCACCATGCGCGCCGCTGCCTGAAAATCAACGGCGAGCTGTATATTGTGGCGAACCGTCACCTGGACTACTTCCACAAGCTGAAGAAGATTTTCGGTAACTGCGTCACCATCGCCACCAACAACAAGTTCGTGGTGTTGAAAGCGGTGAAGCTGGGACGTCGTCGCTAAATAACCAGTGCAAGCTGGGTGCCCTGCGCAATGGCCCGCCGCGCATCCAGCTCCATTGCCACATCGCATCCGCCGATCAAATGCACCGTTTTACCTGCCTCACGCAGCGGATCCGCCAGATCGCGCTTTGGCTCCTGCCCGGCACATAAAATCACATGATCCACGCGCAGCAGCTGTGGCTCACCGCCGATCGTGACGTGCAGGCCGTCGTCGTCGATCTTCTGATAGCTCACCGCCGGGATCATCTTCACGCCGCGCGAAAGCAGGGTGGCGCGGTGGATCCAGCCGGTTGTTTTCCCCAGTCCTTCACCCGGCTTACTTGCTTTGCGCTGCAGCATGACGATCTGCCGTGGGCTTTTCGGCAGCTGTGGCCCTTCCGGACGCAGGCCGCCGGACTGGCTCAGGCTGGTGTCGATGCCCCATTCCACGCAAAATTCGGCAATGTTCTGGCTGGTGGCCTCGCCCGGCTGGCTTAAATACATGGCGGTATCAAAGCCGATCCCACCGCAGCCGATAATGGCCACGTTTTCCCCAACCGGCGCTTTATCGCGCAGCACATCGAGATAGCTCAGCACCTTAGGATGATCGATACCCTCGATCGCAGGCGTGCGCGGGGCGATCCCGCTTGCCAGGATCACCTCGTCGTAATCCAGCAGATCTGGCGCACTTACCCACTGGTTGAGCCGCAGATCCACACCCGTGAGCTCGATCATCCGGCGGTAGTAGCGCAGCGTTTCATAGAACTCCTCTTTGCCGGGGATCTGTTTGGCAATATTAAACTGCCCGCCAATTTCGCCTGCGGCATCGAACAGCGTCACGCTGTGCCCGCGCGACGCCGCATTTACCGCAAACGCCAGCCCCGCGGGGCCCGCCCCAACAACCGCCAGGCGTTTTGATTTGTCTACCGGGAGCACCGGCATTTTGGTTTCATGGCAGGCGCGGGGGTTAACCAGGCAGGAGGTCACTTTCCCGACGAAGATCTGATCCAGACAGGCCTGATTACAGCCGATGCAGGTGTTGATCTCATCCGCACGCCCGCTTTGCGCTTTGGAAAGCAGTTCTGCATCTGCCAGGAACGGACGCGCCATCGACACCATATCGGCATCGCCGCGTGAGATGACATCATCCGCCACCTGCGGATCGTTAATACGGTTAGTGGTCACCAGCGGAACAGACACTTTGCCTTTCAGCTTGCGCGTAACCCACGTGAATGCCGCGTGCGGTACCGGCGTGGCGATAGTCGGGATGCGCGCCTCGTGCCAGCCAATCCCGGTATTGATGAGGGTGGCACCGGCGGCTTCAATCGCCTGCGCCAGCTGGACGGTCTCGTCAAACGTTCCGCCGCCTTCCACCAGATCCAGCATCGACAGGCGGAAGATGATAATAAAGTCAGCGCCCGCACGTTCGCGCACGGCGCGTACCACTTCGACGGCAAAGCGCATACGTCGCGCATAATCGCCACCCCATTCGTCGTCACGCTGGTTAGTGCGGGCGGCGAGGAATTCGTTAATCAGATAGCCCTCGGAGCCCATTACCTCGACGCCGTCATAGCCCGCTTCACGCGCCAGCGCCGCACAGCGGGCGAAGTCGTCAATCAGCGCCAGCACTTCATCGTGGCTGAGGGCATGCGGCTTGAAGCGGTTAATCGGTGCCTGAATGGCCGACGGTGCCACCAGATTGGGCTGATAGCTATAACGCCCGGTATGCAGGATCTGCAGGGCGATTTTACCGCCTTCTTTGTGAACGGCATCGGTCACAATGCGATGGTGCGGCAGCTGTGACGCATCGTTAAGCACCGCTCCGCCTTCCATCCCCACGCCTGATGGCGCGGGAGCCACCCCCCCGGTGACAATCAGCGCCACCCCGTGGCGCGCGCGTTCGGCATAAAAGGCCGCCAGACGCTCGGCCCCGTCCGGATGCTCCTCCAGCCCGGTATGCATTGAGCCCATCAACACGCGGTTTTTGAGCGTTGTGAACCCCAGATCGAGGGGGGCGAATAGCGACGGGTAGCGGCTCATAGTCTCTTCCAGTGTAAAATTATTGTTATGTGGTCGGATGAGTTACTAATTTAGCCAGCACGAAGTAAAAGGGAAAAGGGGAATGCAGTGATTGTGATGGGATTCAAATATTGGTGTGGCCTGATGCCCTCACCCTAACCCTCTCCCACAGGGAGAGGGGACTTAATCTCCCTCTCCCTTAGGGAGAGGGGCGGGGTGAGGGGGATGCTCGCACCAGCCCAGGTGCCTGCCACATCGAGGTCGTCAGCCCGCTGTCCACCAGTCCGAGCTGGTCGGCGTACACCGCCTGCCACTTCTGCATCATGCCATCGTACAGCGCCCGGTGCTGCGGGTTCGGGGTAAACTCGCGGCTCCATTTCACCAGCCGCTCGCCGGTAGTGGCCATATCCGCAAACAGTCCTGCCCCGGCTCCGGCGGCAATGGCGCAGCCCAGCGCCGTCGCCTCTTTCACTTCCGGTACGCGCACCGGCAAACCGGTGACGTCACTTAAAATCTGGCTCCATAGCGCCCCCTTCGAACCGCCTCCGGCAAACACCAGGCTCTCGAAGTTAACGCCGGAGAAACGTGAGATCTGCGCCAGGTTGCAGGCCGAGACAATCGCCGCGTTCTCTTCCAGCGCGCGGAACAGCGTCGCTTTGTTGCACTTTTCCGGGTCGATGGAGAGGTTAATAAACGACGGGGCGGCGTGGTACCACTGCTTAAAATGCATCGCGTCGGAGAAGATGGGCATCACGCCATGCGAACCCGCGGGCACCCGGCTCGCCATCTCTTCGAGCAGGGAATAGGTGTCCATCCCCATACGTTCGGCGATCAGCTTCTCTTCCGCGCAGAAGGCGTCGCGGAACCAGCGCATGGTCAGGCCGGTGAAGAAGCTGATCGACTCCGCCTGCGCCATACCGGGGATGACGTGTGGGTTCACGCGAATATTCATCTCAGGATCGGTGCGCACCTGCGGCAGATTGACCACCTGCTGCCAGAAGGTACCACCCAGCACCGCCGTTTGCCCGGCGCGGACCACGCCCAGCCCCAGACAGCCCAGCTGTACGTCGCCTCCGCCCATCACCACAGGGGTGCCTTCACGCAGGCCGCTCTGCTGTGCGGCATCATGGGTGATAGCGCCCAGCACGGTGCCGGTCTCTTTCACCGGAGAGAGGATATCGGCGCGCAGCCCGGCCATATCCAGCAGCGCTGGCCGCCAGTCGCGGGAGAAGAGATCCAGCATCCCCGTAGTGCCCGCATTTGATGGATCGACCGCCAGCTCGCCGGAGAGCTTCGCCGCCAGCCAGTCGCTGATCATGGTAATAGTGGCAGCCTTGCGATAGATATCCGGGCGATGGTGCGCCAGCCACAGCAGACGCGGCATGGCGCTCAGGGCCAGGGTCTGGCCGGAAACGTCGTACACTTCGGATTCAAACTGGTTGTCGTGGATCTCTTTGAGTTCGGCCACCTCGCGGCTGGCGCGGGCGTCGACGTTGGCGCAGGCCCAGATGGCCTCACCGTTGCGGTCATACAGCACGATCCCTTCGCGCATGGAGCAACAGGCGACGGACTGGATATCCGCCGCGCTCAGGTGCGCGCGATCCAGCGCCTGGTGGATGCACTGGCAGGTAAGCCGCCAGTTGGTATTGAGGTCGAACTCCATCGAGCCCGGCACATTTTCCACGCTCAGGTGCTGCCACTCGGCCTGACCCACGGCAACCTGGTTGCCCTGCAGATCGAAAATAACGGCACGCACGCTGCCTGTCCCTGCATCTAACGCTAAAAGGTAACTCATGAGTTTGCCTCGTTGTTAGCGCAGGGCTTACCCCGTTACGCCAGGGCCAGCACCGCGCGGGCTGTTGTCTCTTCCGTCACCAGGCCATTGATACGGCGACCTTTCAGTGCGGCGTAAATCGCATCGGCTTTCTCAACACCGCCGGCCACGCCGACGATGGTAGGTAACTGCGCCAGTTCATCAAGCGTGACGCCCAGCAGTTCTTTGTGGATCTCCAGCTCCTCAACGCACTCTCCTTCGGCAGTGAGGAAATAACCGAGAATGTCGCCGACGGCCCCTTTACGGGCATACATCAGCTGTTCACCTTCGCTGATGTAGCCTGAGCGCAATATCGTTGCATCACGACGCTGGTTCACGGACCCAATCCCGACCACTGCCACGTCGGCCGCCGTTGCGGCGAGGATCACGTCCCGCACGCTGGTTTCACGTTTTAAGATCCCGGCCACCTCGGCGGAGGAGACGCGAAGCGGGGCGGGGATCATGCTGACGCTGCATGCCGCGTCCAACTGGCCGATACCGGTCATATAGGGCCCCACGCCGCCGGAAAGGGTCACCAGACGGATCTGCTGCGAGCTGATAAAGCCGCTCAGATGCTGCAGGCTGCTCATGGTGGTTTCACCAAATCCCACCGCTAACAGCTGGCCGGGTTCCAGCACGCCCATTAACGACTGCGCGGCACCAATGCCTAACCGCACGTTCATTGGTGGGGTATTCAGTGCTGGCAGCACGCGCACCAGCTTTAGCCCAAAGCGCTGCTGCAGTTCGGTTTCCAGTGCCAGACAGCCCTCATAGCGGGAGTTGATCTGCACGCGGATCACCCCGGACTGGCGACCTTTCTCCAGCAGGCGAGAGATCTTCAGGCGCGGCAGGCCGAGCCGTTCGCCAATGTCATTTTGCGTCAATCCGTCGTGGTAGTAACACCAGGCCACGCGGGCAACCAGTTCCTCTTCCGCCAGTGCCAGCCCGGCAAACCGACCTTCTTCCGCAGTGCGTTTATCGCTCATAATTGAACTCTTATAAAAATTTAGATCATATGTTCGTGACGGCGCAGGTCGAAAGTGTGAGCCACGCGGCAAAACGGATCATTTAGATAGTTTCTTTCTTAGATGGATCTTAATCGATAAAACTGTGATCCCTGCACGGTTGTAAATATAGTTCACCGTCTACGCTTTTGAACATTATTAAATCTAAAAATCATTTGTTCAATAGCGGAGCGATGATGACCCCACTTATCGAAGCACGAGCCATCTGCAAGCAGTTTTCCGGGGTGCCGGTTTTGAAAGGCATTGATTTCACGCTGCTTGCGGGCCAGGTGCATGCGCTGATGGGCGGGAACGGCGCGGGTAAATCGACGCTGATGAAGATCATCGCCGGGGTGGAGACGCCGGACAGCGGTGAACTTTCCGTAGCAGGTCATTCATATGCGCGGCTCACGCCCGTGCAGGCCCATAAGTTAGGTATCTATCTGGTGCCTCAGGAACCGCTCCTGTTCCCCAATCTGACGGTGCGGGAAAACATCCTTTTCCGCCTGCCGCGTGAACGGGAAAGAGAGAATCGGCTGACGGAGAAGCTGCAGCAGCTGCAGTGCCAGCTAAATCTCGATGCCACCGCCAGCACGCTGGAAGTGGCGGATCAGCAGATGGTGGAGATCCTGCGCGGTCTGATGCGTAACGCAACGATCCTGATCCTCGACGAGCCCACGGCCTCCCTTACGCCGGGTGAAACCGAACGTCTGTTTCGCCAGATCCGCGCCCTGCAGGATCTGGGCGTCGGCATCGTCTTTATCTCGCATAAATTGCCGGAGATCCGCCAGCTGGCAAGCCACGTCTCGGTGATGCGCGACGGTGCCGTAGTGCTCAGCGGGGAAACCGCGCAGTTCGACGATAACGCGCTGATTGCCGCCATGACGCCGGTGAGCCGGGAGAAAGGCTTAAGCGATGCGCAAAAACTGTGGCTGGCGCTGCCGGGAAACCGTCGCACCCAGCCGCAGGATTTTCCGGTATTGCGCGTGGACGATCTTACCGGGGAGGGGTTTATCGATCTCTCGCTTGAGATCTACGCTGGCGAGATCGTCGGTCTGGCCGGGCTGGTCGGATCCGGGCGCACCGAATTTGCCGAGACGCTCTACGGCCTGCGTCCGGTGCGTGGCGGACGGGTCTGGCTGGAGAATCAGGAGATCACTCACGAGAGCGTGGGCGCCCGGCTGGACAAAGGCCTGGTTTATCTGCCGGAAGACAGGCAGGTGTCCGGCCTGTTCCTGGATGCACCCATCCGCTGGAACACCGTGGCGCTGAACGAGCCGTCTCTCTGGCAGCAGCGCAAGCGGGAGTCCGCGGTGGTGGAGCGTTACCACCGCGCGCTGGGGATCAAACTCAACCATGCGGATCAAACCGTGCGCACCCTCTCCGGCGGGAATCAGCAGAAAGTGCTGCTGGCCCGCTGTCTGGAAGCCAACCCGTTACTGCTGATCGTCGATGAACCGACGCGCGGCGTGGACGTGTCGGCACGTGCCGATATCTACCAGCTCATCAAAAGCGTGGCCGCGCAGAACGTGGCAGTGCTGATGATCTCAAGCGATCTCGATGAGTTTCCTGGCCTTGCCGATCGCGTGCTGGTCATGCATCAGGGCGTGCTCAGCGGCGAGTTGCCGCGCCATGCCGTCAGCCTCGATCGGATGATGGCGCTGGCGTTCGGAGGACAATCATGAAGACGTTACTGAAAAACCGCGAGCTGAGCGCGTTTCTCGCCATTCTGGCGCTGTTTGCCGTGCTGGTGGCGCTTAATCCGGCGTACCTGAGCCTTCAGACGCTGGGGATGATCTTCGCCAGCGCGCAAATCCTGATCCTGCTGGCGCTTGGCGCCGCGCTGGTGATGCTGACCCGCAATATTGACGTCTCCGTGGGCTCCACCGTGGGGCTCTCCGCCATCGCCGTCGGCGTGGCGCTGAACAATGGCTACAGCCTGCCGGTATCGATGCTGTTCGCGCTGTCTGTCGGCGCGCTGGCAGGGGCGTTCAACGGGTTTCTGGTGGTGGCGCTGCGCATCCCGGCGATTGTCGCCACCCTCGGCACGCTGGGGCTGTATCGCGGGGCGATGCTGCTCTGGACCGGTGGAAAGTGGATTGAAGGGTTACCGCCGGGGCTGAAATCCCTCTCTGAACCCGTAGCCGTGGGCATTTCGCCGCTCGGCATGGTGGTGCTGTTTTTGGCCGCCGTCGGCGCGTGGACGCTCTCGCGTACCGCGTTTGGACGCGATTTCTATGCTGTGGGTGATAACCTTGCCGCCGCGCGCCAGCTGGGCGTGGCGGTTAACCGCACGCGGATGATCGCCTTTACTCTCAACGGCATGCTGGCGGCCTGCGCCGGGATTGTCTTTGCCGCGCAGATTGGCTTTGTGCCAAACCAGACCGGGAGCGGGCTGGAGATGAAAGCCATCGCCGCCTGTGTGCTCGGCGGCATTTCGCTGCTGGGCGGGACGGGCACGCTGATTGGCGCACTGCTTGGGGCCTTTTTCCTGACGCAAATCGACACCGTACTGGTGCTGTTTAAGCTCCCGGCGTGGTGGAATGACTTTATCGCCGGGCTGGTGCTACTGGGCGTGCTGGTGCTCGACGGGCGTCTGCGCCAGGCGCTGGCGCGTCATCAGCGGGCGCTGAAATACGGTCGCTTCCAGCCGGGTAACAGAGGGGGAAAGCACGTCACCCCATTTCCCAAACGCAAAAAAGAGGTGGCGTAAATGAAGCTTAACTGGGAAAGCGCGCTGCTGATCTTACTGGTGCTGGAGATCCTGCTCTTTGGCGCCATCAACCCGCGGATGCTCGACATCAACATGCTGCTGTTCAGCACCAGCGATTTTATCTGCATCGGCATTGTGGCGCTGCCGCTGACGCTGGTGATTATCAGCGGCGGGATCGATATCTCCCTCGGTTCAACCATTGGCCTGTGCGCCATTGCGCTGGGGGTGATGATGCAATCGGGCTGGCCGATGGCGGTCGCCATTCCTCTGACACTGCTGCTGGGCCTGCTGTGCGGGCTGGTGAATGCGGCGCTGATCCACTACACGGGTATCAGCCCTTTAGTTATCACTCTCGGCACGCTCTACCTCTACGGCGGCGGGGCGCTGCTGCTCTCCGGCATGGCGGGCGCGACGGGCTATGAGGGCATCGGCGGCTTCCCGGACAGCTTTACCGCGTTCGCTAACCTGACCGTGTCAGGTCTGCCCATTCCGCTGGTGCTGTTTGCGCTCATTACGCTCTTCTTCTGGCTGATTACCCACCGCGGGCGCTTTGGGCGTCATCTGTTCTTAATCGGCCAGAACCCGCGCGCCGCGCGCTATGCGGCGCTGTCGGTTAACGGCATGCCCTACGCGCTGTATGGCCTGGTGGGCGTCGCCTCGGCCATTGCCGCCCTGGTGATGGTCTCCTATTTCGGTTCCGCGCGCTCGGATCTGGGGCGCGATCTGCTGATGCCAGCCCTCACCGCTGCCGTACTCGGCGGGGCGAATATTTATGGCGGGTCAGGTTCGGTTATCGGTACGGCACTGGCAGCGCTGCTGGTGGGGTACCTGCAGCAGGGGTTACAGATGGTCGGCATCCCCAACCAGGTGTCGAGCGCGCTGTCAGGGGCGCTGTTGGTTGTGGTGGTGATGGGACGTTCGCTGAGTCTGCACCGTGAATGGGTGCGTTCTCTCTTTAGAAAACTATCCGGAGCGTAAGATGAAAACAAAACTGATAGTCCTGGCAATGGCCCTCAGCTTCGCCTCGGCGCAGGCGGCGGACCGCATCGCCTTTATCCCGAAGCTGGTGGGGGTGGGCTTCTTCACCAGCGGCGGCAATGGCGCGAAAGAGGCGGGGAAAGACCTCGGCGTGGACGTCACCTACGACGGCCCCACCGAGCCGAGCGTCTCCGGCCAGGTGCAGCTCATCAATAATTTCGTCAACCAGGGCTATAACGCCATTATCGTCTCCGCCGTGTCGCCGGATGGCCTCTGCCCGGCGCTGAAGCGCGCCATGCAGCGCGGCGTCAAAGTGCTGACCTGGGATTCCGACACCAAACCGGAGTGCCGCAGCATTTACATCAACCAGGGTACCCCGGAGCAGCTCGGTGGCCTGCTGGTGGAGATGGCCGGGAAGCAGGTGACAAAACCGAATGCCAAAGTGGCGTTCTTCTACTCCAGCCCGACCGTCACCGACCAGAACCAGTGGGTGAAAGAGGCGAAGGCCAAAATCGAAAAAGATCATCCCCAGTGGCAGATTGTGACCACCCAGTTTGGCTATAACGACGCCACCAAATCCCTGCAAACCGCCGAAGGGATCTTAAAAGCGTACCCGGATCTGGATGCGATCATCGCCCCGGATGCCAACGCTCTGCCTGCCGCGGCGCAGGCGGCGGAAAACCTGAAGCGGGAAGGGGTGGCTATTGTCGGATTCAGTACGCCTAACGTCATGCGTCCGTACGTCGAGCGCGGCACGGTTAAAGCCTTCGGCCTGTGGGATGTGGTGCAACAGGGCAAAATTGCGGTCAATGTCGCCGATCGTTTGTTGAAAAAAGGCGATCTTAACGTCGGCGACAGCGTGGAGGTAAAAGATATCGGTACGCTGAAGGTCGAGCCGAACAGCGTCCAGGGCTACCAGTATGAAGCAAAAGGCAACGGCATCGTGCTGCTGCCAGAGCGCGTGGTGTTCACCAAAGAGAACATCAACAAATACGATTTCTGACGGGGGAGCAAATGGCTGATTTAGACGACATCAAAGACGGTAAGGATTTTGGCATCGGTACACCGCAGCAAAATGTACCGTTCACCCTGAAGGGCTGTGGCTCGCTGGACTGGGGCATGCAGTCCCGGCTTTCGCGCATCTTCAACCCAAAAAGCAACCGCACGGTGATGCTGGCCTTTGACCACGGTTACTTCCAGGGGCCGACCACCGGTCTTGAGCGTATCGATCTCTCTATCGCGCCGCTGTTCGCCGAAACCGACGTGTTGATGTGTACCCGCGGTATTTTGCGTAGCACCGTACCGGCCGCCACCAATAAACCGGTGGTCCTGCGCGCCTCCGGCGGTAACTCAATTCTGGGCGAGCTGTCGAACGAGTGCGTGGCAGTGGCAATGGAAGACGCGCTGCGCCTGAACGTCTGTGCGGTGGCGGCGCAGGTGTACATTGGCAGTGAATTCGAGCATCAGTCGATCAATAACATCATCAAGCTGGTGGATGCGGGGGCACGCTACGGGATGCCCGTGCTGGCGGTGACGGGCGTCGGCAAGGAGATGGCGCGCGATGCGCGTTACTTCTCGCTCGCCAGCCGTATTGCCGCCGAAATGGGGGCGCAGTTTGTCAAAACCTACTATGTGGATGAAGGATTCGAAAAAGTGACCGCCAGCTGCCCGGTGCCGATCGTCATCGCCGGGGGGAAAAAGCTGCCGGAGCACGAGGCACTGGAGATGTGCTGGCGCGCGATTGACCAGGGAGCCTCCGGCGTGGACATGGGGCGCAACATCTTCCAGTCCAGCGCGCCGCTCGCCATGCTGAAGGCGGTGAAGAAAGTGGTTCACGAGAACATGAGCGCCCGGGAGGCGTTCCAGTTCTGGCAGGAAGAGAAACAGGGAGAAGCGAAATGAACGTGACGTTAGTGGAGATCAACATCAAACCCGAGCGGGTGGACGAGTTTCTGGAGGTGTTTCGCGCCAACCACAAGGGCGCGATTCAGGAGCCGGGAAACCTGCGTTTTGACGTATTGCAGGACCCCCGGGTGAAAACCCGGTTCTTTATCTACGAGGCCTATAAAGACGAAGAGGCGGTACTGGCGCATAAAAAAACGCCGCACTACCTGGCCTGCGTGGATAAGCTCGAAGAGCTGATGTCGGAGCCGCGCAAAAAACGCAGTTTTGTGGGGCTGCTGCCGGAGTGACAAATTAACCGGCAGCCAGCGATTCAATGGGGATAGTGGTGAAAGAGGCGAAGAATAACGGATGTTATACTCTGGCGCCGGTTGTCTTTTATTTCATCTATCCCCAACGATGAGCTGACGTTAAAAAACGCCTCTTCTTTTATCTTATGACGCCAGCAATCCTTTCAATCAGATAGGGGTAGAACGGATTCGAGGTGATACGCATTAAGGAGTCCATATCTGCCAGCAGTACCGCTCGCTCCCCTCTGACGCGTAAAACACCCAGACTCAGACCATAGTGATTCGGTTCATAGGGTTCACTTCCATATAAAGAGTCATGGACAGGAAACGGGAGGGCGACATGAGATAGAGAAAAAACATCTCTCGGATAGCGCACATTAAGGGGCTGCACGTCTGCTGTTGTTGAGTGTGCTAAGTGCGTCGAAGCGACCATGTTCATACTCTCTGAAGAGGCGTTTTTGACGATAGTCGTCGTGTAAGTACGCTGTGGTGTTGCCAGTAAGTGTGATAGCGCGCGATCCGAAGAGTGGCGAAACAGTGCACGAAAATTGACCGCACGATTAATATCAAACAACACCAGCTCGCTACCGTTATCCGGTAGATTGTGATGGAGCACGTCCAGCACTGCCCGGGTACTGACTGTGGAATCAAGAACGGACTGAAACGTAAGCACATGAGGAAGGTCTTTCCAGCCAGCCGATGACTTGCGTCGCGTAAGGTCCCGTTTCAATGTCTCAGTCAGAAGATAAGCCTGCCGCGCACCATTCACGGGAAAAGAGTTATATTTAAAAGGATTAAATTCTGGTACCAGACCTAACCAGGCCGCACGAGAAAAGGCCGGGAGAAAGGCTGTCCATTCGGCCATTCCCGAAAACCGAGCAAAGCGGCTTATGCCTATCATGGGAGAAATCAGGACAATTTGTTGTGGCTTCTTCAGGCTCTCATCATCAAGTGCATCGATGGCATATTTCATGGCCAGCGCCCCACCATTGGAAAAACCAACAATATGCAGCGGCGCATCCGCATGGGTCATTTTTGTTGCCTCGCGCACCGCAAGACGCGTTGCTGCCAGCCAGTCCTGCCATTTTACATCCGTTAATGCCCCGGGTACGGTACCATGGGCAGGTAGACGGATCCCGATGGCGACAAACCCTTCTTTTTGATAGAGCCGGGCAATATGCTGCAGGCTGTAAGGGGAGTCCGTAAGTCCGTGCAGTAACACGACAGCCCCTCTCGGTTCCGCCTGTGGGCGCATGATATAGGATCGATTCCAGTCTGTGGGAAGGGTGTCCGGAAATACCGGGCTTGACGGGTTATAACGATTTAAACTCGTTGTATCCTGATCGGTTTGCTTCATAACGACATTGTTATGCACCTCCATGAAGAGGGCGTTTTCAGCATTGATATAGTCATCCCAGTCGGCCCGATCGATCTCGTTTTCGCGTAATTCATTAGGGACAAAAGTATGCCAGGGCTGGAGTTCGCCGCTACGCTGTACCCAATAAAACAAGCCTGTCATTGCACAAAGCGTGAAGCCCAAAAGGATAAAAATACAACGCTTCAACACTCTAATACTTTTCTTGCGCATAAATCCTCTAAACATAGATATTCAACCTGATATCTGCTGTATTTAGGTTTTAAAGCGCAGCGTGGTTGATGATGGGGGCACAGAATAAAGATATGGACATCGCATAAACTATGCTTTTAACCATTGCATGATAAGCAAGGAGTTAATGGCGAAATTGATATGCGCGACGATAGATAACATAATACTAAGCGCTGCCACAAACAGAACCTTGAGGTTGAGGATGCGTGTTTTTTTTAAGTTTGCATCCAGCCATAACATATTCCTTATTTTATTCTTTTGATATAAATACATTATCCCCATAGATAAATATAAGAGAGGCATGATAATGCTTACTGAATTGATCTGTAACAGCAGTAATTCACTGCCAACTAATGCAAAAAGCCATGAAATAAATAACAGCATAAGCGTTGCTCCTCAGTTTTTTTTGTTGGTAAGGTAAAACCAAATCATAAACAGAACATCTAAAAACAACCAAACCCCGCCCAGCAACAAAACGTGCGAGACAGCACCCGGCCAGAACAAAGCGCCATTGGGAGAAACAGAAAAGAAATCCTGTCCCCAGACCAGGCGTGCCACAATCATGAAAAGGGGCAGCAATAAAAGGTTGAACAGAAAAAGATAACGGATAAAGTTTGGTTTTCTGGGACGTCTGATATTTTCTTCCGGGAACATGGTTTCCTCACTGGTTTCGGTGAAAATAAATAGGCATTCTAGTGCGAAAAGATAGATGGAACTTAAACACACTTCATTTTATAGCGTACGCAGCTGTCACCTCGATGATTAATGAATGAGAGTATGGTGAGTGAGGATCTCTTGTTTGTTTGAACTTCATATAACATCGCCCCCTATAATAAGCCACCAGACAGAGCTTGTTTAAGGTTCTGACTTCTTTTTTTTAATGTAGATTAGGTGATAACAAATGTTTAAAAAAACACTCACAGTAGTGGCAATTCTTTCAACTCTTTCTGTTGGTGCTAACGCCGCTGAAATTGGCGCTCAGTTAGGTACACAACATACGGAGTTAAATGCACTAATTGCGCCTGAGCCGACCGGTATTTTTTATACTGCAAACTGGGCTAACAATTATAATGATGGCCGTAATTCTGGCGGTGTCGGCCTGGGTTATCAGGTGTCTCTGGGTAAAGCCGATCTTTACGCAGGTGCCAAGGCCATCTATATGGCGCCTAAGAAAGGTGATAATGGATTTGCGGCACCGATTGGTGGCGGGGTTCGTGTCCATTTCAGCGATGAGGTGTATGCCTATGGTGAAGGTTATACCGCGCCACGTGGCCTGAACAATGCCGTCGAAAACTATGTTGAAGTTGATGCTGGGTTGGCCTGGCAGGTACGAGATGAGGTGAAACTCAAAGCGGGTTACCGTCATATTAGCGTTCATGGTAAATCCGGTACGCCTAATCATACGCTGCTTGATGGTGCTTACCTGGGCGCCGCGCTTCAATTCTAAACAAACACTCACCGCGAGCCCTACGCTCGCGGTGAGTCGTTGCATATAATCCAGTCATTTTTCTTTACCCTCCTTTTTATCCAGAGACTCTTCTTCCTTCTTCTCTTAAAACATTTCCTTTCCTGCGCTGATAGTAAAAAGACCGAGAGTGTAATGCAGGGCTGAGCCCTGCTACAGGTTGTAACGTAACCACCCGAAGAGTACGTTTCCGTTATTATAGGTGCCAGGAATATAGGTGAACTGGACATTCACATTTTTATAACTCGCTGAAAAAAGCGGGAATATAATCGGTAAGGGAATGTAGTTGCCCATATCTTTACGCGCCGTTATCCCGGCGGTCACCCCTAATCCCAACCTGAAATCTTTTTGTTGGCCTGGATGCCATCCTTTCTCCCATGCATAGCCGGTGACCGGTTGCCACTCATTATGTGAGTCTTTAAACACCATTCCATACAGTGCACTCCAGTTGCCATTGCTGTGATGACGAGAAACACCCACACCGGCACCCCAGGGCATTTCATTATAGCGATCGGTCTTTTCTTTATCGTACATGAACCGGTTATGCCAGCTGATAAAAGGAAGATAAATATCGTGGCTATCATAATCTGTCCAGGTTTGCGTAATATCGGAAACAATCCTGCTGCCCCAGCTTGCTGCATTTTCATCAGCATGAGTCTGGCCATAGGCACGTGTGGCAAAAAGAAGTAACCCGCTCCAGAGTAAAACAGAGCAAATCAACAAAAATAAATGATAAAAGCCGCCGATAAAGTCGATTTTTTCCTTACAGGGCTGACAGGGGGTAGTGCTTTTCATTGCGAACACTCCAGTGGATAAAAGTAGTTAAAAATAATAAATAGGCCAGCGCATTAACAAAATATGAGACGAATTGTTAATAGCGCCAGAGATGACTGATTTTCTAAAACGAAATGACTAAGGTTGGATATTACGCCATCCTTAGTCATTGTGATTTAATTTATGGCTTTCTTTTTAAGGAGTTCGAACTCCTCCTGGCTAATAACGTCCTGGTCTAATAGTTTTTTGGCGTCTGATATTTGTTCCGCTGGGGATTTACAAAGACTATATTGTGCTGCGGCATTCGCATCCAGTCTGTAAGCACGTTGTCTTTTGGCCATTCCCTTACCTCTCAGAATGAGATAAAAAACAGAGGTGATCAGCGGGATGAAAAGTAACAGCATTATCCAAAGCGATTTAAAGAAGCCGTTGAGTGTATTGTCACGGAATAAATCAGTAACGATCTGGAAAATAACAAACAGATACGCAATAAAAAAGAATATAGAAAACAGGGTGGCTGCCATATTCCAAAATTGTAATAGATGAGTCGTCACAATGATGCCTTCTTAAGGATATAAATGGTCACATGGAATGAATAAAAGATAAAAACCTGCCACAAAAAATTTTCATCCTTAATGAAAAGGACAATTATCCTATTGTGGCAGATATGATAAAGCGTGTTATTGAGCTGGAGAGATCGTTACCTGACCGCGATGCGAGGTAATATTTACACGTTGCCCTACGACAAATTCACCTTCACGGGCGGGCTGCACGGTAACGAACTCTTGCCCGTTATCAGGACGAATAAAGAGTTCAGCCGCATTATGTCGCGCCATTCCTCGTTGTATCGACTGTCCTGCCATCGCGCCAGCAACGGTACCGCCAGCCGTCGCCAGCAGACGGCCGCTTCCGCCACCAATAGCATTACCGGCAGCACCGCCAATCAACGCGCCCCCGACTGTACCGGCAGCGCTGCTTCCGGTGTCGTTTTGGATTGTTATGTATCTCACCCCTGTGATTGTGCCGTGCGACAGTGCCATCACCTGACCGGAAAGCGCAGCACTTGCATGATGGGCAGAACCAACGGGTTTTTCAGTACAGCCAGCCAATGCCAGCAAACCGGCCAAAATTAAAACAGAACGTGTAAACATCTCTCTTCCTTATGAGTAATCAACGGCATCACGAATTAATGGACATGTCATACAGTGGCCGCCACCGCGTCCACGCCCTAATTCACTCCCAACAATTTCAATGACCTCAACGCCTTCTTTACGCAAACGGTCGTTTGTTTTGGTATTGCGGTCATAGGCGATAACGACACCTGGAGACATGGCGACCACGTTATTTCCGCTATCCCATTGCTGACGCTCGGTGTCGTAAACATTGCCTTCGGTTTCAACGACCCTGAGCGAGCGTAAATTGAGTGCCCTGGCTACCACCTCTGTTAACGGCTCTGAATAATGCTCCAGACGCATTCCGCCAGGGGAGTCGTCCTTAATCAGTGAAAAGACTTCGATTTGATCAACAATGGCGGGATAAAGCGTCACTAAATCTCTGTCACAAAAGGTGAATACGGTATCCAGGTGCATCGCCGCTCTGAGCTTCGGCATCGCGGCAATAATAACGCGCTCGACATGGCTAAACGGGTTCGAAAACAGGGCAGATGCAAGCTGGGCAATGGCCTGATAGGACGTTCGTTCGCTCATACCGATTAAAACGGTCTTGTTGCCAATAGGCATAACATCGCCGCCTTCAAGGGTGGCGGATCCGTGATAACGCGTTGGATCTCCCCACCATGTAGTGATCGTCTGACGGGTGAAGTCCGGATGGAACTTATAGATAGCAGTGGTCAGTAACCTTTCTTCACGGCGAGCCTGCCAGTAAAGGGGATTAAGCGTAACCCCGTTATAAATCCAGCTGGTGGTATCTCGCGTATAAAGCGTATTCGGCAACGGCGGGAGCAAATATTCACGCAGCCCTGTCGCTCTTCCGACGAGTTCAAGTTCTTCTTTATCGCCCCTGTGTCTGTTCAGCAAATCATAGGTTGAAAGCCCGCCGATCATAAACTCAGCCAGCCGATCTGCGGGTAACGAATCCAGGAACGAGCGTGTTTCATTAAGCAAACCCAACGGGATTTCATCAGCAGTAATCTGCTGTTCGATGAGCCAGTTGCGTGCCTGACGGTTAGCCAACGTTTCGGAGAGCAGATCATGCATCTCAACAACGTCAACACCGCATCCGCGCATTTTGTTAATAAAATCGAGATGATCCTGACGGGCACGCTCTACCCACATGACATCATCAAATAACAGTCGGTCGCAATTGCCCGGCGTAAGACGGCTATGTGCTAACCCAGGGGCGCACACCATCACTTTGCGTAACTGGCCGACCTCGGAGTGAACACCCAGTGGTATATCTTGCATAGTGTCTCCTTAAGAGAGTAATTAAATGGTAATATTTCCGTTTATAATTCCATAAATACAGGCCAAAGCCGCGAGCACGATGGCGGTAAATAATATTCGTTCCGTACCAGAGAAGATTTTTTTGTTTTGCTCACGCTTAGCAATGTAATAAAGCAGTGTGCCAGGCGCATAAATAACGGCGGACAGCAGCACATACGTTAATCCGCCGGCATAAATCATCAAAAAGGCATAGGCAGTGGCAATGACAGAGATCACCAGGTCTTTATAATATCCCTTTGTGCACTGTTCGTAGGTTTCTCGTGTAATAACCAGCTTCAGGCTATACGCGGCAACCAGAAGATAGGGGATAAGCGTCATCGCGCTGGTTAGCTCAAGGGCTAACAGGAATGCGTAATCGCTGAAAAAAGTGATAACTAAGAACAGCTGTATCGAGATATTCGTCAACCATACGGCTGAAGAGGGAACGCGCCAGCGATTCTCGCGTGCAAAAACGGCAGGCATGCTCTTTTTCAACGCCGCGGAATAAATAACCTCCGCAGCGAGCAATGACCAGGAAAGATAGGCTCCGAGGACAGAGATAATTAACCCCACGCTGATGAAAATCATACCCCAGCGTCCCACAATGCTTTCGAGAACACCGGCCATTGAGGGTTGCCGTAAGGCCCCCAGCTCGGCCTGGGGCATAACGCCATAAGAAAGCATGGTGACTAACATCAGTAAGCACAGCACCCCGATGAAGCCGAATACGGTCGCCAGGCCAACGTCTTTCCGGTTAGTTGCATAACGCGAGTAAATACTTGCCCCTTCGATTCCAAGGAATACGAATACGGTCACCAACATGGTGCTTCTGACCTGGGAAAAGATTGATCTGAAGAGAGGTGGCTCTCCGGCGGCCCCGCCCCAGAAATTAAGCATAAACATCTCTTTTTTGAATGCCATTATCAGAATGGCGATAAATACAAAAATAGGGATGATCTTGGCACAGGTGGCCAGGGTATTGATAAAGGCCGCTTCTTTAATACCCCGCAATACCAGGAGATGAAAAGACCATAAAACAACTGATGAGACAGCGATTGCCAGCAGCGTATTACCTTCGCCAAATGCAGGGAAAAAAGCGCCTAATGTTGATTTAATTAAAATAAAATAGGATACGTTGCCGATACATGTACCCGCCCAGAAACCGAGTGCCGAAATGAAGCCCGGATATTCGCCGAAACCGGCTTTAGCGTAGCTAAAGACGCCCGCATTGAGTTCAGGCTTTCTTTGCGCAAGGTTCTGGAATACAAATGCCAGCATCAGCATACCGCCACCGGCAATCACCCAGGCAATAATTGCACCAAGCCCACCGGTTGCTCGTCCGAATGCAGCAGGTAATGAAAATATACCCGCTCCGATCATCGCTCCGACGACAAGCGTCGTTAAAGACCAAAGCGATAGCGTATTGGTCGTAGATTTGTTCATATAATTTTCTTAACAATGAAGCTGTGATTGATGAAGTGTGAGTTTAAAAGCGTTAAATATACCGTACTTAAATGAAGTTAATTTTTATGCCATCAAGGCAGCACAGGGGCTGGGTGTAACTCAGATCGCACCGTTTAGATCGTAATAATAACCCTCTTCTCTTTGATTTCTGATTTGCCCGCTGTTGTAGGGTGCCAGTTTCTTTCTCAGACGACCAATAAGCACCTCGACGGTATTGTTTTCTTTACCCATCCAGTCGTGGTAGAGATGTTTCATGATTTTACGTTTGCTCAGCGCCTTGCCTTTGTTCTTCACCAGTAGCTTCATAATTTCAAATTCAAAACGGGTCAGTCGAATTTTTTGCTTGTTGATGAAGAGTACTTTACTGTTTAAATCGAGCTCTAAATTACCTGCAGTAATACGGCTGGAAGGGGTGAGATAATTCCGGCGTACTAAAACCCAAATTCTGATGATAATCTCTTCAATATGACTAGACTTGACAACATAATCGTCAGCGCCGCTTTCAAACGCTTTCACCTTGTGTTCAATATCGTTGCTGCTGTTAAGGATCATGATGCGGATAGTGCGCCCTTCGCGTCGCCACTTACGAATCGCCTGTAACTCAGCAGTGGAAAGCGTTTCAGATGCCATAATCAGGAGTTCAGCTTTATTTGAAAACATAAACATTTCCACTTCCTCAATACTCGAAGATACATCAGTTAAAATACCTGCCTCTTCAATTTGGGTTTTCAAATAATGCTGATTTATAATGTTAGGATCTAATATTAACACGCGCATATCTTCCTCTCACTTTGTTGCTTCGCCTGTTAGGGTTTTTGACATTTTATGAAATGGATTTCTATGCTTTACAGATAAAAGCATCGTCACCAAAAAGTTGGCTAAATAATACTTTCGAAATAAATTCAAACAATTCTTTTATGAGGGATATTAGAAATACAAAATAAAAAAATGCAGAATAAAAGAAGTGAAGGGAAGAGTATGAGAAAAGCAGAGGGAGTAGAATTAAATCAAGAAAAATCACATTTAATAAGGTTTTTGTTCTGCTTTTTTGGCGTGTAGAGTGTTTGTTTAGATGAACGTATGGTTGCTCCAATTGCTTTCTGGTTGGATTTTTGTTAAGAGTTAAGTGCGAATTTTATTTCTTGATTTAACAATCCATACATCTGTCTTGCATTCATAACATTAGCACAATGAGCCATGTGCTTGCGTCAATAAACTCATTTTCGGCAAATAAATATGGCACGCTGCAAATCGCTTATTCTCCAGGTTTTGGGGTCAAGCTTCTGGATCTTATAGTGCAGGACAGGTTGGCTGGTGGTGAGTTTTTCAATCAGCACAGAAGGTGCATTATCCTGCGGATTAGCAAGAAATTTACCTTTTGTGACTTTGTGGAATCCGTTTTGCACGTCTGTGTCGATGGTCATGTTTCCTGTACGATCGACAAGGTACTCTTTACCATAATAGTTCAACGTGCCGTATTCGCTGACCGTGACGAGACCATCGTTGGTAATGTGGAAAACAATTTTGATATTTCCATTAATCCCTTGCTGGACATTTTTTGAATCTTCATAGTTGATATGTACCGTCGACATACAGTTCATCGGTAGGTAATCATAAACACCAACAAGCTTGTATATTCCCATTGCAAGCAAGGGAAGCATCAACAGGCATAAAACAATATTAATTGTTGTTAATATTGACGAAGTTTTCGCATTCATGTCCTTTCCCTGTATTTTGTTTGCCACACAGGGCAATGTGAGTTGAGTACACCTTGCTTTTTAAAGGCGCTCTGTTGTCATCAAAATAGATATTTTTGGGATGTTGCTGGCATTTTAATGCGATTCTTTGCCCTAAATTTGTATTAAAAAATGAGTCAATATTCTCTTGTTTGACGCCATTTTCGTCAGTATAGACATCGCATAATCCGACTGACTTATATTTATGCATAGTGCTATCGTTTAAATGGTACAAATAAAAGGCAGTGATGGTGCTCACCATTAAAACGGTTAATGCTATTGTGCTAATGTAAAAACCTTTGTGGGAGGAACAGATTTTTTTAAATTTTTCGTACGTGCTACTACGTGTAGTACTAACACGAGTACACTGACAGTGCAGTACAAATCCTTGCTTTGGTATTGTTTCGATTTTGTCTTCAAGCGAGAATTCAAGAAATGCTTTTCGCAACAGAGATATGTTTCGGTTCAGGTTGTTATCAGAAGCAACCAGACCATGTTCTTCCCAGACTTTTTCAAGGAGTTCAGTACGGCTGACCTGAGAATTATTGGCGTCAATAAGTGCATTTAATAATCGCGACGTCGCCAGTGAAAGCTCAACTTCGCGTTTATTATCGGTTAAAATGCGCGATTCATCATTATAATGCACTATCCCGTCAAGTAGGTACTGCATAGCTTAAACGTCCTCGCAAATGAATCTACGCATTATAATTTTAGCGCTACTATTATTCAATGTTCTGATTTCTATTAAGAGTCGATAAGACGTATTTTTACCGGGATAATTACACGTAGACAGAGGGACAAACTGCGAGGGCGGGGACGTTGCTTTCTCAACCATTCCTGAGAATGATTACTTTATGAATGATGCGGTGTGGCCGGGTAAGCGCAGCGCCACCCGGCGTTTTTCAGGCCAGTTCCAATTCCGCAAGGATCGCTGAAAGCGCCTCGCGCGGCTCTCCCTGAATTGCCTGCAACGGGAACGGCAAGCCGGGTGTTGCCACTTTTCCCCTCATTTCCGCCGCTGCCGCGATGACCCTTACGCTACCGTAACGACGGAACAGATCCCATAGCGGCTCTAACCGTTCTGACTCTGTACTTTTCCCCGAACGCGCTATCGCCAGCGCCGCTTTTGGGAACAACCCCGCGAGAACCGAATACCAGACGTCAAACCCGGCCTGCAGGGCTGAGGCTGCCCGCCAGTCACCGGCGATACCCAGTGTGACCGTATCAGGAAGCCGGGCACGTACCTGCGACAGGTTCTCCGGCAAGCGGCCAAGCTTGATGGAGCCCACATTTGGCAGAGACGCGACGGCAAACAGCAATTCATTGCTAAACACAAAACCGGTCGTGGCAGGGTTATCGTAAATGCACAGCGGTACGGAGAGCTGGCGGGTCACCGTTTCATAGAGCTTGAATACTTCCTCATCCGTTAATCGCTGGTACGACACGGGTGCCATCAGCACGCCGGAGACTCCGGCCGTTTGCGCGTCGTCAGCCAGACGCTGAATATCGTCCAGCCGCATTGCGCCGATGCTGACGATAACCGGTATGTTACCGGCATGTTCCACCGCACAGCGTGTCACCCGGGCACGCTCTTCAACGGTCAGATAGGCATAGCTCCCGGTCGAGCCAAGAATGCCCAGTGAATCGACGCCTGCCTCAACCACGGGAGAGAGCAGATGCGTAAAGGCCTGCTCATCAAACGTGCCGTTTTTCAGGGGCGTTAACGGAAATGCGCTGACTCCACGAAACATTTTTTATCCTCTTACAGGGTCAGTAACTGCCTGTGCACCACTGCACCCGGCATCAGACGTTGCAGGTTATCAATCAGATCCGCTCCGGCTTCTTCCAGTGCCGTAAGCGGCATTGACGGCAGACTTTCCAGAATAAACCACATGGTTTGCGCCTGACTGTCAAGACGCGTCCGTATACCCTGGCGCCAGTTCCAGCGACGGCAGGTAACACCGAGGTCGTCGCGCCAGATAACCTCGCCCGGCTCCGGGTATTCCACCACCGGCTGCCCCTCTTTGAAGGTATCAAACGGCTCGCTGCCGTCCGCCAGCGTCAGGCGCGGCGCGCCTGAATAAGTCGCAAGATTTTCTCCACCAACCGGGATGGCGTAGCGAATGCTCACCGCGTTGTAGATATCCACCACCGGATCGAGCGGTGGCAGCGAGCCGTCTTTTAAGACCCGCTTACGTAAGGCGGATGCCGAGCAGGGCGTACGTTTCGGTTTTGCGCCGAAGGCCTTAAATACCTCATCCCAGCCGGAAAGGTGCGCGTCAGCCCACGGCACATCATCATTAAGCATCTGCTGGCAGGCTTGCGTGAGCACGGCCGGAGCGACTTCCGGGTGGGTAACCGGCGCAGCTTCCACCAGAATGCTCAGCGCCCGAAAGCCCGGGGCAATTGCGGCAAGGCGCGGGTCTATTGACGGCGTAACGAGAGACATAAATAATCCTGTATTGACTGTTTTATACCATGGTAGTGACCAATGACTGAAAAAGTCAATATAATGACTGAGCAGGGTGCCGATATCACCCAGGTAAGCCTGGCCGTAGCGAACCGCATACGCAACTGGCGTAAAGAGAAAAAACTGTCGCTGGATGAGCTCTCGCGGCGTGCCAGCGTCAGCAAAGGCATGCTGGTGGAGATCGAAAAGGGCGCAGCCAACCCCAGCATCGCCATTTTGTGCAAGCTGGCTGCCGCGCTCGGTATCTCAGTGGCGGATATCGTTAACGTCTCCAGCGAGCCGCTGGTGCACGTTATCGAAGAAGCCGCGATCCCGGTGCTGTGGCAGGGGGAAAAGGGCGGACGCGCCAGACTGCTGGCAGGAACCGCGGGCCCGGATATGATTGAGCTATGGCAGTGGGAGATGCAGCCGGGAGAGCGTTTTACCTCTTCGGGGCATCCGGCGGGCACCTTTGAGCTGCTGCACGTGAACGAAGGCATATTAACCCTGACGGTGGACGAGACGGTTACGCAGGTTGCTGCCGGGGCATCGGCGGTGGCGAAAACGGAAGCCGCGCACGGCTATGCCAATGAGGGAAAAAAGGTGCTGCGCTTTACCATGACGGTGGCGGAGTTTCACCGATAAAAAGCAGCCCGGTGGCGCAACGCTTACCGGGCTGGTGTTGTAGGCCGGGTAAGCGCAGCGCCACCCGGCGTTTTTTTACGCCTCTTCCACACTCACGCGCAGTGCCGCCAGCGCTTTACGTGCCGCCTTCAGTACCTGCTCACACTGCTCAATGGTCAGCGTCAGCGGTGGCTCAATGCGGATGGTTTTGGAATTGTTGAGCGTGCCGGCCACCAGCACCCGCTGGCGGAACATCTCGCTCGCGAAGCTATAGCCGATTTCGTTATCAACAAACTCAATGGCCATCAGCATCCCTTTACCTCGTGCCTCCTGGATCAGATCCGGGTATTCACGTCCCAGCTGACGGAAACCGTCCAGCAGCATGTCGCCTTTCTGCTCTGCCTGCGCAGGCAGGTTTTGCTCCAGCAGCACGTTGATGGTGGCCAGCGCGGCCGCACAGGCCAGCGGGTTACCGCCAAAGGTGGTGGTATGCAGGAACGGGTTGTTGAACAGCACCGAGAAGACCTCTTCGGTAGCAACCGTCGCACCAATCGGCATTACGCCGCCGCCGAGCGCTTTCGCCAGACACAAAATGTCCGGCTGAACGTTCTCATGCTCGCAGGCGAACATCTTGCCGGTACGTCCCATGCCGGTCTGCACTTCGTCGAAGATCAGCAGCGCGCCAAACTCATCGCACAGCTGACGTACGGCAGGCAGATAGCCCTGTGGAGGCAGGATCACGCCGCCTTCGCCCTGAATTGGCTCCAGGATCACCGCGGCTACGTCATCGCCGGTTTTACGGCATTCGCTGAGCACGGTGCGCATGGCATTAATGTCGCCGAACGGCACGTGGCGGAAGCCCGGCAGCAGCGGCATAAACGGTTTGCGGAAGGTGGATTTGGCGGTCGCAGACAGGGCGCCCAGGGATTTACCATGGAACGCGCCGCTGGTGGCGACAAAAGTGAATTTCCCGCGCGGCGACTGGTACGCTTTGGCGAGCTTAAGCGCCGCTTCGACCGATTCCGTGCCGCTGTTGCTGAAGAAGCTGTATTTCAGTTTGCCGGGTGTTAAGGCTGCCAGCGTTTTCGCGAGCATGGCGCGAAGCGGGTCGAGCAGTTCCTGGCTATGGAGAGGTTGTTTCGCGAGTTGATTCTGTACGGCGGAAACCACTACTGGATTACGGTGCCCCACGTTGAAAATGCCAAAACCACCCAGGCAATCAATAAACTCCTGTCCCTGGGTGTCGACAAGCGTATTCAGACTTCCCGCTTGCCACTCTACGGCTCCGTAATCCCCGCCGGCGGTAACAGATTTGCGATACTCCAGAAAACCTGGATTGACGTGCTCTTTAAAGTAATCGATGACCTCTCGGTTAAGTTGTTTCATCTCCTCATGATCAAGCGTTCGCTTCTCAATGAGATTCAGTGCGTGCGCGGTACAGGCAAGAGCCGAGGCGCTGGAAGGTAACCTGTTCAAAATATGCTCCCGGGGATCGCGTATCACATGATACTGCGTTAAGTATTGCAGGGATTACGCCACTTCAGCGGACTTAACGAAAATCGGGATAAACACCAGGTTAAAATAATGTTGCGCAATATTTAATCATGCCGATGTTTTCCAGACGGGATTTAGCGGTACGGAAAACGGGGGCAGGAAGACGTGGATGGGGTCAATTGCACCAGGGGGGTGCAGGCGGTGCGACTTAAGTGGGCGTTAACAGATCATCCTTTGCAGGTAATTTCATTGTGAAAGTATTTAAAATCAATCAATTATAAAATCTCACAAAAAGTGCGGTTTAAGTGAAATCTGCGATCTCCATCAAGTTTAACAACTAAAGATAAATTGTTTACCGCCGAAAAAACAATAAACCACAAAATTAACATTCAAATAACCTGCAAGGGATGCTCACGATGTGCTCTCCAACCTATGTCACCCAGAATGAATATCTTCTGGACGATGACACCACCTTAATGTCTACCACAGACGTCCACAGCTATCTAACTCATGCTAACGACACCTTTGTTCAGGTGAGTGGCTATCAGCTTAATGAGCTGATGGGTCAGCCGCATAATCTGGTGCGCCATCCTGATATGCCTAAAGCCGCTTTTGCCGATATGTGGTACACCCTGCAACAGGGCGAGCCGTGGAGCGGAATTGTCAAAAACCGCCGTAAAAATGGCGATCACTACTGGGTGCGCGCCAACGCGGTGCCGATGGTGCGCCACGGGAAGGTCACCGGCTATATGTCGATTCGCACCAAAGCGACGGCAGAAGAGATCGCCACCGTGGAGCCACTCTATAAGGCCCTGAATGCCGGACGCTGTACCAAACGGATCCATAAAGGGCTGGTGGTGCGTCAGGGCTGGTTCGGAAAGCTGCCGGCAATGCCGCTGCGCTGGCGGGTACGCGGCGTGATGGCGGTGCTCTTTGGCGCGCTCGCCGCTACGCTTGTGGCAACCTCAGCAGGCTGGGTGTCGTTGGTCGCAGCAGCGATAATGATGCTGCTGGGCACGTTGTTGTTTGAACAGCAGATTGTCCGCCCGGTAGAGAACGTGGCGCGACAGGCGCTGAAGGTGGCAACCGGCGAGCGCAATAGCGTGCAGCACCTGAACCGCAGCGACGAACTGGGCCTGACCCTTCGCGCGGTGGGGCAACTGGGGCTGATGTGTCGCTGGCTAATTAATGACGTATCAAGCCAGGTGGTGAGCGTGCGCGACGGCAGCGACAAGCTGGCGCAGGGTAATGAGGATCTGAATGACCGCACGCGTCAGACCGTTGCAAACGTGCAGCAGACCGTGGCGACAATGAACCAGATGGCGGCCTCCGTTCAGAGTAACTCTGAAACCGCCACCGAGGTCGATAAGCTCTCCGTAGCCGCCAGCAGTGCGGCGACCAAAGGCGGGAACGCGATGCAGACGGTGGTCAAAACCATGGACGATATCGCCGACAGTACCCAGCGTATCGGCTCCATTACCACCCTGATCAACGATATTGCCTTCCAGACCAATATCCTCGCCCTGAATGCGGCGGTAGAAGCGGCACGGGCCGGTGAGCAGGGCAAAGGTTTTGCGGTGGTGGCAGGGGAAGTTCGCCATCTTGCCAGCCGCAGCGCTAATGCCGCCAACGATATCCGTAAGCTGATTGATGCCAGCGCCAGTAAGGTACAGTCCGGCTCCGAGCAGGTACACGCCGCAGGGCGCACCATGGATGATATCGTTGAGCAGGTGAAAAACGTCACTCAGCTGATCGCGCAGATTAGCCATGCCACTTCTGAACAGGCTACCGGGCTTTCGGAGTTAACCCGCGCGGTGGCTGAACTGGACAGCATCACGCAGAAAAACGCCGATCTGGTTGAAGAGAGTGCGCAGATCTCCGCGATGGTAAAACACCGGGCCGGACGTCTTCAGGATGCAGTGACGGTTCTCCATTGAGTCTGTAATGTTCCAGAAAAGCCGTTTATTCTGCCAGGCGTAAACGGCTTTCGTTGCTTCATTTGTAATTATTCCTGCGATTTATTGTTAATTTTATATTAAGTAACTAAAGAAAGTGCCTCAGTTATTTATCCCTGCCTAAGTCATTTTTCCCCGATGCTATTTCATAAATGCCCCGTCTGGTGGTTGAGTAACGATCGATACGGCCATATTAATAGCCTCTGCCTATCCATTGTGATGGTTATGAAATAAAAAAACGATCAAAGTCATAAAGTTAGCGGTTTCGTTAACGATAACGGTGATCGTCTGAGAAATAATCACATCGATGGAGTAAATATGTTCTTACATGACGTAAAAATCGGCACGAAATTATTTCTGGCGTTTGGATTCTTTATTGTCCTGATGGTGGTGAGCGCGAGTTTGTCTTTAATGAGTCTGAACCGGGCAAACAACGGGATGCAATCCATTATTACCAGTGATTATCCAACCACGGTAAAAGCGAACCAGTTAATCGATAACTTCCAGGAATTTATTAGCACTCAGCAGCTCATGCTGCTGGATGAACAGGGAACGTACACGGCGCAGTCGCAGCAGCATCTTAAAGAGATTAGTGAGCACATCACGGTGCTCCTCGGTGAGCTGAACAATGTGCTGCAGGATCAGCAATCGCAGCAGGTGCTCGCCGAGATACGCGGCGTGCGCCAGCAGTATCTGGACTCGCGCTATCGTATTTTGCAGGCGGTGCAGAATCACGATCGCGCCGGGGCGCTTCAGGAGATGATGACCAACACCCTCAAACTGCAGCAGGCCTATAAAGCCAAAGTGCAGCAGCTGATTGCGATTCAGAACACTGAGATGCAGAACGCCGGGGTGCAGGTGGAAAGTGATTTCAGGAGCAACCGTCTGCTGCTCATCCTCATCACCCTCTTCAGCGTGGCGGCAGGCAGCCTGATTGGCTGGTTTATCGTGCGTTCCATTACCCGTCCGCTGGGCCAGGCCGTGGTCTTTGCGGCGGCGATTGCGGATGGCGATCTCACCGGCAGTATCACCTCGCACGGTAAAGACGAAACCGGCCTGTTGCTGCATGCCCTGATGGAGATGAAAACGCGTCTGCTGGACATTGTGCAGCAGGTGCAGACCGGCTCGGAGAATATCTCCAGCGCCGCCGCGCAGATTGTCGCCGGGAACCAGGATCTGGCTGCGCGCACGGAAGAGCAGGCCAGCTCTGTGGAGCAGACCGCCGCCTCGATGGAGCAGATCACCGCGACGGTGAAAAACACCGCTTCGCATACCGGAGAAGCGACCAACCTGTCGGCGGATGCCGCGAAGGTGGTCAAAAACAACGGTGAGATGATGAAGCAGGTGACCAGCAAAATGCGCCTGATTAACGAGACCTCGAACCGGATGTCCGACATCATCGACCTGATCGATGCCATTGCCTTCCAGACCAATATTCTGGCGCTGAACGCGGCGGTGGAAGCGGCCCGGGCGGGCGAGCACGGTCGTGGCTTTGCGGTGGTGGCTGGTGAAGTGCGCCAGCTCGCGCAGAAGAGTGCTTCGTCAGCCAGTGAGATCCGTGAGCTGATTGAAAGCTCCACCAGTCAGACGCAGGACGGGATGAATCTGGTCGAGAAGGCGAGCGAGCTTATCAATGGCATGGTGGGCAACGTGGAAGAGATGGATGTGATCCTGCGTGAGATCCGCCAGGCCAGCCACGAGCAGACGGAGGGGATCTCGCAGATTAACAGCGCGATTGGCCTGATTGATGCCACCACCCAGCAAAACTCCGCGCTGGTGGAGGAGTCTGTTGCCGCGGCGGCCTCCCTCAACGAGCAGGCGATGCACCTGAAAGAGCTGGTACGCGTCTTCCGCGTGAGCGCGCACGCACCGGCTTAATCCAGCTGGGAGATCTCCAGCGCCGCGCGGTCGATCACGCCAACGATCTGCTTAAGCTGCGCGTCGCTGAGCGCTCCCTGATTCACCTTCAGATCTAACACCGCTTTGAAGTTATCCAGTGCCCGCTTCATCTGCGGGTTTTTGCGTAGCTGGAAACCGACCGCGCGGGCTTTGATACTCGCCTGAATCTGCTCAAGCTGTTCCTGGTTTTCCTCCAGCCACTGCTGTCCTGCCGCATTGATGGCAATGCGCTTACGCCCATTCTCTTCTTCCGTAATGGTGATAAACGCCTGATCCTGAAGATAATCCAGCGTCGGGTAAATCACGCCAGGACTCGGGGTGTAGTTCCCCTGGGTCAGGTTCTCAATCTCTTTGATCAGCTCATAACCGTGGCTCGCGTTGCGGGTCAGAATATCCAGAATCACCAGCCGCAGATCGCCGTGACCAAAAAAGCGCGGTCGACGTCCGCCGCCATCATGTTCGTGTCGCATAGTGTGCCTCGTAAATTGATATATCTAAACTATATCTAAGATATATTCAGATGCAATCTAAAAGATCTTGCATTCTTGCTGATTAGCAATCATTATCATTTAAAATCAATTTAGATATATCGTATTCACCTGAGAAGGGTCTTAACATGGCAACCACCCGCTATCCACAACGCGTGCGTAACGAACTGCGTTTTCGTGAACTGACCGTGCTCCGTGTTGAGCGCGTAAGCGCTGGTTTTCAGCGCATAGTTTTAGGCGGCGAGGCGCTGGAGGGCTTTAGCTCCCGCGGTTTCGACGATCACACCAAAGTGTTTTTCCCGGCCCCGGGAACGACGTTTGTGCCACCGGTGGTCACCGACGAGGGCATTGACTGGGGCGACGGCGTGCGCCCGCAAAGCCGGGATTACACACCGCTGTACGACGCCGCGAAGCACGAGCTGGCGCTTGATTTCTTCGTGCATGACGGCGGGGTTGCCAGCCAGTGGGCGCTAGAGGCGAAAGTGGGCGACAGGCTGACGATTGGTGGCCCGCGCGGTTCGCTGGTGGTACCGGAGGATTACGCCTGGCAGCTGTACGTGTGCGATGAGTCCGGGATGCCGGCGTTGCGTCGCCGCCTGGAAGGCATCGCCAGCTTGCCGAAACGCCCGGAAATTCACGCGGTGGTCACCGTCGGGGATGAATCATACAAGGATTATCTGGCGCACCTGAGCGCGTTCAACATCACCTGGGCGATCGGCCACAGCGAGCAGGCGGTGGTTGAGCAGCTGGCGTCGCTGAACGTTCCGGCGGAAGATTACTTTATCTGGCTGACCGGGGAAGGGAAGGTGGTTAAAAACCTGAGCCGACTGTTTGAGACTGAGGCTATCGATCAGCAGCTGGTGCGTGCCAGCGCGTACTGGCACGCGAAATAATTACGCTGCTGAATCGAGCTGCGCTTCGCTCACCTGATGTTCGAGCGAGGCGCGGACCTCGTTCAGCGCCTTTTCCTGCTGCGCGAAGTACGCTTCCATATTGCTGAGCGACGACACCAGCAGCCAGGATTCTTCTTTCTCCAGTTCTGCCAGCTCGTTCACTAAGGTGTCGATCTGCTCGCGAACCTGAGCCATTTTTTTGCGGATGCGCTCCAGATCGTTCAGCCTGTCGCTGGCCATCAGCGGCTCGAAGCCCTGCTGCAGGCGCGCCACCAGAGAACGAATGGCTTTGACGTCTCCACGCTGTTTAGCCTGGTTGAGCTGCACCATCATCGCGTTGGCTTCTTCTTTCAAATCGTCCGCCACCAGATCCGGGTGGCACAGCTTGCTCGCCTGCCGCCAGAGCCGTTTCAACTCGTCCCGATCCTCTTGTGAAAGATCTTTCCCTTTACGCAGACGCACTTCGGCATCCTGATGCTGCTCGCGGTATTTCTCGTACTCTTCGTTGGCCTCGTCACGCGCCTGACGCGCAGGCTCTTCCTCACGCGTTAAGCCGCTCTCCAGCTCCAGCGCCTCGGCAAGCAGGTTGGCAATCAGGTTACTTTGCTGCTGCAGATGCTTACGCGCCTCGGCTGCCTGTACGGAATCGGCAGGAAGTTCGCGCCAGCGCTGGGTGAGTGTTGCCAGCACCTCCACGGCCTGGGCCATGTAGCGCTGACAGCGGCGGTAGTCTTCCTCGCGACGACGCGCCTCAGCCTGCTGGCGGCGCAGGTTCAGCTCGGCCAGCGTTTTACGCAGGGCGAGGATCTGCTGCATCAGCGGGCCCAGGCGGGAGAAATAGAGATCGTTGAACTCATCAAGCTGCTGCACGCGCGCGTTACGGCGGTCAATCAGATCGCGCAGTCGCTCTTCCAGCGCTTTCAGTTCCAGTTTGCTCGCGGCGACCTGCGGATCGCGCCATGGCGTCACGGCACGCTGGCTCTGTAGCCACGCGACGATCGCGGCGATGGCCGCAGTGTAGTTTTTCTGCTCAAGCGCCACGACGATTGCCTGTAGCTCATCGTCAAACGCTTCATTTTTCAGCCGGGTTAGCTGGCTCTGAATGATGTCGTCATCTTCCAGTTCAATGGCATTTTTAATGATTTCTAGCCGTTTGATCGGTGTGCTCATGATGCCTTTCGCTTTGGCGCTTAAGTATTTGAGTTAAGGTTAGTTGTTGGAAACGCTACAGGAAATAATACACACGGATGATGATCGGCGCGATGGGGGATTTCTTTAGATTTACGCAGTGTCACCCGCTAAATTCTGAAAATGCAGCAAAATAGACCTTAAATTAAATGTGTGTATTTACACTGTTTACTTTTTGACATAAGTTGCGCGTTTTTTGACAGGCAAGTCTGAAAACGGACTTTTAGCAAGGAGTGGCAGTGATGACAGGGAAAACGTCGATACTACAGGTGCTGGCTGCCATGGCCTTGCTGGCAGGTGCTGCGCAGGCGGCCCCCCTGTCTCCGGCCGACCGTAATACTATTCAGCAGCAACAGCAGCAGCTGCTGGATGAAAACCAGCGCCAGCGTGAAGAGCTGGAGCGCAGCGTGGTATTACCGCGTCCTGTTCAGCCCGACAGTGCTGCGACTCCGCAAGGTCCCTGTTTTGTTATCTCGCGCATTGAGCTGACGGGTACCACCCTTCTTTCTCCGTTAGCCAAAGATCGCCTGGTTGCGCCGTGGGTGAACCAGTGTCTTGATATGGCGCGTCTCAACGCCCTGACCAACGCCATCTCTGACTGGTATATCAGCCGGGGGTATATCACCAGCCGCGCATTTTTAACCGAGCAGGATCTCTCTGGTGGCGTACTGCATCTCGCGGTGCTGGAAGGCAAACTCCAGCAAATCCGGCTTGAAGGGGTCCCCGCCCGCACGCTGAGCATGACCTTCCCCGGCCTCGAAGGGAAAATTCTTAACCTGCGCGATATCGAACAGGGCATGGAGCAGCTTAATCGCGTGCGCCAGACGCCGGTTGAAATAGAAATTTTGCCTGGCGACAGGCAGGGCTATTCAATCGTCAATCTGACGGCTTCGCCTGAATTCCCGCTCAGCGGTTCAGTGAGTTTCGATAACAGCGGGCAAAAGAGTACCGGTACCGGACAACTCAATGGCGCGCTGTACGGCAATAACCTGCTGGGGCTGGCGGATAAGTGGTTTATCAGCGGCGGGCGCAGCAGTGATTTTTCGAACAGCCATGATGCTCAGAATTTTGCCGCCGGGGTCAGCGTGCCTTACGGCTACGGCTTGCTGGACTACAGCTACAGCTGGAGCAACTACCTCAGCACCATCGATAATAACGGCTGGCTCTGGCGTTCGACGGGCGACACCGAAACCCACCGTCTGAATGGCTCCTGGGTGCTGTTCCGCAATGGCGATATCAAAACCGGCTTGTCGGCGGGCATCACCCACCGCATCAACCATAACTATCTCGACGATGTTCTGCTGGCTACCAGCAGCCGCAAACTTTCAAGTTTCTCCCTGGGCCTTAACCACACGCAAAAAATTGCCTCCGGCGTGGCGACCCTGAACCCGACCTTCACTCAGGGTGTGCCATGGTTTGGCGCCGAAGATGATAACGACAAACATGGCGATGTGCCGAAAGCCGAGTTCCGCAAATGGAGCGTCAACGGCAGTTTTCAGCGCCCGGTTGCTGACGGGCTGTGGTGGTTGACCAGCGTCTATTTTCAGTGGTCGCCGGACCGGCTGTACGGCAGCGAGCGCCTGACGCTGGGGGGAGAGACCTCCGTGCGCGGCTTCAAAGAGCAGTACCTCTCCGGTGATAACGGCGGTTACTGGCGAAATGAACTCAATTATTCGCTCTTTACGCTGCCGTGGGTGGGGGATGTTGGCCTGTTGGCAGCAGTTGACGGTGGCTGGCTGAAGAAGGACGGATTTGACCGTTACGCCTCCGGCACGCTGTGGGGCGCCGCGTTTGGTCTGACGACGGCTCATCGCGGCTATTCAAGCCAGTTTACCGTTGGCACACCGATGGCGTATCCGGACTGGCTGGCACCGGATCACCTCACGATTTACTACCGCGTATCAGTGGCTTTCTAAGGGACAGGGATGATGAAACAGGATCAGGTTCGTTTTTCACAGCGCGCGCTGAGCGCGTTACTGAGCGTGCTGCTGGCAACGCAGCCGCTGTTACCTGCGGTGGCGGCATCCATCACCCCGTCCGGCAATACGCAGATGGATAAGGCGGCCAACGGCGTGCCGGTGGTGAACATCGCCACGCCGAACCAGTCCGGTATTTCCCATAACAAATACAACGACTACAACGTCGGGAAAGAGGGGCTGATCCTCAATAACGCGACCGGGCAGCTTAACCAGACCCAGCTTGGCGGGCTTATCCAGAATAACCCCAACCTGAAGGCCGGGCAGGAAGCCAAAGGCATCATCAACGAAGTCACCGGCGCTAACCGCTCAAATTTGCAGGGCTATACCGAAGTGGCCGGCAAGGCGGCGAACGTCATCGTGGCGAATCCCTACGGTATCACCTGTAACGGCTGCGGATTTATCAACACGCCGAATGTGACCCTCACCACAGGTAAACCGGTGCTTGATGCCAGCGGTAAGCTGCAATCTCTTGATGTAACCCAGGGGGCGGTCACCATCGAGGGCGCGGGCCTCAATGGCTCGCAGAGCGATGCGGTGTCGATCATCTCCCGTGCGACGGAGATCAACGCGCAACTGCATGCGAAAGATTTACGTGTCGTTGCAGGGGCGAACCGCGTAGCGGCGGATGGCAGCGTCAGTGCGTTAAAAGGTGAAGGTACAGCCCCGAAGGTCGCGGTAGACACCGGTGCGCTGGGCGGCATGTACGCAAACCGGATCCGTCTGGTCTCCAGTGAAACGGGGGTGGGCGTAAACCTGGGCAATCTTAACGCGCGACAGGGGGATATTGCGCTCAGCAGCGCGGGAAAAGTGGTGCTGAAAAACACCCTTGCCAGCGGCAGCACCACGGTCAGCGCGGCGGACGTAACGTTACGCGGGGACCATAAAGCGGGTGGCAACGTCACGGTCTCCGGCCAGACGGCGCTGACGCTTGACCAGGCTCACGTTGCCGCCGATAACAACCTTCAGTTAACAACCCGCGGCACGCTGACGCAAAACGGCGGTGCGTTCACGGCAGCAAATGACGCTACGCTTGCCGCGACCACCCTGATCCAGAGTGCAGATGCCCAGGCAAGCGCGGGTCGTCATCTTGCCGTAAATGCTGAGAAAAACGCGGCGCTTAACGGTTCTGTTGTGGCGGGTCAGCAGCTGTTGGTCAAAGGAGGCGAACTGGTGCAGCAGGGAAATCTCAGTGCTTCCGAGATTGCCCTCAACGCGCAGACGTTGACCCAAGAGAGCCGCAGCACAACAAATGCCAGCGGGAACATCACGCTCACCACGTCTGGCCACAGCCAACTGAAAGGCAGCACAACCGCCGGGCAATCTCTCGCCGTCAGCGCGGGTAGCCTCGCGAACCATGGCGCATTAGCCGCCGTGGCGGATACCCGGATTAACACCGGTATATTCAGCAATACCGGCACCGTTCAGGGCAACAGCCTGACCGTCTCCGGGACGGATATCACCAGCTCCGGCGCGCTGAAGAGCGCCTCCACGCTGGATATCCGCGCAGACAATGCCACGCTTTCCGGTGAGACCGGTGCGAAAGGGAAAACCACCGTAACCGCGAGCGGCAATCTGAACAACAGCGGCACGCTTATCAGCGATGACACGCTCACGCTGAACGCGGCGCAGATCGTCAACAGCGGTACGCTTTCCGGTGTCCGGGGGCTCACCACCTCAGGGAAGACGTTCACCGCCAGCGCAACGTCAGTGACCCACAGCGGCGGGGATGTGGCGCTGAACAACACCGATACCACGCTTGCGGGTGAAACCAGTGCCGGTGGCGCCGTTACCGTGCAGGGCCGCAGCCTCAACACCACGGCCACGGCACAGACACAGGGCAACAGCGTCGGCGTGGCCGTGCAAAACGCAAAACTTGAAGGAACTCAGGCTGCCAAAGGCAACATGACGTTGAAGGCTGACAGCAGTCTCAACCATACGGGGAAATCATCAGCTTCAGGACTTAAGGTTGAAACCGGCCATCTCAGCAACGGTGGAACCCTGACGGCCTCCTCGCTTGCAATCGACAGCCCTGAGGTCATTAACGGTGGTCTGATCCACGCCGGACAAACGCTGTCGCTGGTTACCCGTCTGCTGGATAACCGCAGCAGCGGCGTGCTGTACAGCCCGTCGGCACTGTCACTTTCCCTCTCTGAACTGAACAACGCCGGTATTATCACCAGCGACGCGGCGCTTTCCCTCTCTGGTTCAAATCTGACCAACAGCGGCGAGCTGAGCGGGACTTCACTGGCAATTGATTACAAGACGCTGAAGAACAGTGCGGAGGGGATGCTGCTGGCTCAAGGGGCAAACCGCATCACGGCACAGTCGGTGTCCAGTGCGGGCAGCATGGTGGGCAACACCCTGACGCTGAATGCCGATCGTCTGGAAAGTGCCGGTCTGTTACAGGGCGATAGCGCATTATCACTGACCGCCGGAATCCTGAATTTACTGACAGGCTCCCGCACGCTGACGGGGGGAGCGCTCGGCCTTTCAGGTACCACGCTGACTACCGCAGGGCAGATCCAGGGACAGGATGTCAGTATCCGCTCCCACGACTGGACTAACCGCGGAAGTTCCCTCGCGACCGGCTCACTTGATGTTACGACCGCCGGAACACTCAGTAATACCGGCGAACTGATGAGCCAGGGCAACGGGACGCTGAATGCGGTCAATACCGTTAACAGCGGCAATATGTTGTCGGCCGGTGACCTTTCGCTTAACGGAAAGACGCTGCGCAACAGCGGTACGCTTCAGGGGAATCGCGTCACCGCGCATGAGGACACCATCACGAACAGCGGAACGCTGACCGGGATTGCCGCCCTGACGCTGGCCGCCCGCCTGGAGATGGCGGCGCCATTACTGACGCTGGTAAATGACGCGTCGGGATCGTTGCTGACTGCGGGCGAGTTGTCTGTGACAGGCGGCGATCTGCGTAACGCAGGGCAATGGCAGGGGAAACGGGTACTTATTCATGCGCAGGCGCTTACGAACGGCGGTGCGATCCAGGCAGAAAATTTACTGGAAGCGCAAATCGACAGCACCCTTACCGGGACAACGGGCAGCAAAATCACCTCTAATGGAGAACTGGCGCTCTCAGCACTGACGCTGGCAAACAGCGGGCAGTGGATTGCAAAACGCCTCACGCTGGGGGCCAGTACCCTGAACAACAGCGGTGAGATCACCGGCGTTGATGCGCTTTCGGTTGCCCTAACGCAGCTGAATAACCAGGCCGGAGGAAAACTGCTCAGCGCAGGCGTGTTGACGCTTGATGCGGACAATGCAACGAATGCCGGGCAAACCCAGGGGAAAGCGACCACGGTTACCGCCGGGCAACTCATTAACAGCGGACGGCTTCAGGGAGAAGCGCTGACGCTGAATGCCTCGGGCGCGCTGAACAATACCGCCAGCGGTGTGCTGCTGAGCGAGAATGCGCTGACGGTATCGACAGCCACGCTGAACAATCAGGGCACGCTGCAGGGCGGTGGGGAATCTTCGGTGAAGGCCACCACCCGCGTACAGAATGACGGCAAAATGCTTTCCGGTGGCAAGCTCACGCTGACCGCACCGGAGCTGGCGAACAGCAGCAGTGGTCTGGTTCAGGCGGTGAGGTTGCTGCTGGATGTGGTGAAAGCCGTGAATGGCGGAAATGTCCTCGCAACGACACGCGCAGAACTGCGCGGCAGCTCGCTTGATAACAGCGGCACACTCCAGGGCGCTGATTTGCAGGCAAATTACCAGAGCGTTACCAACAGCGGAACGGTATTAGGCACCACTTCGCTTACGATAAACGGTGACGCTCTTGATAATACCGAGAGCGGTAAGCTCTACAGCGGGGATAAGCTGCTGCTCGACGTGCGTAATTACAGCGGCCGTGGTGATGTGGTTTCTCTGGGCGACACCACGCTGAAACTGGTTAACGCGCTCGTTAACACCGGCACCCTGGCGGCAGGTAAAACGCTGTCTGTCTCATCGCAGAATGCCATGACGAACAGCGGCGTAATGCAGGGCAATGCCATTGCCCTCAGTGCTGGCGGAGCGTTCACGAACAACGGTACGCTCACCACCGGGAACGGTAGCAGTACCTTCAACGCGCAGAGCCTGTTGCTCAATGCGTCCGGCTCGCTTCAGGCAGGCGGAGATGTGCAGCTTACCTCACGTGAAAATATCACCGTCAACGGTTTCACCGGTACAGCGGGCAGTCTGACGATGACGGCCGCCGGTACGCTGCTGAACACGGCGCTGATTTATGCGGGCAATAATATCTCTCTGTTTGCTGCACGTATCCACAACATATACGGCGATATTCTTGCGGATAACAGCCTCTGGATGCAGAAGAATGCAGTCGGGGAGGCAAACGCTGAAGTTGTTAACCGCTCCGGTACGATTGAGACCACACGCGGTGATATCACCGTTAATACCGGCCATTTACTCAATGAAGCCGATGGCCTGACTGTCAGCCAGTCTGAACGGGAATACCCGGATGCCATTCCTGCCGCAGATGAACACTACTTTAGTTATGATCTCAACGGCAGACGTTCGGATTTTGTCCTCCTTCTTGAAGACTGGAAAAACGATGGCAGTAAGGTTGTGTATGACTGGTATGAGCAGTGCCTTGGGAGTGGTGCTAATGGCAGTGGTCAGTGCAGGGACAGGGTTGATTATCGCCTCACAGGGGAGGACATCCGGCAGTTCCTGCTGAGTGAGTCTGTGGTTTCCGTATCCGCCACTGGCAGTTCAGCCCGAATTGCTGCCGGACGCGATATTACGATTAATGCCGGAACGCTGGATAACCGTGCCAGCCATATTCTTGCTGGCCGTAATGCCGTTCTTGCTGGGGGAACACTGAATAACCTTTCTGCGGAAGGTGGACGCCGCGTTACGTACGTTCAGGCTGAATACCGTTGCGAGTGGTTTTACCGGGACTGCAGCGATAGCAAATGGGAGCCTCTGACACAATATCCGGACGGAAGTTGGGGCTGGTTTGATGAGGACTACGGCTGGTATGGCTGGGTGCCTTATATCCTCGGTGAACGCACAACCGAATTTGTGGCTGATGGCGGTGTATACCGCTCAGTCATCAGTGCTGGCGGTAACGTTAGCGCAAACTTTACGAGTGATATCAGCAATACTAACGTCACCGCAAATTCGGGTGAGTTCAGTAATACGATTGATGCCCCAACGCTGAATACGCTCTCGCCTGAAGCTATTGGTAAGGGCCTTAACAGTGAATCACTGGCACAAGGTGGCAGTGCGGACATTCGTTTCCCTGAACAACTGGGCAATATCACTGACGCCCTGAAAGATATCTCCGGCGGTTCATCGCTCTCCGACCAAAACGGCAGCAGCGGTAACTATCCACTGCCGTCCGGCAACAACGGCTATTTTGTTCCATCCACCGATCCCGATAGCCCGTATCTGATTACGGTGAACCCGAAGCTCGATGAACTCGGCAACATGGACGACAGCCTGTTTAATGGACTGTATGACCTGCTTGGCATAACACCCGGTGCCACACCGCGTGAAACCAACAGCGCGTATACCGATCGGAACCAGTTCCTTGGCTCGTCCTATTTCCTGGACAGGCTCGGCCTGAACCCGGATCGCGACTACCGGTTCCTCGGCGACGCGGCGTTTGATACCCGTTACGTCAGCAACGCGATTCTGAACCAGACCGGCAGCCGCTATATCAACGGCATTGGCTCCGATCTCGATCAGATGCGCTACCTGATGGACAGCGCCGCAGAGCAACAAAAAACGCTGGGGCTGAAATTCGGCGTGGCGCTCACGGCTGAGCAGGTTGCTGCACTCGATAAAAGCATGCTCTGGTGGGAGTCAGCGACCCTCAACGGTCAGACGGTGATGATCCCGAAAGTCTATCTGTCGCCGAAGGATGTCACCGTGCACAGCGGCAGCGTGATTAGCGGCAATAACGTCCAGCTGGCGGGCGGGAACGTCATTAACAGCGGCAGCACAATTGCGGCGCAGAATGGGCTCTCAATCGACAGCAGCAACAGCCTGAGCAACCTCAACGCCGGACTGCTGAGCGCAGGCGGCGGGCTGAACCTGAGCGCGCTGGGGGATATCAATAACATCGGATCCACCATCAGCGGCAAAACGGTAGGGCTGGAGAGCGTCGCGGGCAGCATTAACAACATCACCCGCGCACAGCAGTGGAATGTCGATGCGGGAAATGTGCATTTCAGTGGCACCGATGTCGGCAAGACGGCCTCCATCACCGCCACCGACGGGCTGACAATGCGCGCCGGACAGGATATCAACGTGACCGGCGCAAACGTGTCGGCGGGTGGCAGCCTGGGTATGGCGGCGGGGAATGATATCAACATCACCGCCAACGAGATCGCGACCAGCGAAGGACGCGCCGGGCGCAACCGCGCAACCACGGAGACGGCGTCCGTCGCGCATCAGGGCAGCACCCTGAGCGCGGGCGGTGACCTCACCCTGCAGGCAGGTAACGATGTGAATGCCCGTGCGGCAGCAATAGCGGCGGAAGGGGATGTGGGCATTCAGGCCGGTCGGGATATGAACCTGCTGGCGGAAGCGTCGATGGAACGCTCCAGCAGCCATGCGAAGAAAAAAACCGCCATTGACGAATCTGTTCGTCAGCAGGGTACGGAGATTGCCAGCGGGGGGAATACGGTGATCCTCGCAGGGCGCGACGTAACCACGCAGGCGGCTGGCGTGACAGCGCAGGGCGATATTGGCGTGGCGGCAGGCCGCGACATAAATCTGACGACGGCGACGGAGAGCGATTACCGCTATCGGGAACAAACTAAAACCAGTAGCGGCTTCCTGAGCAAAAAGACCACCCACACCATCGAGGAAGACAGCGCGACGCGGGAGAAAGGCTCGCTGCTGAGCGGCGACAACGTGACGGTGTCGGCGGGTAACAACCTGCAGGTGAAAGGTTCTGCGGTCGCTGGCGATGGCGACGTGGCCCTTTCCGCGGGCAACAATGTGGACATCGTGGCGGCGACCAACACCGACACGGCCTGGCGCTTTAAGGAGACCAAAAAGTCCGGTCTGATGGGCACGGGTGGCATTGGCTTCACCATCGGCAGCAGCAAGTCCACCCATGATCTTCGCGAGCAGGGTACCACCCAGAGCGAGAGCTTCAGCACCGTCGGCTCGACGGGCGGCAACGTCAGCATTACAGCGGGCAAACAGGCGCATATCGGTGGGGCAGATATCATCGCACAGAAGGATATCAGCCTGACCGGTGACAGCGTGGTGATTGAGCCGGGGCATGACAAACGCACCCGCGATGAGAAATTTGAGCAGAAGAGCAGCGGGCTGACGGTGGCGCTGTCCGGGGCGGCGGGGAGTGCGGTGAATAACGCGGTCACCACGGCCCAGAGCGCGAAGCAGAGCAGCGACTCACGTCTGGCGGCACTGCAGGGTACGCAGGCGGCGCTGTCAGGCGTACAGGCCGGACAGGCCGTGGCGCTGGACCAGGTGAAGGGCGACTCTGACAAACGCAATAACAACACCATCGGCGTCAGCGCGTCGATTGGGTCACAGTCGTCCAAATCCTCATCGCACATGGAAAGCGAAACGACCACGGGCAGCTCCCTGAGTGCAGGCAATAACGTCACGATAAAAGCCACCGGAAGCGACATCACCGTGGCGGGAAGCCAGATTAAGGCCGGGAAGGACGTGACGCTTGATGCAGCACGGGACGTCAACCTGATTGCCTCGCAGGATACGCAGCAGACAACGGGTAAAAACAGCAGCAGCGGTGGCAGCCTGGGTGTTGGAGTGGGTGTCGGTTCCGGTGGGGCGGGCATCAGCATCTCGGCGAACGCAAACAGCAGCAAGGGGCACGAGAAGGGCAACGGTGTCTGGCAGAACGAGACCACGGTGGATGCGGGTAACCGCGTGACCATCAACACCGGGCGCGACGCGACGATCGCCGGGGCGCAGGTGAGCGGCGAAACCGTGGTGGCGGATATCGGGCGCGACCTGACGATTGCCAGCACCCAGGACAGCGATCACTACAACAGCAAGCAGAACAGCGTCAGCGGCGGTGCGGGTTACACCTTTGGTGCAGGCGGTTTCTCCGGCAGCATCAATGTCAGCCGCGACAAAATGACCAGCGACTACGACTCGGTGCAGGAGCAGAGCGGGCTGTTTGCAGGCAGCGGCGGGTTTGACGTGACGGTGGGCAACCATACGCAGCTCGACGGCGGGGTGATTGCCTCCACGGCGACGGCGGATAAAAACCGTCTAGATACGGGCACGCTGGGCTTTAGCGATATCCACAACCAGGCGGATTTTAAGACGGAGCATCAGGGCGCGGGTATCAGTTCGGGCGGCAGCATCGGCAAGCAGTTTGCCGGGAATATGGCGAACGCTCTGCTGGCCGGAGGCGGTAACAGCGGTCACGCGGAAGGGACAACACAGGCGGCGGTGAGCGAAGGGACGCTCATCATCCGCGATAAGGAGAACCAGAAGCAGGATGTGGCTGACCTGAGCCGCGATGCGGAGCATGCGAACGGCAGCATCAGCCCGATATTTGACAAGGAGAAGGAGCAGCAGCGCCTGCAGGAAGTGCAGCTGATTGGTGAGATTGGCTCGCAGGTGGTGGATATTGCGAACACGCAGGGGGAAATAAACGGGCTGAACGCAGGCAGAAAAGAGCTTGCAGATAAAGGGATAACCGAGCCGGGGGCGGATGCCAGCGACGAGGTTAAAGCAGCATATCAGAATGCCCTGCGCGAGACCGGTGCGTATAAGACCACGACGGCAAAATACGGGACGGGTAGCGACCTGCAGCGGGGTATCAAGGCGGCGACGGCCGCGCTTCAGGGGCTGGCGGGCAGCGACCTGAAGGCAGCACTGGCGGGGGCATCGGCACCGGAGCTGGCGTATCGTATTGGTCACGACATGGGAATCGATAACAATACGGCAGCGAAAACCATTGCGCATGCCATCCTGGGCGGTGCGGTTGCGGCGCTGCAGGGAAACAGTGCCGCAGCGGGTGCGGCCGGAGCGGCGACCGGTGAGCTTGCGGCGAAGGCGATAGCGGGTATGCTGTACCCTGACGTCAAAGATTTATCGACGCTGAGTGAAGAGCAGAAGCAGACGGTCAGTGCGCTGGCAACGATATCGGCCGGGATGGCTGGCGGGCTTGCTGGAGACAGTACGGGTTCGGCGGTGGCCGGGGGGCAGGCAGGGAAGAATGCGGCTGAGAATAACTCGCTGGCACTGGTTGCCAGAGGTTGCGCGGTTGCTGCACCCTGCCGGACGAAGGTCGCAGAGCAGTTGTTGGAGATCGGTGCGAAAGCGGGTATCGCGGGACTTGCCGGAGCGGCGGTCAAGGATATGGCTGATAAGATGACCTCCGATGAACTGGAGCATTTGGTTACCCTAGAAATGATGGGTAATGATGAGATTATTGCTAAGTACGTCAGTTTACTCCACGATAAATATGCGCCTTCCCATACTGGTGGTAACCTGCTACCTGAAACATTGCCTGGTCATACGGGTAATAACACAGGGTCTGTGGATACGGGGCCAAATCACACAGGGAATACGAATCGTCAGAATGATTCCGGTTCGAATAACACCGGCAATACAGAAGGTGCACCGAATACAGGTGGGAACACGACGATAACGCCGATCCCTAACGGGCCGAGTAAAGATGATATTGCTTATCTGGCATTAAAAGGGAAAGAAGCTCAGGAGGCTGCAAGCAATTTAGGTTTCGATCGCAGAATTCCACCTCAGAAAGCGCCATTTAATTCACACGGTCAGCCTGTATTTTATGATGGCAAGAACTACATTACCCCCGATATTGATAGTCATAATGTTACTAATGGCTGGAAGATGTTCAATAGTAAAGGTAAGCGTATCGGTACTTACGATAGCGGACTAAACAGGATTAAGGACTAGTGGTATGTTTGGAATATTCTCTAAAGGTGAACCAGTGAGTATGGAAGGTGAGTTGGTACAACCATCATCCATTGTTATCAATAATTATGAGGAAGAATTGCATTTGCCCTTATCCTATTGGGATATTAAAGATTACAAAAATTCTTGGTTAAAGTCTCTCGGCGAAGGGCTATCCAATAAGACTCACTCAGCATTAGCTGTTTCAATGTATGAGCCTGAAAAAACTAACTTTATATTTACATGGGTTTTATATTTTGAAGATGAGAAAGTTTACGTGCAAAATAACGTCATTTTTTTAGAGGAATGCCATGGTTTTTCCCCGGAAAATATAAATAAGTTTATAGAGAGCCGTACTACGCATGACGGAGATGGCATGAAAATATCTGAATGGCATACAGATCTAAATAGTGTTTTAGATTTTTATCATAGTCTTAACAACTGAAACAGAGCTCACTACCGAGCCGGGAGCTTTCTGTCAGACTTTACTCGAAGTTCCCGTATCTGCGCTGGATCACTGACAGATTGTTGACCTCAACGGCCATGGATATTTCAGGAAGGGGTAAACGCCGAATTAGCCCTGAATTAAGTACGAAAGAGCGGTAAGCGTAAGCAAGCAGAAGGATATTCTCCTTCATTATTTTATCTCAAGGAAAGAAAATGAAAGTAACAACATTCACAGTAACTACTTTACTATTCGTTGTAGCGCTAACGGGTTGTGCCAGCAAAATAAAGCCTGAAACAGTAACCTCTTCCAATGGTAGTTCAATTGAGATTATGGCTGTGTCAGCACAGGCAGATCTTAACAATAATCGTATCGCAGATAATTCACTACGCGTAGTTACTCCGACTCATAACGCTGTAGGAAAAGGGTTGGCCGTTTTGTCTGTGTTGACCGGAAATATAAAACCCAGCAGTTTTGATAAAGAAAATTATAAAGGGGAAATCATCGAGTCGATCAAAAATCCTACTGATACCTATCTTGTTCAAGGTGCAAAGAAAAGTATCAGTAAGTGGATGGACTCCCAATCCAGCGGTTATGTTTATAAAGAACAACTCAATATTGGCCATGCTACCTGGGCATTGATTTTTAAAGATGCTACAGCAACAACTCCCGTTTATCAGTTGAAATATAAGGTGCTTTTCTATAAGAAACCTGAGGGTGGGAATATGTTTTCCGCGTATACTGTAGCTGAATGTTCCCCCGTTCCTGTGGAAGCGAATCTGTCAGAATGGGAACGTGATAATTATAAGAAGGTGACGATTGAAACCCAAAAATATATGGATGCGTGTATCATGGAATTAAATAATCAACTCCCGCGCTTGCTGAAGAAATAGCATTTGTATAAAAACAGTCCCGGTTTTAAAACCGGGATGTTATCTGTATGAAAATTAGCTTTTGATAAAAATAATTATGGGAATGGCGAAGTAACTTCGGAAAATATTTTTGAACAATATCATTGAATGATCCCTGCCTCCGTGCTGGAAATCCTATATCAATTGTTACATTTACTCTCATTACACGTTGCCGGGCTTGTTAGTAGTTGTCATTCTGATTACCCCGCCCCCTATGCCCGGTTTACCATAAAATTCCTAAAATGTGTAATTTGCCAGCGACATCACTTTATCCTGCTCTGGATTGTACATCTTCCATGTTAAAATACGTAGCAAACAACATTGTTAAAGGACAAACGATGAAAATGAAGCTTTCCCTGTTTTGTGCAAATACAGGTTTAAGTAAAAAGGACTTCCCCTTATGGTCAGATGTTTACGATGCGCTTCATCAGCTCAGGACGAATACGGGAAGCGTTAATATTGTAGATGTTGATAATCAAAAAACGCTCAGCATCCATTCGGATGGTATGCATTTCCTGCTCTCATTAATTGAGGGTAAGGATGATAAAACAAAAATACAAAGCATCCAAACTGCTTGTTTTGAAAGGAAAGAAAGTTCTGTTCCGCCTGTTTTTCTGAGTCATTCTCATGGCCTGACAAGTGATTTCGAGTTTGTGACTGAGGTTTCCAGAACCTTTTTCATCACAGGACAGGTTTAGCGTTTTGCTGCATTAAACCAACCCTGTTATATCCGGCATTTAAATTCCAAACCCATTTATTTAAATCATTATGCCTAATGAAAAGTAGGTTGTGATCGTGTATTTCGTATTTTTTCTGAATTATTCTCAAACCAGACAAACCTTGTCCTGATTCAACACGTGGTAGGCTATGGTGTATAGCGTGTAATGGAGCCGTTAATGCCTCAGGAAAGAATAAACACCAATGACAAAAATACTGCTTGTGGATGACCATCCGGCAATCTGCTTTGCGCTCAAGGTGCTGCTGGAAAAAAATCCGGATTTTACCGTGACGACATCCTCCGGCGAGAACCTGCTGGCGCTGCTGCATCGGGAACAGCCGTCGCTGCTGATCCTCGATCTGGAACTCAAAAACGCTGACGGGCTGGATCTTCTTCCGCGTATCAAGCACCACTTCCCTGCGCTCAGGGTGCTGGTTTATACCAACCAGCCTGCAGGGATCTACGCACTGCGTACGCTGAAGGCCGGGGCGAGCGGGTTTATCAATAAAAGCCTGGCGCTGGAGCGCGTCGAGCCGGTTTGCCAACTGCTGCTGGACGGCTATCACTGTTTCCCGGAAGAGACGTTCACGAAAATCGTCGAGGCTACTGAAATACAACATGATACCCGGGCGCTGCTGGCGAGTTTCTCCGATCGTGAAATCGCGGTGCTGAACTATCTGAAGCAGGGCAAAAGCAACAAGGAGATTGCCGACCGGCTGGCGCTCAGCAACAAAACCATCAGCACCTATAAGGCGCGAATGATGAAAAAAAGCGGCTTTGCGCATTTTGAACAACTTTTCGAACTTATTGATGCTTCAGAGCCAGAGACGTGAGAGCCGTTACTTTTATCCTGTTTTTTTGTATTGCCTTTACCGTGTGCGCCGCGCAACCGGGGGAATCCCTTCGCCTTCTGGCGCGTAGCCATGAAAAGGTGATCGAGCCGGGACTCAGCGGTAGCGAATGGCGCTGGGTGCGCGCACACCGCAAAATCCGTCTGGCGGTCTGGGAGCCGATGATGCCCCCTTACGACATCACCACCGGGCTGAATGATTACGGTGGTATCAATGCGGATTTCACCGGGCTGGTGGCGGAAAACCTCGGCGTGGAGATCGAGGTGGTGCGTTATCCCACCTATGAAGATGCCTTGTCAGCATTGCGGGCAGGCAAGGCGGATTTTATGCCTCAGGCAGGGGATAGCCAGCAAAAACAGGGACTGATGCTGAGTGTGCCCTACAGCGACAACATCCCGGTTGAAGTGGTGAATACCGATGCCTCGCCCGATGAGCCGGTGAAAAGGATCGCCGTTTCGCCTGTCTACAGCAGCAGCGACGTGCTGGCCCGTTATCCGGGGGCTGACATTGTGAATTTCTCCTCCACGCGACATGCGCTGGAGGCGCTGGCGTTTCGTAAAATCGATCTGTTCTTCAGCGATGCGATCACCGCGCGCTATCTGGCGAGTCAGTCCAATTTAAGCAATCTCAGTATTCGTCCGGTGGCGGACACGTACGAGGCGTCGGGATTCTCGTTCGCCGCGATGCCAAAGATGGCGGTCTGGATCGCGATCCTCAACAAGATGCTGATGGCGCTGCCGGAGAACGCGGGGGTGGAGATCCACCGTCGCTGGAGCGGGGGGATCCCGCTTTCCCTGAGCGAAGAGCCACCGCGTTACACCTCGCTCGAACATAAATGGATCAAAGAACATTCCCGGATCCGCGTCGCGGTGGCGCAGGATAACGCCCCCATTGCCTTTTTCAATGAGCGCGGGCAGCTGCGCGGCATCCTGGCGGATCTGCTGACCGCGCTCCGCCTGCGTACCGGGTTTACCTTTGAGATCCGCCGTTATCCCAGCCAGGCCGCCGCCTTCAGGGCCATTAATCGCGGAGAGGCCGAGCTGATTGCAGGCGTCACACAGGAGGGGATCTGGCAGGCGGATCTCCTCACCACCCGAACCTGGTTGTATAACTCCTGGGTTATGGTTGGACGTGCGCTCCCGGGGAAGGAGGCGCTTCAGCCCCGTGTGGTGAGCCTGCGCGGTGAAGCGCCTGATGGCTGGCTTGGCCGACAAAACAGCGGCCAGACGGCGAAGGTCGATACCTGGTGGCAGGGTTTTAACAGCGTGGTGAAGGATCAAAACGACATGATGGTGGTGCCGCTGATCATTGCCAACGCCCAGCTCACCCGCAAAGAATTTGCCTCACTGAAAATTCTTGCGAGCATCGATGCCGAACCGTTGCGCTTTGCCTTTGGCGCATCGCGGCAGGCCTGGCCGCTGATCACCATTCTAAATAAAGCGCTGATCAACATCCCGCCGGAAGATCTCCACGCCCTGACGCGCGGCAGTAATACGGGCAATGCGTTTGCCTCTGTGTCGACGTCGGCGCTGTCGATTACGTGGTTGGTGACGTTCACCGCCGCCGGTCTGGCCTTGCTGGCGCTGGTGGCAGGGTGGATCTACCGTCGACGGCGCATCCGGCAGGCGCGCATCCGCAAGCTCATTCAGACGCTGCGTGCGGCGAAACAGCGCGCAGAGCGAGCCCGTCGGGGAAAAAGCGCCTTTCTGGCGACCATGAGCCATGAAATTCGCACGCCCGTCAGCGCCATTATCGGCATGCTGGAGCTGGTGATGAAACGTCCTGACCATGCCCCGCAAAACCCGCAGTCGATACGGGTCGCCTGGGACGCGGCGCAGTCGCTGTTGCTGCTTATCGGGAATATCCTGGATGTGGAGCGTATTGCGTCCGGCCGTCTGGTGCTCCGCCCGGAGCGCGCCTCGCTTCGAAACCTGATTGAAGGAACGGTGTCGCAGTTTGAGGGGCTGGCGGCGCAGAAATCATTGAAGCTGCAGCTGGAAATGGATACCGCCCTGAAAGGGGACGTATTGATCGATGTGATGCGTTTTCGTCAGATCGTTACCAACCTGCTGGGCAACGCCATTAAATTCACCGACCACGGTCAGGTGATGCTGCGGGCGCAGCCGCAATGGCAGAACGGCGAGTTTATGCTGCTGGAGCTGACAATAGCAGACACCGGCGAGGGGATTGATATCGCGACGCAACAGCGTCTGTTCCAGCCTTTTAGTCAGGGGGAGAGCCGTACCCGGGCGCAGGGCAGCGGGCTGGGGCTCTATATCTGCCGCCAGCTCGCGGACATGATGGAAGGGGATCTCACGCTGAACAGCGTGCCGGGTGAGGGGACAACGGTCACGGTGACGCTCAGGCTGCCCGTTATGGCCGCACTGCCAGAGAAAGAAACTAAAGCTTGTGTGCCACCCGGCAAACGCGCAGCGTTGACCATCATGGTGGTAGACGATAATCCGGTCGGGCGGATGCTGCTTACCCAGCAGCTTGAGTGGCTGGGGCATGCGGTCACCCAGCACGACAGCCCAGCAAAGCTGCTTGAGAGCCTGGCAATCCGACAGCCGGACGCGGTGATCACCGACTGCAACATGCCCGAGATGAGTGGCTATGCCCTGTCGCGCATCATCAATGAATATTACCCGGATGTCACGGTGTTTGGCATGACGGCGGACGCGCGTGAATCCGTGCGGGATGAGGCGCGGGAAGCAGGCATGCGCGACTGTATCTTCAAGCCGGTCACGCTGGTTGCGCTGGAAAATCTGCTTGCCCCTCTGGCCCCCTCCGGTAAATCGCCGGTTGCTTCGCCATATTCCATCATGCTCCCCCCAGCACTGCTGGACGGTGAGCATCTGGCAACGTTTCTGGATTTGCAGATGACCGTGCTGGAGGAGACGCTGGGCGATATTGCGCTGTGGCGAAAGGACCCCGGTACACCCTTGAAGGACGCGCTGCACCGACTGCGGGGCGGTATTCAACTGCTCGGTATGCCAGCGCTGGAAGCGCGCTGTCTGGAGCAGGAGCAGGCTGCCGACAGCGGCGGCATCCGTCAGCTTGAGGAGGACATTCTGGCATTGAGGAGCGTATTACAGCGCTGGCGCGAGACGGGACTACAACCGGGCGAGACCGTCCTACAGCAGAATGAGGACGGGCGTACAGCGTAAGCTTCCCGTCCGCCGGGGTACTCTTTTATTCGAGGACGTTCACATATAAAGGAGATATCCCGATGAAAAAAATCGTATCCGCGCTGGCCGTTATTGCCTCTGTTGGTATGTTCACCTCCGCCCAGGCGGCAGAAAGCTGCTCTGCCAAAGCCGCGGCACTGGAAAAAGAGATCCGTATCGCCCAGCAGTACGGTAATACCTACAAGGTCAACGGCCTGAAAAAAGCGCTGGCTGAAGTGAAAGCGCACTGCACCCCGGCAAGCGTACAGGCTGACGCGCAAAAAGAGGTGAAGAAGCTGGAGAAGAAACTGGCCGAGAAGCGTGAAGACATTGCCGAGGTTCAGGCCGATCTGCGTGAAGCGAAAGCCAAAGGCGACAGCAAGAAAGTGGCGAAATACCAGCGCAAACTGGCTGAAAAACAGAGCGATCTGAGCAGCATTCAGCAAGAGCTGAGCCGCGCACGCGCCGCGCTTGCCTCCCTGCAGAAATAACGCTTTTTTGTAAAACAGGTGAGGGGGCGTGAGCCTCCTCACCTTTTTGCGCTGCCTGCCATCATGATGCGACTCCATCTTCTCTTTTTAATGCTGCTGTTCGCCATGGCAGAAAGTCGTGCGGTAAGCCAAAAGACGTGGGTGATCCTCAATAACCTCTATAAAGGGGCGATTTCGTTTGAGGTGTCAGCCTCAGGGCCTTGCCTTAGCCAGCCCTTGATGGAGGAGTGGGGTGTACGTGACGCGGTGCTTGCGCGTCTGGTCTGGGATGCCAAAGGGTGCCTGACACCACAGTCTGCGGAGCAGTTTAACCTCAAGTACTGGTACCGCCCGCAGGCGCAACTGCTGACGCTTCTGTTCCCGACAGACGCCATTAGCCCGCAGCAGAATGGCGTCAGCACCAGCCGCTGGGATGATGGCATCAACGCGCTGTTTATTAACTATCGTCTGGATGCGGATAACAGCCAGGCGCAGTATGACTGGGAGCGTTCCGGTACTGACGCCACGCTGAGCCTGGACAACGGCCTTAATGTGGGCCCCTGGCGTCTGCGTTATCAAAACACCTTCTGGCGTGAAAAAGAGGGACAACACGGTTCGTACACCAATGCGATGTCGCTCTGGCGCAGCATCACGCCGCTGCGTTCGCGCGTGACCCTGGGCGACGGCAATACCTCTTCAAATATGTTCGACAGCCTGTCGTTTCGCGGTGCATCGCTCGCCAGTGACGAGGCGATGTACCCTGATAGCTGGCGACCCTATTCCCCGTGGATCAACGGCTATGCCCGCACAGAGGCGGAAGTCACCATTCACCAGAACGGGGTACGTGTTTACCGTATTCACGTCCCGCCCGGGCCGTTTACCATTCGCGATTTTTATCCGCCGGACCCGGACGGCAACCTGGAACTGACGGTGCAGGAGAGCGACGGTACGGAGCGTACCCGCCTGCTGCCTTATTCCAGCATGCCCAATCTGGTGCATCACGGGCTCTTTAGCTACGAACTGGCCGCCGGTCGGTATAAGCCTTTTCACGGTATCGACAGGGACAAGGATCGCTTCTGGCAGAGTACGTTCTCGTGGGGAGTTGCCCCGCAAGTCACCGTGTTTGCCGGGCTGCAGCAAGGGGAGCACTATTTCAGCCAGGTCGCGGGTTTTGGCGCTAACCTCGGGCGGTGGGGGGCGTTTTCCGCAGATGTCAGCGCGGCTCGTTATACGCAAGAGGCGGAGACGCAACGGGGCAAGGTGTGGCGTCTGCGCTATGCCAAAGCGTTCTTTACGACCGAAACCAGCCTCACCGCTCAGCTCCAGTGGTATCCACGTAATGAACGTTACCGGTCGCTGGAAGAAAAAATCACGCGGGCGGAGCTGCTGAGATACGGCTGGGACGATGACGTCACCCGGCGGGCGCTGCGTGGGCAGCTGGAGCTTAACCAGAATCTTGGCGAGGACGCCAGCCTGAGCCTGTCGTGGCACGGGTTGAAGTCACGTGAACCTGACGCAGGCAGCATGGGGATGACGCTGAGCCTGGATGCGACCTTACAGAACGTGGATGTCAGCCTGTACGGCGGTTATGAACGCTACGGTAAAAACCCGGATGAAACCACCGTGGGTATCAATCTCAGTGTGCCTTTATCCCTTTGGGGGACGACGAGTAATGTCGGCTATATCACCGAGCTCGCCAGCCGGGGGGAAGATAGTCATGGAGTGAATGTGTACGGTTCGGCGTTGAGTGATTACAGCCTGCGTTACGATCTGCAGGCGACGCATACCCTACACCGCAATGATGAGTTGTCTGCGAGCCTGGGCTATCAGTACAACGCGGGCGAGCTGAACCTCAGTATGGTACGCGGGGGAACGCGCCGTGATTATCACGCCGACACCAGCGGCAGCATTCTGGTACACGCAGGCGGCGTGACGCTTGGCCAACAGCTCGGCAGCACCGCTGCGCTGGTGGACGTGCCGGACTCCCCGGGCATTGGCTTCTATAACCAGTTTGGCTCCACAACCAATGCCAGAGGCGAGCTGCTGGTGAGTTACTTAACGCCATGGCGCGTGAACCGCATTACGGCCGATAGCCTGAGCTTGCCGGAAAACACCGCGCTGGATGTGACGGAACTGGAATCGGTGCCGACCGATGGCGCGATTGTTCTGCTGCGTTTTCCTCAACCGGTAACGTATTGAAATAAAAAGGAACGGTACTAAAAACAAGACAAATCCCTACGTAAAATTACCAGGTAAAACGCGTATTCATCCTAATAGTTTGCCCTTTCGGGACTGCTTATGATTCGTCTCACTGACTGTTTTTCAATGGAGTGTAGATGAAGATGAAAGCAATTTTAATCGCCCTGCCTGTCGCGATGATCCCGGCTACCGTTCTGGCAGCAAATACGGAAGAAGGGTATTACGGTTCGGCAAAATACCTGCAGATTGAACAGCGTGCGAAAGAGATGGATACCAGCGCGCGTCCGGGTGTCGGACAGTTTGTGGGCGGTAAAGAGAAAGAGCATTTTGGCGGCGCGGCGATTGCCGCAGGCTACCAGTTCGGCAACGGCTGGCGTACCGAAGGTGAATACACCTTTAAACAAAAAACGGAGTACACCAGCGGCTCCAGCACATTCGCGAACAGCTTTAACCACCTGCAGACCGAAACTGAACGTCTGATGCTGAATGTCTACCGCGATTATGAACTCGGCTACGGTGTCTCTGTTTACGGAACCGCAGGGCTTGGCGTGAGCAAGATCAAAGCGGGCGGCTGGCAGGGTAACGCCAGACGTGAATACGCCTCGACCACCCAAAGCAACCTGACCTACGCGTTAGGAGCGGGCGTAAGCTACACGCCGGTTGAACGTCTGTATGTCGATCTGGGCTATCGCTATATCGATATGGGCAAGATCGAAAGCGGATATAACAATTTCACTAACGCGCGCGGCTTAAAAGACGAGCAGATGAAAGCGCATATTGTCTCTAACGAATTTACGCTGGGCATGCGTTACGTGTTTTAACCTGTTGTGACCGTCACTGCTTTAAAACAGGGCCAACACCGTGGGAGTGCGGGGTTGGCTTTTTTATTGCGCAGGTGTGGCATGCTGATTGCCCGAGCCAGATCAGTAACCGTTGCGGATGATGAGGTCGGTGAAGACCGCCTGGCTTTTTTCAGTATAACTCACTCATTTTGCAGACCTGCAGTAAATATTGATATAATCGCTTGACTTGACGTCCGGCGAACTTGATTAGCAAGTCTAAAAAAAGAGATTTTTATTTGATGAAATTTTCACAGCTAAAACGATTCTGGCATGTAGAGGTTATTGGTCTTGAAAAAAAATTTTCTTTTCTGCGCCTAATGACACGCCTAAGGAACAAACCGGGTTTGAAATATGTTTTTTGGTGGCGACTGGCAAGTTATTTGTATGAGAACGGCCACCGCCGCATGGCTTATCGTGTCCACTCACGCATCAAAAGTAAATTTGCTTGCGATATTATGCTCGGTGCAACTATCGGTGAAGGGCTAACTATCGCTCATCATATTGGTATAGTAGTGACAAAGCGAGTGCATGCAGGAAAAAATATGAAACTTACCCAAAATTCTGTTATTGGAAGCAGTGGAAAAGGTACACAGGGTAAGATCGTCATTGGGAATAACTTTTATCTGGGATCGAATAGCTGCATAATCGGCGACGATCTGAAAATTGGCGATAATGTTACTATTGGCGCAATGACATTCATCAATAAAGATCTCCCGGATAACTGCCGTGTTTATACAAAAAAAGTAACAGAGATTGTAAGCGTGTCGGTATAAGAGTAAAGCAGAGTGGGAGGAATGATTGTTTCACTAGCTTGCTCGGTTGAATTACATTAAACCCGCAGGAGCGGGTTTTTGTCTCGTTGACCTATAACCCATTCCTTTCTCCATCTCATTTTTATCACCAACCCGCGTAAGCGCATGCTGGATTATATAAAATCAAAACTGGAACGCATATCTATGTTTTCAAGTCAGTCTGCGCGCAACTTGTTCGGAATCATATTTTAAGTATTTTCATGGTAGTGAGTAACATTGTCTGGTTTATCCTTGTTGACATAAGAAAACTTCTTTTTCTCTTTAAGTTTTCGGGGAGTTAAAAGTCAAAAAAGCGCGAAATGCATCTTTGGGGCTAAACCCTGCACAAAATGCGATGACTTTGCTTAACGTTGATAGCAAATAGTAGGGATTAAACGGCAATAATTTCAATTTGGTATTCGCATCTGGACTTGAACCAGCGCCCAGGCGATTATGAGTCATAAAATAAGTATGTTTCTAATCGTTCGTCATTGACGCTTATTGTATTTTTAATTGCCTATAATCAATCGGTTATGAAGTTATTTTTGTTTCTGATTGGTTCTCTCGTTTCCCCATTGTACTATCCTTACCTGACCCATTACCTGACCCAAAATGGGCATTGGGTCAGGTAACGCTTATCCTCTGAAAGGTAACCTCATGGCCGCTAATCTTACCGAGACTGCTATACGCGGATTGAAGACAAAAAGCACGTCGTACTACGTGTGGAGCAACAGCGCTCAGCGCGGTACCGGCAGGCTTGGTGTCAAAGTTCAGCCTTCAGGCAGCAAGGTTTTTTATTTCCGTTACTACGTTGAGAAAGGGAAGAAAGAGAAATTCATCCAGTTGGGCATCTGGCCTGAGATGAAACTGGTGACTGCCAATGAGCTGGCGAAAAAGTATGGTGCCTGGCTTATTGAAGGAAAAGATCCCCAGCAAGAGCTTGAACAACAGCGCCTGGCCGAACAGCACATAATGCAGCTACATCGTTCGCAGGGATCGTTTGAAGAACTGGTGCATGGCTACGTTAACAAGATGAAACTCGACAACAAGCGGACCTGGGCCGATGTGCTGAAGCGTCTTGAAAAAGAGTGTTATTCGGTCATTCCTCGCGAAACTAAAGCGAAGGATGTCACGCCGTTACAGATCAAAACAATCTTGTCTGGCATTATCCAGCGCGATGCTGTGGTCCATGCGAACCGAATTCGTTCCTACCTGATGGCGGCATTTAACTACGGTCTGAAAGCCGATAACGATCCGATGAATACCAGTGTGGGTATCACGTTCGGTCTTGAAGTTAACCCGGTCTCGGCTATACCGAAGCAGTCTTCGGCGGAAAAAGTGGGTGATACATGGTTAACGCTGGAAGAGCTTCGTTTCGTCATGGAGCGGTTTGCAGAGGCCACCAACGTAGGACCGTTGATGCAGCATCTTATCCGCTTCTGTGTTTATGCTGGTGGGCAGCGACCGTTTGAAATGATTGCCAGCCAGTGGAGCGCGATTGACTGGCAGCAAAAGACGTTACTGGTCATAGCCGATGTATCGAAAAACAAGCGCGAACACCTGATCCCGCTAACTGAATCGGCGCTACAAGAATTAGCCTTAGTGAAAGAGCTGACTAAGGAAAGTAACAGTCCCTATATTTTCCCGCTATCAACCAACGGTGAGCGCCCGGTGCGTACTGATAGCCTGGCGCGTTCCATCATGTATTTTCGGGCCTTTAAACCTGAGTTTAAAGTTTTCACCGCGCGAGATTTACGCCGCACCTGTAAGACGCTGATGGGGGAGGCGGGGATCAGCAAAGAGATCCGGGACCGTATTCAGAACCATGCTTTGAATGACGTCAGCTCGAAACATTATGACCGTTATGATTACCTGCCTGAAAAGCGTAGGGCGCTTGAGATCTGGGAAGACCGGGTTAACAACTATCAGCGGCAGCAGGAAAACAACGTTGTGAACCTGTTTGGGCGGAGGTAAGGGCTTGTCAAAATATGAGCTTAATTCAGCAGAAGACCGGTATCGGATATGCTCGCAAGGCTCCTGCCACCTCAAGGCCGAATCAGGTCACAGCGCTGCAAACGCGGCAATAATCCTGGTTGTCTTCGTCACCAGTCGTTCAATATCAGCGTGGACACGCCACGCGAGTTGCCAGTTTTGATCGCCTGGACATGGGCAGATTTTAACCTTATCGTGGCTGGGTAATCGCATTTGTGCTAATGTGGGTTTGTGGGGATTTTGCGGAGAATGAGATTATGAGCCGTCTGACTATTGATATAACCGAGCATCAACACCAGAGTCTGAAAGCCCTGGCGGCGTTGCAGGGTAAGACCATCAAGCAATACGCTATTGAACGGCTGTTTCCCAGTGATACAAATTCCGACCAGGCATGGGAGGAGCTTAAAGACCTGCTGAATGAACGTATCCGTGAAGGCTTGTCTGGTAAGGTTTCAGCCAAAAGCATCAGCGAAATCCTTGATGATGAGCTGTCCGGGGGCAACCGTTCTTGAGCCGGAATTATGTTCTGACGGATGCGGCGGAAGCCGATATGCGCAGTATTATCCGTTATACGCGTAAACAGTGGGGCGATGCGCAGGTACGCAATTACATCAAAAAACTGGAAACGGGCATTACCGGTCTTGCTGCTGGTGATGGAGCCTTTAAGGATATGGGCGAAATCTGGCCGAAACTGCGCATGGCGCATTGTGAACATCATTATGTCTTCTGTCTGCTGCGAGAAAGGGAGCTTGCGCTGGTAGTAGAGATTTTCCACGAACGTATGGATCTGATGGTCCGCCTGGCGGAAAGGTTGAATACCTGAAAATAGGTTATTCTCGCAGTAAGTCTTACAAAAAATGATGAATGTGCATGATGGAAAACGAGCCTGATTTTTATCCTCTGACTCTGGCATCTGAAAAATTTCAAAAAGATCCTGACGGTCTGATTAATGACTGGCTTGATCATAAAATTCCACTTTATATTAAGCTGGATGCGTTGCCGTGCCGAATCGTCAGATATATTGGTGGTGACAATTTTCTTCTGGAACACTGGAAACGGAAAATAAAAACTGGAGTAGATTATTATCAACACGAGGCAATGCCGGAGTTTAAAATCAGGCAGTTTTACCCTGAGAAAGATGCAGAAATAGAGGCCCGACTTCTGGAGGGTGACTTGGGATTGTGCCGTTATACCTATAATGGACATGCACATGGTTACTGGCGTATAAAAGCCACGCCAGTAACGCGTTTTTCTGATGGTCATTATGTCCTTTCAGACATAGATACAGTGAAAGAATATAATAATATTGCAGGTGCTATTGCTGTATATGGTAAAAGTGACTGGGATTATCTCGTTTTTTCTAATGAGGTTTGCAAAGAAAAAGCTGATTTTTTCTTTGATGCTAATACATTGTTATCCCAAAGCGAAGAGGCCATAATGGCAGAGAAAAAAGAAAAACAGGAACGAATTTCCAGACCGGAAAGGGTCGCTTTGTATGTCATGCTGAATGAACATTACCGTGACAGTAATGGTAATATTAATTACTCAAAAATGGCGGAAATGCTCACGGCAGATGCCAGCCAATACGGATTCAGCCAGCAATTCAGCGACGACACTATCGCTGAATGGATTAAACGTTTTGAGGATAAGAAAAAAAATTAATATCCGGCTTCCCGCTGGTGGCGAACCGCCAGAATGGCGACAATTTCGGTATCTGCCCTGTAGAGTGCAACATAACCACTATCGCCGAACTCGATCAGCCATTCCCGGTACTCAGATTCCATTTCTTCGGCTGGTCGCCCGGAATAAGGTTGATGAGCAAGGATTTTAACGTCGGAACGGATCGCTCTGGCGGCTCTCTTTGCGGCATCAATATCTTTTGCCGCCAGAAAACGGTAAAGCCGTTGCACATCTGCCAGTGCTGAACGTGTCCAGATCAGTTGTGGCATTCAGGCAACTCCGTATCATTGCCTGCTTCAAGGCTCTCCAGCCAGTTGTCTGCTTCTGCATGGGTTAGATGCAAGCCAGTTTGCTGGTAATCAGCCCAGGCCCGAAGCGCATCCTGCCGGAAGGCTTCACGTTTTTCTTCACGTTCAACATACTGTTCAATGGCTTCCCGCATGATCCAGTGTGAGCTACGACGGCGTGCATCTGCCAGATGCTGAACTCGCCCTTTCAGTTGATCGTCCAGTTTAATAGAAGTTGGTGTTGCCATATCACATTACTCCGTAGTGCAAGGTATTACCTTAAACTACCCCAGATACCCATTTGCGTCCACTCTAAAGATGAAAAAATAATCAATATCGATATCAAACCCGCCAAATTTTCACGCCAAACACAGCATTAAGCCCCGCAATAAGCGCTAACACCTTAATAAGGTGTCCGCTGCTGTCATTCAGTTACCCATCTGCGACATGCTGACCCCACTGAAACAAAGGAGGCAGTATGAGTACAACATTTATCACCCCCACCCCGGAAGAACGCCTGAAAATCCTGCGTGATTACGGCGAGCATGGTGATCGTCTGGTGCGTGAACGGGAACGCCAGCGTATCACGTCCATTTCCCGCTCTACCGCGTGGAAACTGGAACAGGTTGGAAAGTTTCCACAGCGTAAGTCTATCGGCCTGAAATCCTGTGGATGGCTGTTAAGTGACCTGCTTTGTTGGATCAATGATCGTTAACCTTAGGTTTTTTTTATTTATTTTTTTGTTTTTTTCTTAAATGCCCCGTGTTCATCCTGCTATTTCTTCCATTAATAGCGGAATAGCAATGTGAGGGGAATCGTTTTAAACGTTAACTGAATAAGAGGTATCTATGCTGTGTGGTCGTCCTTTCCCTGTGCATGTGTTCCCGCAGATCATCAGAAATGCGGTATATGAAGTGGAACAGCACACGCAGGCTCCTCAGGCTTTGATTGCTGCATCGGTACTGGGGGCTATTTCGCTTGCCTGCCAGAACCGTATTGATGTGTGCCGACTGAATAATCTGCGCAGTCCGGTATCGCTTTTCTTACTAACGCTGGCGGAATCTGGTGAACGCAAAAGCACTGTAGACAAACTACTGATGAAGCCATTATATCAACTGGAAGAAGAATGGTTTGAAAAATATACCCAGGACCTGATTGTCTGGAGGAATGCGGAAACGGTTTTTAATATTGAAAAGAAAGCCCTGATGTCAAAATTGAAAACCGATATTCGCCGTAATAAAGATCACTCCGCAACGAATGAACGGCTGAAAGCGCTACTGGCGGTGTCTCCAAAAGCTCCGGTCAGGTTAAGGCAGATACTCAACGATGCCACACCTGCGGCGATGAAAGACTCTCTCTGTGGACGCTGGCGATCCATCGGGCTTATGTCTGATGAAGCTGGCACTATTTTTAACGGCTACGCGCTGAATGAACTGCCTTTCATCAATAAAATGTGGGATGGCGCAATGTTTCCCGTGGAAAGAAAAAGCGAGCCAGATAAATTAATCAAAGATGCCAGAATGACGCTGGGACTGATGATTCAGCCTGATGTGTTTAAAAAAGGGTATCTGGAACGAAAAGGCGATGCCGCGAAAGGGATCGGATTCTTCGCCCGATGTCTGATATGTCAACCAGGTTCAACACAGGGCTACAGGCAAATTACCAGTCCGGTTGTCTCAAGTGAGCATCTGCCGGTATTTCATCAACGACTGATAGACATTGTTAATGAGAGCATTGCCAGAAATGAGGAAAATGAGCGTCAGTGTCTGCGTTTCTCTCCCGAAGCAGAAAAACGCTGGCTCGAATTTTATAACAAAGTCGAGTCAGAAATGGGGCTGATTGGCTTCCTGTCTGATTTTAAGGATTATGCTTCTAAAATGGCGGAGAATATGGCGAGGATCGCCGCACTGTTGCATTACTTCAACGGCGATGAAGGAGATATATCCCTTACTGCCGTGGAAGCCGCAGTAGATATAATCGCCTGGTATGTGGATGAGTATGTGAGAATTTTCTCTAAACCCCAGACGTTGCTGCTGGTAAGTTCAGATGCAGACGAACTTTACTCGTGGATAAAAGATTATTGCTACAGGTGTGTGGTGCCGTATATCAGGAAGACAACCATCCTGCAATATGGTCCGAACCGGTTCAGGAACCGGAGTAAAGTGAATGAACTGCTCAGTACACTTTATTCGCAAAACAAAATACGGGCAGAGAAAAGAGGGAAAACCATTTTTATACAACCTGTCGATGGTTTTATATAACGAACAGAGCAAAGACAAGTTGGAATAATTTCTTTATTAAAGAGCCATCATTGTAACTAATTACAGAGTAACTTTTAATCAGTCATCGCAGGCTGTGGCTATTCTTTGCCTGAAATTAAGTGTCGGATAGTTAATATATTGTCACTAACAATATCTGTATATCCACCACACTAATATCCATACCAGTAATGCGATGACTGCTATCTATCAAGGAATAAATCATTATGAATCTCTACGATAGCGAGTATGGAAGTCATGTTAAATCATACAAAGAAAGAATTATCGAAGTTATTAATAAAGCCGTTAAAGAACACGGACGTACACTGGCAATACGAGTGGATCTGCATGACCCGGTTATTCTGGATAATGGTGATACCATTTCCTGTATTGCGAATACTGATTCAGGGTCTATATCAAGATTTACCAATTCACTGAAAGCCAAACTGGCAGCAGATGAACAGCGCAAGCGTAAAGAAGGTAAACGGGTACACCCGAATACGCTCCGCTATGCGTGGGTGCGGGAATTTACCCAGAATGGTAAGCGTCATTTTCACGTATTTCTGTTTCTGAACAAGGATGCTTACTACCACTTAGGGGATTTCAATCTGGATGAAGATACGCTAAGAACCATGATTAGCTCGGCATGGTGTAGCGCATTAAACCTGACTCCCGAAGAGGGGCAGCACTTGGTGCAGTACCCTGCTAATGGTAAATATACCCTGAACCGTGATGATGTTCTGAATGACATTTATCCCGGTGATTTACTAAACAGGATTGATTATCTCACCAAAGTGAAAAGTAAGATCTTTGATGACGGGAACAGATCGTTTGGGTGTAGTAATAATTAATACCAATGAGTTTTAATGCCCTTGTCGCAATGAAAAGGGCATTTTATTAACATAAAAATAAAACGGCGCGAATTACGGTAAAAGAGGTAAGCCTAACTCTTTTAGAAATTCGTTATGTTTTTGAGTTGCTGATTTTATCTGGTTATCCAGAGAAACCAACTCAGCATGTACTGAAGAAAGTTTGATTTCTTCTTCAGCCTCAGCCGTACTTACATAGCGTGAGATGTTTAAATTAAAATCATTTTTTTCGATCTCTTCCATGCTAACGCGACGCGCGTAGCGTGGTTTTTCTTTACGGAACTTATAAGTATCAATAATTTCTTTAATATGATCAGACGAAATCTGATTCTGCCTTTTACCCTTATCGAAGTGTTCGGCAGCATTGATGAATAATACGTCGTCAGGTTTTTTACATTTTTTCAGCACCAGAATACACACCGGAATACCAGTAGAGAAGAACAGATTTGCAGGCAGTCCAATTACCGTATCAATATGACCATCCTTCAGCAGCTTCGTGCGTATGCGTGCTTCGGCACCGCTTCGGAAAAGTACACCATGAGGCAGGATAATTGCCATTACGCCATCTTCTTTTAAAAAATGGAATCCATGCAAAAGGAAGGCGAAGTCAGCAGCAGATTTAGGTGCTAGACCGTGGTTTTTAAAGCGCACATCATCAGCTAATGTTTCTGTAGGTTCCCAGCGATAGCTGAATGGAGGGTTGGCAACCACCGCATCGAATTTAGGCATTCGGGACGGATTGGTCTCGCGTAGCATATCCCAATCGTTGAGTAGGGTATCACCGTGGAAAATATCAAACTCTGAATCTTTCACTCCATGCAGAAGCATGTTCATACGTGCCAGGTTGTAGGTAGTGATATTTTTCTCTTGCCCGTATATTTTCCCAATACCGTGCTGCCCCATGCGCTTGCGAATATTCAGGAGCAATGATCCTGACCCGCAGGCAAAATCAAACACGCTGTCTAGGTGTGACCGTTGTCCAGTGGCAGGTTCCTGGCTATCCAACGTAACGATGGCAGATAAGATGTCTGAAATATGCTGAGGTGTGTAGAACTCCCCGGCTTTTTTACCTGAGCCCGCTGCAAATTGGCCGATCAGATATTCGTAAGCATCCCCCAACGTGTCGCTGTCGGTGGAGAACTGCTTCAACCCATCAGCAATCTCTTTGATTATCTTACAAAGACGGTCATTTCGCTCACCATATGTTTTGCCAAGTTTTTCTGAGGCAAGATTGATTTCCGAGAACAAACCCCGGAAGACACTGGCGAACGATTCTTCCTCAATGTACTTAAAACCTGCCTGTAATGTATTAAGCAGTTTCACATGCTGGGTTCGTGCCATCTCAGCAATGCTCGTCCAAAGATACTGAGGTTCGATTACGTAATGCACTTTACGGCGCATTAGTTTTTCAAACTCAGGAACATCCTGCTCATTTTGTTCATACCACAGAGTCAGCGGTGGTTGACGTTCCCCCTCTTTCTGTTTGGGGTAGTCTATCCCTAGCTCTTTTTGAGCTGCGGCTTCGTAATTATCCGATAGATATCGCAGGAATAAAAATGCCAGCATATAATCGCGAAAATCATCCGCATTCATAGCGCCGCGTAATTGATCGGCTATATTCCAGAGCGTTTTGCCCAGTTTTTGTTTTTCAAACTCAGTCATAGTTTTTCTTCACCTTCCTCAATCTGTTGAGGAAATAAATCAGGATTAAATGGATAGCGCTTCAGGAAATCATGCAAAATCTTTCTGAAATAAGTTTTATTTTCGTCGAGCATAGGCTGAGGCTCGAAAAGCGAATAGTTTCCATGGCTCAGAATATTAATGAGCCTCGAATGCAAAATTCTTTCAGGGTCATCAGCATCCTGCGCAATGCAGGCTGAGAAGTTTGAGAAACCATGGAAGCTGGCTGATTTTTCCAGAACCGAACGCAACATATTGAAATGATAGGTATATAACTCGCCTGATTGCTCCGCCTTATACAACTCGGTCAGTATCGCAACATGATGAAAGAATGGTGTCGCGCCTGTATAAGCCACAGAATAACTACCATCAACCTTGGATCTTGATAAAAAGTAGGCTGCGACCTTTTTGGATTTACGAACATCAAGTTCATTGTGCATGACATTGAAGAATAATGGATGATGAGACGAGATCATCACTTTCAACGGGTTATCAGCCTTGTTCAATAGTTGCGCCAGATGGCTACCAACTGTGATGGCGTTATGCTCATCCAGTGAAGATATAGGGTCATCGATGTAGACATATTTTACCCACTGGTAAGCATCAGCACCATCAAGCGCTAATTGTACGATAGCTAAGAAGAAGCACCAAATGAAGATATTTTCCTCTCCTCGCGAAACCTTGATGTTATCAATGATTTGACCATCCACAGTCCGTGAGAAGCGTATCGCCCATTCTTCTGTATCAATTCGAAAGTCAAAGTCTGTATAACGCTGCAACAACGGGCGTATGCGGTTGTCCATTTCCAGCTCAGACAGTCCCTGAAAAAATCGCGAATCCCTGTTGAGCAGCAAGCGGCGATCCTCATCACCTTCCAGATCGTTGTTCCAATGGAACAGATCTTCGGTGAAGGCGTTGAAATATAAGGTATCGCCGGTCGTTTCGGTAATTGTAAGCGGCTGGCCCACATGATCACCAACCGAAAAAGGGCGGTGAATTGTTTTTTTACCTGCATCTTTAAACGCCATCGACAGTCGTGTCTTCCCTGTACCGTTATAGGCATAGAGCAAGATGGCCTTTTTGTTTTCCAGTTCGCTGCGCAGATGAGCCGCCAGCATGGAAAGATCAGGAAAAACAGGTGGAGTATTCTGCCTCATCACTGTTCCCCATCCAAAATCATCCAGGCCTTGCGGTAGACAGTACCTTCTTTACCTAAAGCCTCGCTCCAAACTTGCTCCGGTAGATTCTCAAGACGTTGACGAATGGCAGGAAGCGAATCCTCCCGCGTTAATCGTAAGGCTTCAGCCAAACGTGGCGCAGCACGGCGAGGAACTCCCAAAAGACGCAGTGAAACCGCCTCATCCGTGGCAACTCCGTAGTAAACCTGCGATGGAAGATTAGATAACCGACTACGCTCATCATCATCCAGTTCTGCCGTGGTAATTGCCAACAAAGCATTCAGGCCCCATGACGTAGTATGGGTCAGCTTGCCAAACAGGTTCTGTCCGCATTTAGTCAAGGCAGTAACAGCATCTGCACCATCCTCGCTGAAATATTGCTTCGCGATATGAGCAATATCTTCTCCGTTCACCCAATCCTTCAGAATGCATGCAAGCTTGTCACCATCAGGTGATCTGCCACCCAGTACCGAATTCAGATTGTCGCGCAATTCGGGTACTCGCAGCAGCACGCCCATCATGTTCTTCAGGGTATTGTCACCGGAGCTGAATAGCCGTTCTCGATTCCAGGAGTCCGGTCCCAGATCACCTTTATGCGTCAACACCGTCCTGATGCTTTGCAGTGAAAATCCAGTACTATCAACCAGTTTCAGCGGTTGGGAAGGACTGGCAAGATAATCGACATAGCGATGGATACCATTCAGTAAACGACGAGCTATCTGGCTATCCGATGTACGCAATTTCTCGAAGCCAAAAGTGCCACGCAGTACCTGCTCGATCTGATCCGCAAAATTCGATGGCTGCCCCATCTGGCGATAAGTATGAGCCAGATATTGTAAGAAGCTCGACCATTCCGGGTGGCGGTATACGATGAGACCCAGGTCTTCCAGTCCATCAGCCGCAGCTTGCGCAATCTGAATCAACGCAGAATTCAAGTCGCCTGTGTTTCGGTTAATAAACTCCCTTTTTTGTGCCACTTCACTTTCATCTTTGGCGACGAGAGCAACCACACCGAGTTGGCCTTGAGAAACTCGACCAGCACGACCCGCAATATTCCAGAAATCCTCAGGAGGCATGTCCTGACCAAAGGGGTACTGGGTAGCCGCCATCACCACACCGCTGACCGGAAAGTTCACGCCCTGAGCAAGAGTAGTCGTTGCTGCCAAAGCATTAAGATGTCCTTTCTCGAACAGCCACTCCATCAACATTCGAACCTCTTCAGGCAGGCCACCGTGATGCACTCCAATCCGGTGAGCAAGTAGAGCGACCAGCGGAAACTCTGCACCCAACTCGGCAGCCACGTAGCTCTGAACAAAGCGCACATCATCTGGCAAAGTCTCGCTACAGTTACCTTTCAGCTTCTCGGCCAGTTTCCAGACATAATCCGGGCGGCTATGCATAACGATCACAGGGCCACGCCGCGACAGCTTGCGTGCAGTCATCGCAGCCAAGGTGCCAATATCTTTGGCTTTTGATAGAGAAACAGCCAATGCTTCTTCTTTTCCCAGAGAAAAATCCTCATCTAGGCGAATACTCGGCCGTGAGGTATGCACAGCCTGGAAGCTTAGGTGGTAATCCCTACTTTTCCCCTTCAAGGCTCCGGCATCCAATGGGCTGACAATACCAATGGCTCTATCGTTTGGCTGCCAATCCACCCCTAGACTGATGTCATCCGAGTTTTGTCCGCCCAACCAGCGTGCAACTTCTCGGGCATTTTCAATAAAGGGAGTCAGTAACAAAAACTGCGCTTCACGGCATTCCCGGTTGATGGTGGCAAGCAACAGTTCTAACCGCAACCCACGTTCCTTGTCCTGAATAGTATGAGCCTCATCCACCACCACCAGGGTCAGGGGGCGACCGATTTTTTCCTCCCAGCTCTGACGCATCATCAGGTCGAATTTTTCCGGTGTTGCTACCAGAACACGGAACTGAGTATCGTCCTGAGAATCTGCCAGCAACCCAGCCTCGATACCATTGACTTCCAGTGCCGGGCTGACTCGCTCAACAACGACCCCTAGAGGCTGAAAGTCACGCCGTAACTGTCTTGTTATTTGATTCACCAGTGCCCGGCTGGGCGCAAGATAGGCCACCCAGCCCTTCTGGTCATCAAACTGATTCAGTGCCTGCAACATGCGGAACTGGGCTATCAGCGTCTTGCCGCTGGATGTCGGCAAGCTGACCACCACAGCACGACGACTGGACCCCAACAGTCCGCACTCAGCCAATGTACGACGCTGGGGGGGCAATACGTCAAACAGCGCACGGTCACCACGACCCCGGCTTACCAGTTCGCGCACGAATCTGGTTACGCGCGAGTTCACGGCTCGGGTCACCGTCCACAGCGAGTTCTCCACCATCTGCGCAGCAGCTCGTGCCAGCAGACGCGTCAACGGCCCCAACTCCAGTAACTGACCTGTATCACAGGCGGCCACGGCTCGGTCGAAATGCGAATCCAGCACAGGCTGAATCTGATAGCTGTCTTCTACCACACCATCGGTGATGTAGTGGGCCAGCACATCTGCTGCCTTGGTCAGGTGGTAGATGGCAATCAGTTCCAGCGCCGAGCGCTTGGCCGCAAGTGGCGCGAAGCTTCCCAGATAGTTACGCTCGAATGTCTGTTGGGCATCACGCAATGCCGCGACTCTCTCCAGCACGGTATCGCGGTCAGACCAGCCTTTCTTACGCACCAGACGCAGCCAGATGTCAGTTAGTACCGCCCAGCAACGCTCGCCCCAATCCGCAGAATCCAGCGGTAAGGTGGGTGAGGTTTGATCATCCTCCAGCGCACGCAGCCAGCGAGCAGCGTCTGCACCACGATCACCGATCACAGCCAGGGCTGAAGCCCGTAAAAGCTGTGTGGCTGCTTCCATCGGCGCTTCTGGCAAAGGTTGGATACGCAGCAGTCGGAAGGCATCCTCAGCCGTACGTCGCATCACTTTTCGGGAAGCCTCATCATCGGCAAAACGATCCAGCTCCATATCCAGCACCGCCAATTCTAGTGCAGCGGCCACTTCTTGAATGGTTTGAATATCAAAGGTTGGGGCGGCTTGTGTCATTTCACTATAGAACTGCACCCGATCAGCCTTGCGTAATGCCAGGCTACGTTTATCTGCTATGGCATCCAGCAACCAATGGTTCATGCGTCACCTCCCCGCCTGACAAATTCGGGCAGTTGGGCAATCGGCCAGGGGAGATAAAACGCCAGAAGTCGGCAGCAACTGGGCGCTTGCAGGCGACCAGCCAGACTACGGCCTCGCGCCCGTAAATCCGTCTCATTTACGGCCTGATCGCGAATCAGTACGCCGAACAATACCAGATCACGATTCCCGCTATTGAAATAGCGCGTGCAGGCGTTATTGAACGCTGTCTCATGCTCAGTGCCTTTGACCCGTGGTAGCAGCCATTTGAGTAACTGGCAGAGAGTGGCAAGGTTGCTGGCGAGAGTATCCAGCTGGTGTGTCATGCCACTGCGCCCGCTCATGACCTGTGGCGGTGACTGGGCTTCGGATGAACATTTGACTTCCCCCAGAGCCAGCCGGTGGGATTCGCCATCACGCTGGAAACCCACAATATCCGCGCCGGGCAATGAGGCAAAAGGATTGCGCTTGTCGCGCTCGGTATTCCACGGAAGCACCACGTCGTGCTGTGCCTCCAGCACGGCTTCTGCCAACGCTTCACCGACGGCCCAATCACGAGTTTCAGGCACCTCAGCCGCCAGGACTTCTTCCAGTGAATCATGTCCCATGCCGGTCAAGCTAAGCCCACGCAGATGCTCAGTCAGCGCATCATGGCCTGTCGTATCATTCAGACGAGCAGCCACTGGCCCTTGCAGGAAATCATTAAACGCACTGTCTTCCTGCGCACAGTGCCCCTGCCAAGAAACGCAGTCTTGCTCAGACTGGTAAGTTATCCGCCAGGTCATGCGGGAACCTCATTCAGTACTGGGAATAACTGCTGCACCAGGCCCCTTTTGTGGGTTTTCAGCACCTCGATTCTTTGAGCTTGAGCGGCGGTGAGTTCGTCGAGAGATGTAAGAAAATCGGCGACTGCCTTTTGCTCCGCTTGTTTCGGAATGAGGAATGTATATTTCTTTAATTGATTCCCATTTATTGAGTTAATGGTTGCCCCCAAATCAGCAGCAACCTGGTTCTCGTACGCCGTCGTTTGAAATAGTTGTATCATGAACTTTGCTGAATTTGACCTAAATATGGTCATAAATGCACCATGCGTACATGGCGGCATTCCTTCAGGTATAAGTGCATTTTTCCCAATTAGTGATTTTGAGCCATTTCGGACGCAAATCAAAATGTCGTTTGGTAGAGATGGTTTAGCGCCATCTATGTCTATTCTTACATAAACGTTGTCGCCCAAAACAATTCTGCCATCCTGAACATTCGATGAGCGTAAAACCAACAGGCCGTTTTCACGGACGTCATTAGGGCTGTATGTCAACCCAGAGACAAGCTCTCCTAACTGTTCAAGTGTTTTCCTCTCCCACTCTGTTGCATTTTGGAATTCACGGAAACGCAGCCGGGGAACCGTCTCACCTTCACGAGGAAAAAGCTGTTGCAACAGGCCTTTTTTATATTTTTTTAACGCATCCAGTTTCTGGACTTCTGCTGTGAGCAGGTCATCCAGCGAAGACAGGCAGTCGGCGATTTTTTTTTGTTCGGAAAGCGACTGCGAACCAATTGGTAATGGTACGGGGACTTTCATTAAGTCATCATTATTGACTTGCAATGCACCATTAGCACGTGCACCCACAGCAACGCGATTCTTTAGCCATTTCCCATGTAAGTTGGCAATAAAAAGATTATCCAAAAAAGCTGGTATGACTAAGTTTGTGGTGGGGCGAAAACAAGTGAAAATACTGTTGGGAACAGCAGCTCGTTCGTGTCCCTGGTAACATGCAATATATCCTTGCGGGTATGCTTTTGTGGCACTCTTATTGTAAGCAAAATCGTTATGCTGTAGGAGTATGTAATTTTTTAAAGAATTACCTGCAATAGTTCTACCTAGTTTTTCCTGTTGGCTAATAAGGCCAACCCCAGATGTGATTGTATATGGAATACAATCATCATTTCCCACTCTCTCTGTTACAATTTTTGAAAGTTGGCCTAAATTATAGGTGGTCCATTCTTCTGCATTTCTAAACTCTGGGAAACGCAATTGTGGTACCAGCATATGTTTATTGCTTCCACTCATACCGCTTGCTCCTGAGGCATTACGTCACTAGTTGAGAGCATCGGTGCCCATATCTGTGCTTGCTGGTATTTTGGTCTCGCATGAGTATTAACTTCCACGAACATGAATTTGCTGTTCGCGATGGTATGCGAATTCAAATTTTCACTACTCCACTGCATGTTATTAGTAAAAATGGCTGCCATTATTTCCCTTCCTCATAGGCTGATAGTCCCGTGATCTCACGCCCTTGTGCCAGTTTGTGTAGCAACGGTGTCAGCTCATCCATAAGCGCCAGCTCTTTCTGCGTGCGTGCTTTCCAGCCCAGATTCAGCGGAGCCATTAATTCGGAAAGGCGTTCGCCGTCGAAGATACGGCGACGCAGAATTTCATCCACAAAAATTTGTAGGGCATCAGGTGCGAGTTCGTGTCGGGCGGCGATAACATTGAGTTCTTTCGCCTTCTTCTCTGCCTTGAAGTGTTCAAAACCCGTTCGAATCTGTTTTTCGTTTAATGCTTCATTTACCGGCAGGCCACGGATGTACTCAGCAATATCTTCACGCTCGTCGATAAACTTGGCATCGGACTGGATCAGGCCAATGAGTTCTTCGCGATTCAGGGTGAGCTTGCCTGGTTTCTGCTGAGTCAGATTAGCAATAAGACCCATGATAAAGTCGTAATCAATAACTGCAGAGGCAAAAAGCACAAATTCAAAATCAAGTTGTTGTACTTCTGGTGGTGTCTGGTCCTTGTCCTGTTGTTCCTTCAGGCGCTTGGCCGTTTCCAGATACACGCCCTTAAATCCCTGCAATTGATCTGTCGGCACGATCCTCTCGATCTGTTGCTTCTGCGCTTTAGACAGATCGGTATACTGATCGAGCTGAGTTTTGAGTCTCTGAACATCTTTGAACAGGTTAACGAATTGTGCTCTTGCAACATCGCCTTTAAGATTGACGACTTCTTCCGGTGCATTAGTCAGTCCCTGTGATTGCATAAAGTCGGCCAGTTTTTGCGTGGCTGTTTGCAGATTCTCAATGACTTTAGGTGCAGGGTCTACCAGCCAGATTTCACGCGGGTTATCGATTTTCTCACCGGAAAATAGCGCGATGGCTCCTTCTACCGACTTTTGTTGCTGACGAAAATCGAGAATATTGCCGTAGGGCTTCGTATCGTTGAGAACACGATTAGTCCGTGAGAATGCCTGAATTAAGCCATGGTGTTTGAGATTTTTGTCCACGTACAGCGTATTGAGATACTTGGAGTCAAATCCCGTAAGCAGCATGTCCACTACGATGGTGATGTCAATTTTTTGCGCGGCAGATAAGTCTGTATTGGGGTACTGCTGATCCTTGATGCGCTTTTGTACGTCCTGATAGTAAGAGTCAAATTCGCTTATGCGGTGATTGGTCCCGAAACGGGCATTGTAATCAGCAATGATACGGGTGAGTGCCGCTTTCTTGCCCTCTGGGTCCTGCTGGTTATCTTCTTTCTCCTGAGGCAGATCTTCCTGTATCTGCTGAACGTCTTTGTTACCTTCAGAAGGTGGGGAAAAAACACATGCTACGTTTAATGGCCGGAATTCAGCGTCTTTTTCTGCATTTTTTGTCTGAATACTGGCAAATAACTCAAAATATTCGATGGCATCGTTAATGCTGGCTGTCGCCAGGACAGCGTTAAATTTGCGTCCGTTGGTCGCAGAATCGTGCTTGGAAAGAATGGTTTCGATAACCTTGGATTTAGCGATGCCTTCACCGGGCTTAGGTGGGTTCTTTCCTTCGGGTTTGAAATAGTCTATGTGAAAGCGTAAGACGTTGCGATCTTCGATAGCATGAGTGATGGTGTACTGGTGCAAACACCGTTCGAATAAGTCGTCGGTGGTACGCAGGCTGGCTTGCTGACCTTCGATTTGCTGGTAGCTGGCATTCTGCTCGAAGATAGGCGTCCCCGTGAAGCCAAAAAGCTGGGCATTGGGGAAAAATTCTTTTATAGCCTTATGGTTCTCACCAAATTGCGAGCGGTGGCATTCATCGAAGATGAAAACGATACGGGCGTCTCGTAACGGCTCCAGACGTTCTTTGTACTTACGTTTATTTGTGCCGTCTAAGGCAAGGCCCAGCTTCTGGATAGTCGTGACAATAACCTTATCGGCATAGTCGTCAGACAAAAGTCGGCGAACCAGTGTTTCAGTGTTAGTGTTCTCTTCTACACAGCCTTCCTGAAAACGGTTAAATTCTTCGCGGGTCTGGCGATCCAGATCTTTACGATCCACCACAAAAAGGCATTTTTCGATGTCAGGATTATCCTTGAGCAAAGTGGACGCTTTGAACGAAGTCAGCGTCTTGCCCGAACCAGTGGTATGCCAGATGTAGCCGTTTCCGCAATTCTGATGAATGCACTCGACGATAGCCTTGACCGCATAAATTTGGTATGGGCGCATCATCAATAGTTTCTGTTCGCTGGCAACCAGGACCATATAACGACTGATCATTTGCCCTAAAGTACACTTGGCTAAGAACTTGTCGGCGAAGATCTCTAGCTGGGTAATCTTTTTGTTATCTTCACTAGCGAACTGGTAGACCGGCAGGAAGCGCTCATCGGCATTAAAACTGAAATGTCGCGCATTATTGTTAGCGAAGTACCAGGTATCAGTACGATTGCTGACGATGAAGAGCTGGATGAAACACAGCAGCGTCTTACCGTAGCCATTGCCAGGCTCGGTTTTGTAATCCACGATTTGCTGCATAGCACGGCGTGGGCTAACGGACAGTGTTTTAAGCTCGATCTGCACAACCGGTACACCGTTTATGAGAAGTATCACATCATAGCGGTGATGACTGTTATCGGTGTTGATGCGTAATTGGTTCACTACCTCAAAGTCGTTCTTGCACCAGTCGCGAATGTTAACCAAGCTGTAGTTCAGTGGTGTTCCATCATCACGCTCGAAGCTATTGATATTGCGTAGCGTCTGAGCTGCATTGTACACATCAGGCGTAATAATAGTATCGAGCAGACGCTGAAACTCGCTATCGGTCAGATGCACCTTATTGAGAGCTTCAAACTTCTCCCTGAAGTTTTTTTCGAGTGATGCCCGATCGCGAATGTCGGGCCGCAGTGTGTATTTTAGTTCAGCCAGCCGGGCAATAAGATCCAGCTCAATTTGGTTTTCGGTCGTACTCATTGGTGAATTCCTCGCCTCAGTATCACTCTTTACTTGACCATGCTTCTATTTTCGTGGAATGAGGCACTAAAAGTGAGCTACTCGGCAGTGTTATTTTTTAGAGTGATCCGGTGTTAGTCCGTGTGCCTTCGCATAATTTATAACCAAAACCTCAATCATTGAGGCGACAGAGCGACGCTCACGATCAGCGGCCTGGCGAAGAAGTTGTTTAATGTCGGCAGATGTGCGTATAGAAAGTGTTTCATCTTTAAGGCGTGTCATCGGCGGAGCCCTCAATCCCAGAGCCTGTAAATGTAATGCATTTTGCATTGCAACTCTACAAAACTCAATGGGTTCTTATTGACTGAAAATAACTACTGCTACTGACATAATTCCAAATAATTTCAGATATATATCATCCTCCCGAACACCTCCACCCATAACGGCTAACCGACAAGTTAGCCGTTGTCGTTTTATTTTCTGTTCGGGAAAAATAATGAGTAAACAAGAAGGTATCAACGCTATTAGCAAGGCAATGGCCGCGCTGCCCACACAACTGTCTGGCACCATCCTAAAACACATTCACTCGCTTACCGACTATGAGCCGGTGATCGGCATTATGGGGAAAACCGGAGTCGGGAAATCCAGCCTGTGTAATGCCCTGTTTGCAGGGGAAGTCTCGCCAGTCAGTGATGTTGCAGCCTGTACCCGTGAACCGCTGCGCTTTCGTTTACAGGCTGGCGAACGCTTTATGACCATCGTGGATCTGCCCGGTGTCGGAGAAAGCGAAAGCCGTGATGCGGAATATGCCGCGATGTATCGCCAGCAACTGCCGCGCCTCGATCTGGTGTTGTGGATGGTCAAGGCCGATGACAGGGCGTTGGCGGTAGACGAGCGGTTTTACCGTCAGGTGATTGGCGAGGATCACCAGCATAAGGTGATGTTTGTTATCAGCCAGGCCGACAAAATTGAACCGGTCAGCGGCAATGCTGAAAGTCTGTCCATGCCACAACAACTTAGTATCAGCTGTAAAATCCAGATACTGAACTCACTTTTTACGCCTGCACATCCGATCTGTGCCGTGTCGGTACGAATGCAATGGGGGATAGCCCAGATGGCGGAACGGATGATCCGTTGCCTGCCTCGTGAGGCCAGCAGCCCGGTCGTCGCCCGGTTACAGCAACCTTTGCGTACTACACGGGTAAAGGAAACCGCACGTACTGACTTCGGCGAGGCGGTAGGTGACGTGCTGGATTCCGTCGCTTCCATGCCTTTTGTTCCTCAGATAGCGCGTACCGTTATTCGCTATGTGCGTAATGCTGTTGTATCGGTCGCCCGTTCTGTCTGGGATTTTTTCTTCTAAAGATTTTCACATCCAATAACCCGTCCCGTCGCCCTGTGCGACGAGGGCTTTTCTTTATTTATTGCTTAAGGAATTAACCATGACCCGTTTAGCTTCCCGTTTCGGTCGGGCGAATGTTATCCGCCGTGACCGTCCGTTAACCCGTGATGAACTGTTGCGCGTGGTTCCCAGCGTGTTCAGCGAAGACAAGCACGCATCCCGCAGTGAGCGTTACACTTGCATTCCCACTATCACTTTGCTGGAAAACCTGCAACGTGAAGGTTTTCAGCCGTTCTTTGCCTGCCAGACGCGCGTACGCGACCAGGGCAAACGTGAGCATACCAAACACATGCTGCGCCTGCGCCGTGGGGGGCAAATCACGGGGCATCAGGTGCCGGAAATCATTCTGCTTAACTCACACGATGGTTCCAGCTCATACCAGATGCTGCCGGGGCTGTTCCGTATGGTGTGCCAGAACGGGCTTATTTGCGGAGAGTCCTTCGGCGAGGTGCGAGTTCCCCATAAGGGCGATGTGGTGGAGCGGGTGATTGAAGGCGCGTATGAGGTGCTGGATGTGTTTGACCGTGTTGATGAAAAGCGCGAGGAAATGCAGGCGCTGATGCTGCCTCCACCGGCACAGCAGGCGATGGCGAAAGCGGCACTGACGTACCGTTTTGGCGAGGAATTTCAGCCTGTCAGCGAAATTCAGTTACTGGCCCCGCGCCGCGCACAGGATCAGAGCAATGACCTGTGGACCACGTACCAGCGGATTCAGGAAAACCTGGTGAAGGGCGGGCTGACGGGTCGTAATGCCACCGGCAAACGCGCCCGTACCCGTGCCGTGAGTGGCATCGACGGCGACGTAAAACTCAACCGTGCGCTGTGGGTCATGGCAGAAACCATGCTGGGTCATGTGCAGGGTAGAGCGGTCATTTAAATGGTTAATTTAATGTTAATTAAGGACGCTCCCTGTTTGTTTTAACATTGTTCAACTGTGCAAATATCGCACACTTGTCTTCGCAGCCCCCGCCATCGCTGGGATAAGCAGAAATAAAAAATAGTTTCTGCTGTGTCCATACCCTTACCGCCCCCCTCTTTAAAGTAATTACACCATTTTTCAGTGAGTTATTACCCACGGAGACAACATTATGACACTGGCGGAACGCCGACACGACCGGCTGGCGGTCAGGCTTTCGCTGATCATCAGCCGACTGCTGGCCGGAGAAACCCTGCATGTGGGAAAACTGGCGGCTGAATTTGGCGTGTCGGTACGTACCCTGCGGCGGGATTTTCGTGAACGACTGATGTATCTGGATCTGGAATATCACCGGGGAATGTGCCGCCTGCGCTCCGGTGGCAGCGTATCGCAACGGGAGCTGGATATTCTGACCTTTGCCTGGCGCTCCGGGATGGGAGATGTATTTCCGGGGCTGGACAGGAAGATGGTCAACACGCTGCTGGCGTGTGATGAATCGCCCTGCCTGGTCTGGTCATCCCCCTGTACCAGCACGGCGGCAGGCTCTCTTTCCTTCTTTCGGCTGATTCAGGCCATTACGGCGCGTCAGCGAGTGACGCTGCTGGCAGAGGGGCAACGCTGCGAAAGGCTGGCTCCCTGTCGGCTGGTGGCGCGGGATGGCACCTGGTATCTGCTGGCGGAATATGGACAACGCATGGCGGTGTTCTCGCTGGATGAGATTCATCAGGTCGTTCCCTCCACTGAAACCTTTATCCGTAATGACGCCATTTTCCGCCTGCCGGAAAACGAGCGTTTTCTCAATGCATTACCTCATTTTCATTTCATCCAGCGCTCTCTTGATGCGCTGTCTCTTTAATCTGCACACAGTAATAAGGATTGTTTAATGAAACGAAACCTCAATACCAGTTACAGGCTGGTCTGGAATGATGTCCTCGGCGCATTTGTCGCCGTTTCTGAGCTGGCGAAAGCGAAAGGTAAACGAACCGGTGCGGTGCTGGCGGTGACGGTCATCGGGCTGGCTGGCTCTGCGGCGGCACTGGCGGACGGCAGCAGTATTACCGTGTCTGAAGGGGAGTCCGTCACTGGTGTGGTGGTCAGTAATCACGACTCTCATCTGGTGTACGGTCAGGCAGCAGGCTCCATTATCAACACCGGTCAGGAATACGGCGATGATGATGAAAACAATCAGGGTGGGCAGTTTATCCAGTCCGGCGGTGTGGCAACGTCATCCGTCGTCAATGCCAGTGGCCTTGAGGCGGTACTGAAAGGCGGTAGCGCCACCGATACCATTGTTAATAGCGGTGGTGGGCAAAGCGTGCATGGCGAGGCGACAGACACTGTGCTGAATGGTGGCTCGCAATGGGTGCATGATGGCGGTGTGGCAAATGGCACGGTCATTAATGAATCGGGTTATCAGTTAGTTAAAGCAGGCGCGACAGCTTCCGGTACGGTGGTTAACACTGGCTCTCAGGGCGGGCCGGATGCCGAAAACAGTGATGGTCAGTTTGTGTCCGGTGATGTCACCGACACCCTGATTAATGCCAATGGTCGTCAGGTCATTTTCGAGGGCGGTTCCGCTGACACCACTACCGTGAAAATGGGGGGCGACCAGAGTGTGCATGGAGTGGCAAAAAATACCCTGCTGGAAGGCGGTTTCCAGTACGTTCATGAAGGTGCCAGCGCCGAAGGTACAGTGATTAGCCAGAACGGCTGGCAGGTGGTGAAGAACGGGGCGACAGCAACGGATACCACTATCCTTAATGGTACTGGCACCGAGGCGGCAAACGGCAACAGTGCATCCTCGCAGAATGTGCAGGCTGGTGGCTCCGCCCTGAACACCACCATCGGTGATGATTCGCCCTCCGGCGAATTGCTGACCGACCTGTCGTATCAGATGGTGAATGGTGGACGTGCGGAAAACACCACCATCAATAATGGCGGGGTACAGTCGGTTTTTGCTGGTGGTGCAGCTATCGGCTCGGTCGTGAATCGTGGTGGTCGGCTGGAAGTGTCCATCTGGCAGGATGAACCTGTTGCCGGGAAAACGGCGATGGCCGGGTCGGCGAATAACGTCACGGTGGAAGCGGATGGCGTGTTGTCGGTGGATGCGGGCACTTCCGCGACGGATGTGGTCATCAAACAGGGCGGTGCATTATGGGCGACCACCGATTCCACGGTTACCGGGACGAACAGTCTGGGGGATTTCTCCATTGATGGCACCACGCATACCGCCACCAATGTCCTGCTGGAAAATGGCGGGAAACTGTCGGTTCTGAGCAACGGTATTGCAGAGTCCACCACCGTAAACAACGGCGGGGTACTGGCGGTGGCCGCCGGAGGCACTGCCTCAGACATTGTGATGAACGATGGCGGCACGCTGATTGCGGACTCGGGCGCAAACATCCTCGGTAACACCACCCTGAAAGATAATGCAGTGCTGGCCGGGGATGTCACCAATAATGATACCCTGCTGTTCAGTACGGGTTCAGGTGCTGAAGCCCGTTTCACAGGGACATTAAGTGGTGAAGGTTCGTTGCTGAAAGAAGGTGAGGGCACACTGACGGTCAGTGACAGTACCGTGACTCAGTCGCAGTTAACGCTGAATGGCGGCACGCTGGCGCTGGAAAACAGCGTGGTTAACAGTGATGTGATTGCGCAGTCCGGCACCAGCCTGTTGCTGACCGGAAACACCGTGCTGAACGGTGCCATTGACCCGACCGATGTGACGCTGGATTCCGGCGCGATCTGGAATATTCCCGATAACGCTACGGTAAAATCGGTACTGGATGACCTCAGTGCCTCAGGCACCATCAATTTCACGTCTGTATCGGGCAGCTTTACGCCCAACACGCTGACCGTGAAAAACCTGATTGGGCATGGCGGCAGCATCAATATGTCCGTGCGCCTGGACGATCCGACTTTCCCCACCGATATGCTGATTATTGATGGTGGCACCGCAACCGGCAAAACCTGGCTGAACTTCACGAATGTGGGGAATGCCGGGCTGGGGCTTGCCACGACCGGTAACGGTATCAAGGTGGTGGATGCCATCAACGGTGCCACAACCGAAGCGGGGGCGTTTGCGCTGGGAAGAAAACTCCAGGCCGGGGCGTATAACTATACCCTGCAACACGGCACGGCAGATGAAAACTGGTATCTGACCAGCGAAGCGGCTTACCGCGCGGAAACCGCGCTTTATGCTTCTTTGTTCGCGCAGACGCTGGATTATGACCGTGTACTGGCAGGCAGCTACAGCCAGCGCAGTAATAATGCACAGCGTGGCAGCGATAACGCGGTCTGGGGCCGTATTCAGGGCGGTCATCTGGGGCATGGCGATCGTAAAGGGTTGGCGCAGGGAACCACGCCGGAAAGCAGCGGCAGTTACGGTTTTATGCAACTGGGTGGCGATCTGTTGCGTACCGATGTCCTGACGGCGGGTGTTTACGGTGCGCTGGGTGAATCCAACAACGAAGTGAAAAACGATGATCGTTCCCGTGCGGGTTCTGTGCGTGACCATGCGTACAGCCTGGGCGGCTACCTGACGGCGGTGGATCGTGGCACCGGTTTATGGGCCGATATGGTGGCACAGGGTTCCCGTCACAGCCTGGAAGCAACATCCGCAGATAACCGTTTTGATACCCGTGGCTGGAGTTGGCTGGGTTCACTGGAAAGTGGTCTGCCGCTGAATATCGGGCACAGCCTGGTGCTGGAACCGCAGGTGCAGTACGTGTACCAGTCCACGTCACTGGATAATGGTCATGATAATGGGGGGTACGTGAACTTCGGCATTGGCAGTGCCCAGCATGTCCGCGCCGGGCTGCGTTTAGGCAACCAGTCGGAGATGGCGTTTGATCAGGGAACGTCCACACTGGCAGGTTATGAATCCACCATGAAGCACAGCGCGGCAGAGCTTCCGGTTAACTGGTGGATCACGCCATCGGTTATCCGCACCTTTGGCAATGATGGCGACCTGAACATGGGAACTACCACCGCAGGCAGCAACGTCACGTTCAGTCCGTCACAGAATGGCACCGCGCTGGATGTTCAGGCGGGCGTGGAAGCGCAAATCCGCCAGAATGTCACGCTCGGCGTGCAGGGCGGTTATACCCGCAGCGTGAGCGGTAACAGCGCTGGTGGTTATAACGGTCAGGCCAGCCTGAAAGTCGCCTTCTGATAATCCCTTCGCCCTAGTCAGGGCGATTATCCACTCAGCCCCTGTTGCTCCGGCAGCAGGGGCTTTTTGTATTTTAAGGAGTATAAACATGTCACATTCTTTACTGGCGGCATCATCTGGCCTGCCATTGGCAGTATCGCAGACGGCATCACCGGTCGGCATCTGGAAAACATTACTAACCCGGCTGCTGGCGCAGCATTACGGCCTGACGCTCAGTGATACACCATTCAGTAACGATTCCGTCATTCAGGCGCATATTGACGCCGGAATTGCATTGATCGACGCACTGAACTTTATGGTGGAAAAATACGACCTGGTGCGCACTGACCGTCAGGGTTTCAGTGCGCAGACTCCATCGCCGTTCATCAGCCATATCGACATGCTGCGTGCCAGGCGAGCCACCGGACTGATGACCCGTCGCAGCTATAAAACTGTCACCGACATCACGCGTGGCGCATTAAGTGGCCCGAAACAATAATCCCATCAAACCTTCACACTCGCATCCGCGCCAGCCCTCACCGGCTGGCGCTTTGCTTTTATTAAAGGAAAACCAGAAATGACAGAACTGGCACTGACCGACCCCGACGTGTTAACCGGACTTTGCTCATCCCGCACTGAACTGTCCGGCGGCATCGCCCCCGGAGAACAGCGGATTATCCGTCAGGCGCTGTCCCTGCTGGATAAATGCCTGAGGGAGCCGGGCATATCGTTTACCTCTTCCCATGCGGTTAGCGACTGGTTGCGCCTGCAAATGAGCCACCTGGAACGAGAGGTGTTTATGGTGATTTACCTCGACAATCAGCACCGGTTGCTGGGGAAAGAAGTCATCGCCCTCGGCACGATTAACAGCGTTGAGGTGCATCCGCGCGAGGTCGTCAGGGGCGCGTTGCGTCATAACGCGGCGGCAGTGATTGTTGCGCACAATCACCCTTCAGGCTACGCCGAGCCCAGCGTAGCTGATCGGCATATAACGGAAACGCTGAAAACCGCGCTGGAGCTGCTGGATATTCGTTTGCTGGATCACCTGGTGGTGGGCGGCGCGGATGTGGTGTCATTCGCCGAACGTGGCTGGATATAGCGGAGGGCGTTCTGATGAGCAAAGTGATAGTAACCACCGTCTATCAGCTTGATGAACTGTCCGATGCTGCCAGAGAAAAAGCCCGCGCCTGGTATCGTGAGGGCAGTTTCGACTACGACTGGTTTGATACGGTATATGAGGATTTTCAGCATATTTGCGACATCCTTGGTGTGCGCCTCAAAACCCGTGCTGTCCGGCTCTATGGCGGTCATACCCGTCAGGAGCCGTGCATCTGGTTCCGTGGTTTCTGGAGTCAGGGTGACGGTGCCTGTTTCGAGGCCGATTATGCTTACCAGCCGCAGGCATCACGCCAGATCCGGGACTACGCGCCGCAGGACGCCGGGCTTCACCGCATTGCCGATGCATTGCAGGCTATCCAGCGTCGTAATTTCTGGCAGTTGCACGCCGAAATCCGCCATCGTGGCAACTATTATCATGAGTATTGCATGGTGATCGCCGTCGGGCGCGACTGCGCAACCGGGCAGGCGATGACCGTTGACGCAGAAACATCGGTCAGCGAAGCGCTGCGCGAGCTGGCCTGCTGGCTCTACCGGCGGCTTGAAGACGAGTACGCCTGCTTAACTTCAGATGACGCCGTAGACGAAGCCATCGCCGCCAACGAATACACCTTCACCGAATCGGGCGACCGGTTTGGTTGAGTTTCAATCTGTCCCCTCACCGTCAGCGCCAGCCATTTCCGGCTGGCGTTGGCATTTATGGAGTTTACCTTATGCAAACCACTTCACCCGACCCGCAGGTCTTGACCGGCCATAGCGAACTGATCCCCTCAACCAGCATCGAGCGAATAGTGACTGGCCGCGATGCGGCACTGGAGCAAATCCGGCAGCTTATCGCGCAACTGAACGCGATTTCTCAACTCACTGACAGCATCGGGGGTGGTATCGCCCGTGACTGGATGATGCGCCAGGGATATGCGTATGACTGTTGGCTGACGGAAACGCCAGAGAAAGCGATGAAGGCCATTACCCGGCATCTTGACCGCAGTATCTGGCGTGACCTGATGCAAAAATCGGGAATGCTGGCGCTGATGGATGCCCAGGCACGCGAACAGTGGTACAACAGCCTGGAACAGGAGGATATTCCTACCATCAGCACCGACAATATTCTTACTACCTTTGAACTTCTGCACTGTGATAAACAGGCCGTTTTTGAGCGTGGCGTTATCAATGTGTTTCGGGGGCTATCGTGGGATTACAAAACCAACAGCCCTTGTCAGTTTGGTAAGAAAATCATCGTTACCGGTCTTGTCAGACATCAGCCCTGGGGTTTTGGGCTGAACTGGGGCAGACAGCGGGATCAACTGGTGGATCTGGAAAGAATGCTGCATGTGCTGAACGGCAAACCCATTCCCGATAACCGTACCGATATTGCCTCACGGTTGTCAGAGCATATCCGGCAACATCCCCATGACCGGCAGTTTGATGATGAGATGATGTCCATCCGTTACTTCCAGAAAGGCACCTGCCATATCATTTTCAGGTGCATGGAACTGGTGGAAAAGATGAACGTCATCGTGGCAAGACATTATCCGGGGATGCTGGCAGCGAGATGAAGAGGGCAGGGAGGCAATTCCTTACCTGACCCATTACCTGACCCAAATCGCATCCAAAGAAAAAGGAGTCAGACGATTTCTCATCTAACTCCTTGTTTTATTTGGTGGCCCCTGTTGGGTTTGAACCAACGACCAAGCGATTATGAGTCGCCTGCTCTAACCACTGAGCTAAGGGGCCGTGGCGGTGGATTATAATGTAACTCCCCGCAGCAATCCAGCCATTCACACCCGCCTGCTGTTTTTATAAACAACGCATAATCAATCCTTTATACTTCCATGATGATGTATCAATCGGGAGTAAATATGATCAACGATATTCTGGCCCCGGGATTACGGGTGGTGTTCTGCGGGATCAACCCCGGTAAATCCTCGGCGCATACCGGTTTTCACTTTGCTCATCCGGGGAACCGCTTCTGGAAAGTGATCTACCAGGCCGGATTTACCGACCGGTTACTCAAGCCTGAAGAGGAGCAGCATCTGCTGGATACGCGCTGCGGGATCACCATGCTGGTGGAGCGACCAACCGTGCAGGCGAGCGAAGTCAACCTGCATGAGCTGCGCACTGGCGGGCGGGAACTGATTAAGAAGATCGAAGACTACCAGCCTGCCGCGCTGGCGATTCTGGGGAAACAGGCCTATGAGCAGGCGTTCAGCCAGCGGGGGGTGAAATGGGGTAAACAGGCCATCACCATCGGCGTGACGCAGGTATGGGTGCTGCCAAACCCGAGCGGACTTAACAGGGCAACGCTGGATAAACTGGTGGAAGCTTACAGGGAGCTCGACGAGGCGCTGGTGGTGCGGGGGCTTTAGGGGGCTCTGCGGCCTGATTCCCTCACCCTGGCCCTCTCCCACAGGGAGAGGGCATAAACAAAAAAAAAGCTCCCGATTGGGAGCTTTTTGCTGTTTACCTGGATTAATCGTCCAGGAAGCTACGCAGTACTTCAGAGCGGCTCGGATGGCGCAGTTTACGCAGCGCCTTCGCTTCGATCTGACGGATACGTTCGCGGGTAACGTCAAACTGTTTACCCACTTCTTCCAGCGTGTGGTCGGTGTTCATATCGATACCGAAACGCATACGCAGTACTTTCGCTTCACGGGCGGTCAGGCCAGCCAGAACGTCGTGCGTGGCAGCACGCAGGCTCTCGGTGGTGGCAGAGTCCAGCGGCAGCTCGAGGGTGGTATCCTCGATGAAATCACCCAGATGCGAATCTTCATCATCACCGATTGGTGTTTCCATGGAGATTGGCTCTTTGGCGATCTTCAGCACTTTACGGATTTTGTCTTCTGGCATCAGCATGCGTTCAGCCAGCTCTTCCGGCGTCGGCTCGCGACCCATCTCCTGCAGCATCTGGCGGGAAATACGGTTGAGCTTGTTGATGGTCTCAATCATATGCACCGGAATACGGATGGTGCGCGCCTGATCCGCGATAGAGCGGGTAATTGCCTGACGGATCCACCAGGTCGCATAGGTGGAGAACTTGTAACCACGACGGTATTCAAACTTATCTACCGCTTTCATCAGACCGATGTTGCCTTCCTGAATCAGATCCAGGAACTGCAGACCGCGGTTGGTGTATTTCTTGGCGATAGAGATAACCAGACGTAAGTTTGCTTCAACCATCTCTTTCTTCGCACGACGGGCTTTCGCTTCACCGATGGACATACGACGGTTGATGTCTTTCACCTGCTCGATGGTCAGGCCGGTCTCTTCTTCAATTTGCTGCAGCTTCTGCAGACCGCGATGCACGTCTTCTTTCACGTCGTGCAGTTTTTCAGACCACGGTTTGTTCATCGCGATAGCCGCGTTGAACCAGGTTTCGCTGGTTTCGTTGCCGGTGAAGAGGGTGATGAAGTTCTTCTTCGGCATTTTGCACTGCTCAACGCACAGCTTCATGATGATGCGTTCCTGGGTACGTACGCGATCCATCATCACGCGCATGCTGTTCACCAGGTAGTCGAACTGTTTTGGCACCAGGCGGAACTGTTTGAAGACTTCAGACAGTTTCAGGATCTCTTCCTGGGCAGCAGCGTGACTGCGACCTTTGGCTTTGATGGTGTCACGCGTCACTTCGTACTGGGTACGCAGCTCGGCGAACTTCTCACGTGCCAGTTCCGGGTCGATGCTGTTGTCATCATCGGCGCTGTCGTCGTCGCTCTCTTCTTCATCTTCATCTTCGTCGTCATCCATCTCTTCCTGAGACAGTTCAGAACCGACGTGAGTGGCGGTTGGCGCCATATCTTCTTCAGCGTTCGGGTCGACAAAACCGGTGATCAGATCGGACAGACGCGCTTCTTCCGCTTCAACACGATCGTACTGCTCCAGCAGATAGGTGATCGCTTCCGGGTACTCAGCAACAGAGCACTGAACCTGGTTGATCCCGTCTTCGATGCGTTTTGCGATGTCAATTTCGCCTTCGCGGGTCAACAGTTCAACGGTACCCATTTCGCGCATGTACATGCGGACCGGGTCAGTGGTACGCCCGATTTCAGATTCCACGCTGGACAGTACCTGTGCAGCAGCTTCTTCCGCATCTTCGTCAGTGTTGTTGGAGGTTTCAGCCAGCAACAGATCATCGGCATCCGGTGCTTCTTCCATCACCTGAATGCCCATGTCATTGATCATTTGGATGATGTCTTCGATTTGATCTGAATCGACGATATCTTCCGGCAGATGGTCATTGACCTCGGCATAGGTCAGATAGCCTTGCTCCTTACCACGTTGGACAAGAAGTTTCAGCTGTGACTGCGGGTTTTGCTCCATAAGACGGTATCCACACTTAATTCGTTTGATTGGTGTCGGCGATGGTTTGCCAACCTTTAAAGCGAGGGCGTACTTATATTTTTGCCGCTGCCTCTCAGTGCGGCTGCCGGGGGCTTCCCGATCGATATTCGGCACTTAAGCCGTTAAATACTTTAGTCTTTTTGCTTATTTCTTCGCCAGTTCCTGGTTTATCATCCAGAGCTCCCGGCGTTCTTCGCTGCTCAAACCGTGTGTGCGCTCGCGAGCAATCAACTCTTCCTGGCGCAGCTCGAGCATCGAATCAAACATATGGTTGAGTGAGTCGGTGAACGTTTTTTCTGCAATGTCCTTATCTGCTATATCGTCCCACATCGACAATTTTTCAAGGGTAGCGGCCTCTTTTGTGCCGCGATAATGTTCTAAAAGTTGTCCGGTGGTCAGACCTGGCTGAGACAAACATGTGTTGACCAGTTCTGAAAATAAGCCAAGCCCGGGCAATTTTTCGTGGTTCAAACCCGCCAGCGATGGCACTTGCGGTGCAAGTTCGGGGTTTTGGACCAGTAACCCTATCAGTATACGCATGGTTGTGCGTTTTAGCTGAGGCGCGGGGCGAACCGTGCCGTTTTCAGCCTGTTTTGGCATTAAACGTTCAAGCTGGCTGTCATCCAGAATGCCGAGCTTGTTGCCTAACTCCTGACGCAGATAGATGCGCAGCGTTTCGCCGGGCACCTGGCTGATTAACGGCAGCGCCAGCGTGCTGAGCTGCGCGCGCCCGTCAGGGGTACTTAAATCAACCTGCGGCATCAGGCTGTTAAACAAGAACGTGGAGAGCGGCTGAGCCTGCTCCATCCGCGCTTCAAACGCCGCTTTGCCCTCTTTACGCACCAGCGTATCCGGGTCTTCACCGTCGGGCAGGAACATAAAGCGTAACTGCCGCCCGTCGGTCATATAAGGTAGCGCAGTTTCCAGCGCACGCCAGGCGGCATCGCGCCCTGCGCGGTCACCGTCGTAGCAGCAGATGACGTTGTTGGTCACCCGAAACAGCAGCTGAATATGATCGGCCGTGGTGGACGTGCCCAACGAGGCTACTGCGTAATTGATGTCATACTGCGCCAGCGCAACGACATCCATATACCCTTCGACGACGAGAAGGCGCGGAGGTTCCGCATTTGCCTGCTGCGCCTCATAAAGGCCGTAAAGCTGACGGCCCTTATGGAAAATGTCAGTTTCCGGGGAGTTGAGGTACTTGGGCAGGGCATCACCCAGCACGCGACCACCAAAACCAATCACCCGGCCACGCTTGTCGCGGATCGGGAACATCACCCGTTCGCGGAAGCGGTCGTAGCTTCGTCCCTGGTCGTTGGTGACCAGCATACCTGCGTCGATCAACGATTTACGATCTTCGCTATTGCCGCCAAAACGCTTTAACACGTTGTCCCAGCCGGGCGGGGCGTAACCAATAGCGAAACGCGCAATGACATCGTCGCTCAGTCCGCGCTTGTTCAGATACTGACGCGCAGGCTCAGCCGCAGAGTGCTTAAGAGACTGTTGGTAAAACGAATTCAGGCCATCCATCAATTGATACAGCGTTTGACGCTGATGGCGCTCTATCTGGCTTGGTCCACTGCCCGCTTCATACGGCACTTCAAGGTTGTGCATCGCCGCCAGCTCTTCGACGGTTTCAACGAACTCGAGCTTGTCATAGTTCATTAAAAAATCGACGGCATTACCGTGTGCGCCACAGCCGAAGCAATGGTAAAACTGCTTTTCACCGTTGACGGTGAAGGAGGGGGTTTTTTCGTTATGGAAAGGACAGCACGCATGGTAGTTCTTGCCCTGCTTTTTCAGCTTTACCCGCGCGTCGATAAGATCGACGATGTCGGTTCTTGCCAGCAGGTCATTGATGAAAACGCGTGGGATTCGTCCGGCCATATGCCCCAAAAGTTTTTAGCAACTCATAAACGAAAACAAGCCGCGCATTCCTTCCGGAAGCACGGCCTTACGACTATTACTCTGTCTGTCAATTGAGGACTGTCGCCCTCAACGGATTAGTACAGACGAGTACGGCGTGCGTTTTCGCGAGCCAGTTTCTTCGCGTGACGTTTCACTGCAGAAGCTTTAGCGCGCTTACGTTCAGTCGTTGGTTTTTCATAGAACTCACGACGACGAACTTCAGCCAGAACACCTGCTTTCTCGCATGAACGTTTGAAGCGACGCAGTGCTACGTCGAACGGCTCGTTTTCACGTACTTTAATTACCGGCATGTAACTCTCACCTTTGATAAATTCGGTTTGCCGCTGGCATCAACGCCAGCTTATTTCAAAATGGTGCGGAATTTTACTGCAAATGCTGCTGCTTTGTAAAGCACCGACGCGTTTTTGAAAGGGACTTTTATAAGGGGGAAGAGTATACACGAGCGGATGTCCTGGGGCGAACAAAGTTTTACATCAACCCGCCCAGGCTCTACACTGCGCGGTACTGAAACGAGGTAAAACAAGTCATGCGTGTACTGGGTATTGAAACATCCTGCGATGAAACCGGCATCGCCATTTACGACGACGAAAAAGGGCTTCTGGCCAACCAACTGTATAGTCAGGTGAAATTGCATGCTGACTACGGCGGCGTCGTGCCTGAACTGGCCTCTCGTGACCACGTGCGTAAAACGGTTCCCCTGATTCAGGCGGCGCTGAAAGAGGCCGGATTGAGCTCAACTGATATTGATGCCGTCGCCTACACGGCAGGCCCGGGTCTGGTCGGCGCGCTGCTGGTCGGTGCGACGGTGGGCCGTTCCCTGGCCTTCGCGTGGGATGTTCCTGCCATTCCGGTTCACCATATGGAAGGGCATCTTCTGGCACCGATGCTGGAAGAGAATCCGCCCGAATTCCCGTTTGTGGCGCTGCTGGTCTCTGGCGGCCATACCCAGCTGATTAGCGTGACGGGTATTGGCAAGTATGAGCTGCTGGGCGAGTCGATTGATGACGCTGCCGGAGAAGCCTTCGACAAAACCGCTAAGCTGCTGGGTCTGGATTACCCGGGCGGCCCGATGCTCTCGAAAATGGCGTCGCAGGGCACGGAGGGGCGTTTTGTCTTCCCGCGTCCAATGACCGACCGTCCGGGGCTGGATTTCAGCTTCTCCGGCCTGAAAACCTTCGCCGCCAATACCATCCGCAATAACGATGACAGCGAGCAGACCCGTGCGGACATCGCTCGCGCATTTGAAGATGCGGTGGTCGATACGCTGATGATCAAGTGTAAACGCGCGCTGGATCAGACCGGCTTTAAGCGCCTGGTGATGGCGGGTGGCGTCAGCGCTAACCGTACGCTGCGTGCGAAGCTGGCGGAGATGATGCAAAAGCGTCGCGGGGAAGTGTTTTATGCGCGCCCGGAATTCTGTACCGATAACGGGGCGATGATCGCCTACGCCGGGATGGTGCGCCTGAACGCTGGCGCAACGGCGGATCTGAGCGTCTCCGTACGTCCACGCTGGCCGCTGGCGGAGCTGCCGGAAGCTTGACCGACGCTCCCGTCTTAGCGGCGGGAGACGTTTACATTCCGATCTCAAACATCTGGTTCTTGATGATCAAAGAGTAAAGCTGGCAATCGTTTTGTACGTCCAGCTTTTCCATCGCCCGGACCTTATGTGCGCTGACCGTTTTGATGCTTAAATGCATAAACTGTGCAATCTCCTTCAAATTTAACCCCTTACATATCAGGCGCAGCACGTCAATTTCCCGCGGAGAGAGTTTCTCCACGTCCGTCTTTTCATGACGGAAAAGCATATTCACCAGCTGGTTTTCGATATAAATCTCGCCTTTCAGGACCGTGGTAATCGCCTGGCTTAAGGTTTTCTCGTTGATATCACGTGATAAGTACGCTCTGACTCCTTCCTTTAGCGCCTGACGGATAAGCGTGGCGTTTGCATAGGGCGAGAGCAGGATAATATTAAGCGCAGGATAGGTCTGTTTAAGCCATCTCAAGAGCTTCAGCCCGTCCATTCCCCCGAGCGGAGGGCGGCTGAGGCTGGTTGTCAGCGAATAGCCAAGTATAGCGATATCCGGATTATGCTGGCCAAGAAGCGACTGAAGTTCAGCGGAGGCCGCTGCCTCACCGATCAGAACGCACCTCTGATCCATGCCAACGGCGGGTAACGAGAGGGACTGCATCATGGAGGATAAGCCGCGTCGAATTAACGAGGATTCTTCAGCGATAACGATTTTAATGTCCATAATGATGCGTCGTATTAACCCTTTCATGAAATGGCGGGGCCAACGGCGGTTGGAGCACCTCGCAAGATATAATGTTATTAAAATTCATTTTGCGGTAAAGTCGCAGCAGCAACGAGAATATTTTTAACGCCGACGGCTCTTGATTATTTCATAATGATTAAGCTTTACGTTTTTTGTATCTAAGTGTATCGTTGCATTGCGAAATATAAATTAACGCAGTATGGAATTTTCTTAATTATTTAGAGAAAACTCTGTTCATTAGAGTAGGCCACTCTTATTCTTCGCGGTCCGTGTGTCAGTGATACTGAAAAAGGAAAAATTTCAATTCACACAGGAACCGTGATTATGATGAAAAAAAGCGCTTTATCTCTTTTTATTTGTGCAGCAATTTCATTCTCTGCTGCGGCTGAAACTCTGGTGCAAAATGAATTTGCACAGGATAATGCCACCTACACCGCAATTGTGCTCAAGCTAAAACCGACGACAGGTCTGTTAAAAGCCACAAACAATAAAATTACCTTGAGCGACGCTTCCCTGACAACAACAAATATGTTCCGTCCGACCAACTTGCGTAGTTCTACTCAATCCTCTGAATTGACGGAGCTTAATAAACGCTATGGTTTTGACCGTTATCTGCGCATCGAGTTACCGAAAGATAAAAGTCAGGATAAAACATATATTAACCATATTATCACCGAGCTTGAGCAAAATCAGAACGTAGAGTTTGTGTACCCGGAAGCCGAGCCGGTATGGCTGGATGACACGGCCCTTACGCCACAGTTAAAGTCCTCACTGAATGATAATTTAACGTCTGCTGCCGTTCCGGATTTCCGCAATAAGCAGGATTATCTCAAAGCGCCGGATGTTAAGCGCACCGGTTATTATATGGGGGGCGTCAACCGCGACAGTGTTGATCGCTATGCAGGCAGTGCAGGTGAAGGGGTAACGATTATTTCGGCGGAGATTGATGCCTGGAATACCAGCCATGCCAACTTACCGCCGATGAGCCTCAGCTCAGGCAAGACGACGTATGTTGCAAACAATGATCACGACACCGCTTCAGTGGGGATTATGGCGGCGAAAGATATGGGCACCGGTATTCGCGGTTTAGCCTGGAAAAGCCGGATGGGGTATGCGGCCTCCGCGAGTAATAACCTCTATAATTTAATCCCCCAGCTAAAAGCGGGTGATGTGGTGCAGATCGGGATACAAGTTGCGGGTGGTTATCCATCGGGTTGTCAGAAGGATTGCTGGGTCGCAATGGAATCCCAGACCGCCTATTACGATATTATTAAGGCGCTGACCGACAAAGGTGTTCACGTTATTGAGGCAGCAGGTAACGGGAATATCAACATGGACAGTCCAGGGTTCCGGGGGGAGTATGACGTGAATGTCCGGGACTCCGGGGCTATTCTGGCGGGTGCGTTTTGTGCGAAAGACGGTAAAAAAGCGTCGTTCAGCTCCTATGGCTCGCGCATTACCAGTTCTGCCTGGGGCTGCTGGGATGTGGTGACCACCGGTTATGGCGATCTGTATAAAAACGCTGGCGTTAACGATTCCTATACCGCGACTTTTGCCGGAACCTCTTCCGCGAACCCGATTATTGCGGGTGTGGTAGCAAGCCTGTCAGGCATCGCCAAAGCCAACGGTATTACCGTGACACCGCGTCAGATGCGTCAGATTCTGGCGGAGACCGGTACGCCGCTGGCGAACGGGGATTCGGCAAAAGTGGGGACACAGCCTGACATGGAGCGCGCGGTAGCCCGTATTATGGCGCTGAAAGACGGTAACACCCCTGTCGCTCCGGCCCCAACCGCTGCGGCAGGCGCGGATTACACCATGGTCTCCCCGACCACGGGCGTGAGCACCTACCCGCTGGATGGCAGCAAGAGCCTGAATGCCAAATCCTATAACTGGAGCGTGACAAAAGGGGCGGAAACCTTCTCGCTGGAGGCGAACCTGAACGGCACGCTGGTGAAGAGCGTGGATAGCGCGCATGCTTATGCCGTTATTCCTGCCAACAGCGAGGGAGAAGCGGTCTTCACGCTGACCACAACCGGCGCGGATGGCCGGACCGCGACGGACAGCATGACCATTAAGGTCACTAAGCCTGCGGTACCCGCGAAAGACGACACCCCGGAAAAAGACGATACGCCGGTAAAACCTGCCGCACCGGCCTATAACGCCAAAATCGCTTACCCGACCAAATGCACCAAAGTCTCTTACAACGGTAAAATTTGGTTCAACCAGTGGTATGTCAACCCGGGTCAGGAAACCCCGGGCACCGGCGGCCAGTGGGGCGCGTGGCGCGAGCAGGGTTCTTCCAGTAACAGCTGTAAATAACCCTCACGGCCTGGCATTGCGCCAGGCCTTTTTTCAGATCCGCAGCATCCCTTTCTCTTCCAGAAACGCAATAATCGTTGCCAGACCGTCACCCGCCTTCAGGTTGGTAAAGGTCCACGGACGCTCGCCGCGCATGCGGTTGGTGTCGCGCGCCATCACCTCCAGAGAGGCACCCACGTACGGCGCGAGATCGGTTTTGTTGATCACCAGAAAATCGGATTTGGTGATCCCCGGCCCGCCCTTGCGCGGGATCTTCTCCCCTTCGGCGACGTCGATCACGTAGATCGTCAGATCCGCCAGCTCCGGGCTGAAGGTCGCGCTCAGGTTATCGCCGCCGCTTTCGACGAAGATCAGATCCAGATTGCCGAACTTCTCGCTGAGCGCTTCCACCGCGGCCAGGTTCATCGAGGCATCTTCGCGAATGGCGGTGTGCGGGCAGCCGCCCGTCTCTACGCCCACAATGCGCTCCGGCTCAAGCGCGCCCGCTTCGGTCAGAATGCGTTGATCCTCTTTGGTGTAGATATCGTTCGTCACCACCGCCAGATGATACGTGTCGCGCATCGCCTTGCAGAGCGCTTCCAGCAGCGCGGTTTTGCCCGAACCGACCGGGCCGCCCACGCCAACGCGCAGTGGATGTTTGTAATCAGCCATGTTGCATCCTCAGGAACGGAATAACCGTGAATATTGTGTTTCGTGGCGGGCAGAGGCGATGGCGGAAAGCGGCGTCGCCGCGCCCAGTGCCTCATCGTCACGTAAAAATGCCTGTTCAAACCCGGCGGCAAAATGGTCGCTGAGTTCGATAATCAGCTGTTGTGCGGCCTGTTGCCCAAACGGTACCAGCTTGACGCCGGCCATTACCGCGCTCTCAATCCAGCTGTAGCCCAGACTCAGCGCCAGCTCGTGCGCGCTAATACCCCAACGCACGCCGAGCCACGCCATGCCGCTGAGCTGGCTTTGCATAAACAGCGGCTGCCAGAGGGGCGGGCAGTCCGGCTCCCAGCTTTTGATGAGCCGCGTAAAGGCGGCGCCGCGATTGCGTTCTTCTTCCCACAGTTCACGGGTTTCCCGACAGGCAAGCAGGTATGACGTCCAGCGTTTTGCTGCCGCCAGATCGCCCTCTTCACAGGCCCGGTAGAGCCGGGCAAAAAGCGGCAGGTCGACGCAGAAAAAGCTCTGCTCCATCTGCAGGGTTTGCCAGTTTTTGAACGCCTCTGCGTCGGTAACCCAGCCTGTCTCGACGGCCCACTCCAGCCCCTGCGACCAGGTAAACGACCCGACCGGCAGGCTGCTACTGGAGAGCTGCATCAGACGCAGCCGCTGGCGGGCGAGTTCCATCAGCTCATCAGCGCCAGCAGGGCAGAGACGATAAGCCCACCGCCAAAGGTTTTACGCAGTCCGTCGTGGCGGCGCAGCAGTAATCCGGCGGCGAAGCTGGCGCACAGCACCGTGGCGCTGGCCAGCATAAAGCCGCTGGTGAAGAGCCAGAAGCTGTGGCCGGACATCTCCACCCCGTGCGCCCAGCCGTGGAACATCGCCAGGGCAGGCACCGCCAGCAGCAGACGATTTTCAGTTTTAAACATCATCACGCCGCAGACGCCCAGCGAGGCGATAATCAGCATCTCCATGCCGCTAAAGCCGCCGAGCAGGCTGCCCGCAATGGCACCGACAAGCATCATCCCGAGAGTGGCAAAAGGCAGCAGCAGCTTGCGGCCGCTCAGCGCGGAGAGCACGCCCGCACCGGCAAGCATCAGCAGATGATCAAGTCCGGTCAGCGGGTGGAAAAAACCAGCATGGAAGCTGTCGGCACCGTGTCCCGGATGTGCCAGCGCAGGCAGGGAAAAGGCCAGCAGTAACAGGGGTAAATACTTACGCATGATTAATCCTTAATGTGAATGAGCGTGAGAGTGGCTATGGCTGTGGGCCTCGCTGGTGTAGGCCCCCGCTTCAGGTTCAAACGGCAGGCTGGCGAAGGTGACCGCCAGCCCAAACTGGCGCAGCATGTCGTCGAGGACGTGATCGTGGTGATAGCGCAACTCGCCGGGCATGATTTGCAGCGGCACGTGGCGGTTGCCCAGGTGATAGCAGGCGCGGGCGAGGAGGAACGGATCGTCGCAGCGCACCACGGAGACGGACTCCGGGGCGGCAATCACTTCGATGACTTCGCTGCCGTCTTCGTTACAGAGCAGGTCGCCGCCGCGCAACAGTAAACCGCGCGGCAGCATGAGCCCGGCTTCGCGCCCGTCATTCAGCGCCACGCGGGCACGGCTTTTCACCCGCACGTCAATCGGCAGCGTGACGCTGGCGGTAATCGGATGCGCATGGTCCAGGCGTTGGGTTAAATAGATCATCATCACTCCTCAAAACAGGAAATAGCGTTGCGCCATCGGCAGAACGTCAGCCGGTTCGCTGGTTATCAGTTCGCCGTCGACGCGCACTTCATAGGTTTGCGAATCGACGGTGATATTTGGCTGCAGGCCGTTGTGGATCATGTCGGCCTTTTTCACCGTGCGGCAGCCTTTGACCACCGCCGTGGCGCTCTGCAGGTTGAGCTGTTGCGTTATCCCCTGCGCGTCCGCAGCCTGCGAGACAAACGTCAGCCGGGTGGCGTGACGCGCAGCACCCAGTGCGCCAAACATCGGACGATAATGGACCGGTTGCGGCGTGGGAATCGAGGCGTTGATATCCCCCATCGGAGCGCAGGCAATCATCCCACCCTTAACGATGGTGGCGGGTTTCACGCCAAAGAATGCCGGGGACCAGACCACTAAATCCGCCAGCTTACCCGCTTCGATGGAGCCCACTTCATGGGCGATACCGTGCGTCAGCGCCGGGTTAATGGTGTATTTGGCGATGTAGCGCTTCACGCGAAAGTTGTCGTTATCGCCAGTCTCTTCCGGCAGTGCGCCGCGCTGCACCTTCATGCGGTGCGCCACCTGCCAGGTGCGGAGAATCACTTCGCCCACGCGGCCCATCGCCTGGGAATCAGAGGAGGTCAGCGAGAATGCGCCGATATCGTGCAGCACATCTTCCGCAGCGATGGTTTCCCGGCGAATACGCGATTCGGCAAAAGCCACATCCTCGGCGATATCCGGGTCGAGGTGGTGGCAGACCATCAGCATATCGAGATGTTCATCGATGGTATTAACCGTATAGGGCAGGGTCGGGTTGGTGGAGGAGGGCAGAATATTCGGGTGCGCACAGGCGGTAATAATATCCGGCGCGTGGCCGCCACCGGCCCCTTCCGTGTGGAAGGTATGGATGGTGCGCCCGCCGATGGCTGCCAGCGTGTCTTCGACGAAACCGGATTCGTTCAGTGTGTCGCTGTGCAGCGCCACCTGAATATCCATCTCTTCCGCCACTTCCAGCGAGCAGTTGATGGCCGCAGGCGTCGCGCCCCAGTCTTCGTGGATCTTAAGCCCGATGGCCCCGGCGGCTATCTGCTCGCGCAGGGCATCCGGGTTAGAACCGTTGCCTTTACCCAGCAGGCCGATATTCACTGGCAGGGTATCGGCAGCCTGCAGCATGCGGGCGATATACCACGGCCCCGGCGTGCAGGTGGTGGCGTTGGTCCCTGCCGCGGGACCAGTGCCGCCGCCGATCATCGTCGTGACGCCGGAAACCAGCGCCTCTTCGGCCTGCTGCGGGCAGATCCAGTGGATGTGAGTGTCGATCCCGCCAGCGGTGACGATCTTTCCTTCGGCGGCGATCGCTTCTGTGGCGGCACCAATCGGGATCGTCACCCCGGGCTGAATGTCCGGGTTACCGGCTTTGCCAACGGCAAAGATCCGCCCGTTCTTCACGCCGATATCCGCTTTCACGATCCCCCAGTGATCGACAATCAACGCGTTAGTCAGCACCAGATCCACGCAGTCATCCGCGGTCATCTGCCCCTGGCCCATACCGTCGCGGATCACTTTCCCGCCGCCGAATTTGACCTCTTCGCCGTAGACGGTGAGATCGTTTTCGACTTCGATCCACAGCTCGCTGTCGGCTAAACGCACTTTATCGCCGGTGGTGGGGCCGAACATATCGGCATAAGCCTGGCGCGAAATCTCAGCCATTTTTCACTTCTCCCATCACGTCCCCCCGGAAACCGAAAATGCGTTGCGCCCCGGTGACCTTCACCAGCGTTACTTCGCGCTTCTGGCCGGGTTCGAACCGCACCGCGGTGCCTGCCGGGATATTCAGTCGAAAGCCCCGGGTGGCTTCCCGGTCAAATTTCAGCGCCGGGTTCACCTCGTAAAAGTGATAGTGCGACCCTACCTGGATAGGTCGGTCGCCGTGGTTTTCGACGATGATAAGCCGGGTTTCTCGCCCGACGTTGAGGGCTATATTGCCGGACTGGATCTGGTATTCGCCTGGGATCATCACGCGCTCCTTACACGATCGGGTTATGCACGGTGACGAGTTTTGACCCGTCCGGGAAGGTGGCTTCCACCTGAATATCCGGGATCATCTCCGGTACGCCTTCCATCACCTGGTCACGCGTCAGGACGTGACGGCCCGCTTCCATCAGCGAGGCGACGGTTTCGCCATCGCGCGCGCCTTCCATAATGAAGGCGCTGATCAGCGCGACCGATTCCGGGTAATTGAGCTTTACCCCGCGCGCAAGGCGGCGTTCGGCAACCAGCGCGGCGGTGAACAGCAACAGCTTGTCTTTTTCTCTGGGGGTCAGTTCCATAACGTTTCTCTTATGTCTGCCAGATACGCGGCGAACAGGCGGTTTTGGTAGTGAGAAGCGGGCGAAGCGACTGCCAGATATCGCGCATCACCCGCTGGCAAATCAGGTTGTCGTGGGAGAGAAAACGCACCGACAGCAGATCGTCAGTGAGCGTCGCCCCGGCAAAGGTATTCAGTGGTGCGAGCAGCTCACGCGCCGTGTCGAGGTGCGTGTCTCCGGCCGGATAGAACAGCAGCGTGCCGAGCCACGGCTGCCCGGCAACAGGGGTAAGATCGCCGTCGCTGAGATGCTGACGCTCAATCAGACGTGGCTCGTCATCCACCCAGACCTCAAGGCGGCTCTCCAGCGTGCCGTGGCTGAAGGTCTCGCCGATCACCGGGCGACCCAGACAGTACAGCTCCCACGCCAGCAGCGTGCTGGAGGCCTTCAGGTGGAAGACGGAGCGCAGCGCGGCACTGGCACCGGGAAAGATAATGGTGTCCTGCGGCAGCCACTCCAGCGTGGACGCCTCATCGAGATAAAAGTGCTGGTTAAGGCGGGCCTGTGGGCCGCTGCTGCGATAGAACTTACTGGCGCCGGGCATGGTGATAAGCGCGTGGCTATTGGCGTCCAGACGTACGGTAATATCCAGCCTGTCACCGCCCACCACGCCACCCGGCGGGTGCAGCAGATAAAGGTGGCAGGTTTCCCCTTCGGGGTAGAACGGACGCTGTACCGTGAGCGGCCCGACGTGGTGCGCGGCATGGAGGAGGGTTTTCTCAGGCGTGTGGCAAAACCGCAGGTCAAGCGAGGCCTGCCAGCCTTTGTACGAACTATCAGTGACCTGAGTTGCTAACATGGTGCTTCCATTCGCGCGCCCGGGAGATACGTTTCAGTATGCCCTGGCGGAAATGAAGGCTGTCATATGAGTCGCTTATGAATAAGACTTCGTCGTTCCCGGCGCGCGCAGGCGCGGCGCTGCCGGGATAAATGAGGGGCGCTGCGCTTTATTCAGGATCTTTTTTCTTTCGCTTGAGCTTCGCCCAGATTTTGGTCTCCTGACGTCGCCACAGACGCTGAATATTATCGTGATGACGCAGCAGGATAAGGCAGGAGAGCATCGACACCGGGAAGGTGAACTGGGGTTTAAACCACCAGACATAGAATGGGGCGATCAGCGCGCTGACGATGGCGCCCAGCGACGAATAGCCGCTCAGAAGAATAGTCAGCAGCCAGGTGCCTGCCATTACGCCGGTGAGATCCCAGCCGATGGGCGCGATGGCACCAAAGGCCGTCGCGACGCCTTTGCCACCTTTAAAACCGAAGAATACGGGCCAGATGTGACCGACACAGGCGGCAATGGCAATAAGCCCCAGCCAGAACGGGGTCACGCCCAGCGCATACGCGCCCCAGACGGGTAACATCCCTTTCAGAACGTCAAAAATCAAAACCGCTACGGCTGCTCCCTTGCCGCCAATTCGTAGTACATTGGTCGCTCCCGGATTCCCGGAGCCACTTTCGCGCGGGTCAGGTAACCCGGCAATGCGGCAGACCAGAATGGCGCTGGAGATTGAGCCGCAAAGGTAGGCGAGGAGAATCATTCCAGGCGCGATTGCACTCATAACGCTGTTCCGTTTTGAAAATGTATCTGTATTCTCAGCATCTGTGGATAATACGCATAATTCACCGGAAGTGGTATCCGGTTTAGCCAAAAAGCAGGCAGGTCGTGATGGATATTGTATTTATAGAGCAACTTTCGGTAATCACCACTATTGGTGTTTACGACTGGGAACAGACCATCGAGCAGAAGCTGGTGTTCGATATCGAAATGGGCTGGGATAACCGCAAGTCGGCAAAAAGTGATGACGTGAATGACTGTCTGAGCTATGCCGACATCAGTGAAACGGTCATCGCCCACGTTGAAGGGCAGCGTTTTGCGCTGGTGGAGCGCGTGGCGGAAGAGGTGGCAGAGTTACTGCTGACCAAATTCAACTCGCCGTGGGTGCGCATTAAGCTGAGTAAGCCGGGTGCGGTGGCGCGTGCCGCCAATGTGGGGGTCATCATTGAGCGTGGCACAAATCTGAAAGGAAAGATTTAACGTCATAATAGCTAAACCATTTTAGGTTATATCGGTCTTAAAGCTGTATCTTTCACGGTAGCTGTTGGGGCGACCGTTTTTTTTATATTTTTTTAGGGGTTTATAGATGAGCGATATGCACTCGCTGCTGGTGGCGGCAATTCTGGGTGTGGTCGAAGGATTGACGGAGTTTTTGCCGGTTTCCAGTACGGGCCATATGATTATTGTTGGCCACCTGCTGGGTTTTGAAGGCGATACCGCAAAGACGTTCGAGGTGGTCATTCAGTTGGGGTCCATTCTGGCTGTGGTCGTGATGTTCTGGCGTCGTCTGTTTGGGCTGATCGGCATCCACTTCGGGCGTTTGCCACAGCGTGAAGGAGAGAGCAAGGGCCGCCTGACGCTGATTCATATCCTGCTCGGGATGATCCCGGCTGTGGTGCTGGGGCTGGTTTTCCACGACACCATCAAATCGCTGTTTAACCCGATTAACGTGATGTACGCGCTGGTGGTCGGTGGTTTCCTGCTGATTGCGGCGGAAGTGCTGAAGCCAAAAACGCCGCGCGCAGAAGGTCTGGACGATATGACGTATCGCCAGGCCTTTATCATTGGCTGCTTCCAGTGTCTGGCGCTGTGGCCGGGCTTCTCCCGTTCAGGAGCAACGATTTCCGGCGGGATGCTGATGGGTGTAAGCCGTTACGCGGCATCTGAGTTCTCGTTCCTGCTGGCGGTGCCGATGATGATGGGCGCCACCGCGCTGGACCTCTACAAAAGCATTGGTTTTCTCACCACGGGCGATATTCCGATGTTCGCCGTGGGCTTTATCACCGCCTTTATCGTGGCGCTGATTGCCATTAAAACCTTCCTGCAACTGATTAAGCGTATCTCGTTTATCCCGTTCGCGATCTACCGCTTTATCGTCGCGGCTGCGGTTTACGTGGTCTTCTTCTGACCGACTGCCCTCAGTCTTTTGGCTGAGGGCAATGCTTTTCCTTCCACTCTGATACCGCCTGAATCCGCCGTTTCGTCAGCTCTTCGCGAATTTCCGGGCCTTTAAATCCTGCTTCGACGACCTCTTTGGTTGGCACGGCTTTGGCCACCTCCCACGCGGCGCGCAGCAAACGCCCCTGCGGATAGTCGCACGCTTCGAACCCGGTGCGCCCGCGCACGTCAGCCTCGCTGGTGAGCGCGATCTGCTCGACGCGCTGGGGTTTACGCCAGGCGTCGATGTTATCGAACAGCTTAACGATGGTGGCCGGTTTCAGGATCGGGAAGGTGTGGATAAGGTCGTGGAATTCAGCCACCAGTTTCGCCAGATCGCGGATCTCGTTCGGCACCCGCAGGCGCTGGCACAGCCCCTCGACCAGCTTCACCCCAGCCGGGCCGTGCCCGTGGTGACGAGGCCAGAACTCTTTTGGCGTTAAGCCTTTACCGAGATCGTGGCACAGCGTCGAGAAGCGCACGTCCACCTCCGGGCTGAGCATGGCCGCCATACTGAGCGTCATCAGGGTGTGCACACCAGTGTCGATTTCCGGGTGCCATTTCGCCGGGGCGGGTACACCAAACAACGCGTCTATCTCCGGGAACAGCACCTTCAGGGCGCCGCAGTCGCGCAGCACCTGGAAAAAGACCTGTGGATTGCGGGTGGTGAGGGCGTTCTCCGTCTCTTTCCAGACGCGTTCTGGCGTCAGGTGTTCAAGCTCACCCGCCTCGGTCATGGCGGTCATCAGCGCCATCGTCTCATCGGCAATACGGAAACTGAGATGGGCGTAACGTGCGGCAAAGCGCGCCACGCGCAGCACCCGGAGCGGATCTTCCGAAAACGCCGGGGAGATGTGACGTAAAAGACGGTTGCGCAGATCGTCCTGGCCGCCATAAGCATCAACGATCTGGCCGTTCTCGTCCTGCGCCAGCGCGTTGATGGTGAGATCGCGACGCAGGAGATCCTGCTCCAGCGTGACGTCGGGCGCGGCATAGCAAGTGAAGCCAGTATAGCCGGAACCGGATTTACGCTCCGTACGCGCCAGGGCGTACTCTTCCCGGCTTTGCGGATGGAGGAACACGGGAAAATCGCGGCCTACCTGCTGGTAGCCCGCGTTAAGCATCTCTTCGGGGGTGGCGCCTACCACCACCCAGTCTTTATCTTTGACCGGCAGACCTAACAACGCATCACGTACCGCACCACCGACCAGATAACTCTTCACGCCCTACACTCCCGTTTTCTCTTTTGGCAAGATAATACGTAAGTCTGGCAGAGAAGACGAATTAGTTCATCCAGCGGTCTTTACGTTTACGGCTTGGGATCAGGTGTGGCAGAACAAGACCCAGCACCAGGCCGACGCCCAACACGCCACCGCCATACATAAACCACTGCATGATGATGGTGCGCTGTTTGTCATCGAGCTGCAGATTAGCGGCATTCACCTTCTTCTGCGCCACAATCAGCTCATTTTTCAGTTTCTGGTTCTCTTCTTTCAGACCGTTAATCACGCTGTCGCTCTGCGCGACTTTCTGCTGCATTTCAGCGGTGCGCTGGTTCCAGGTACCGTCAATGTTGTTCAGCTTGTCGGTGAGGGTTTTCACCTGGTTTTCCAGATCCGGCACGCGGGTGCGCAGGCTTGGCACGGTACTCAGCTCTTTCAGGGGGATCCAGGAGGTACGGCCGGAACTGTCGCGAACCTGACCATAATTGGTCTCGGTGTTGGTCTGTAACAGGGTGACTTCCTCGCCGGCATTTACCGTACCCACGAGGCGATAATTATCTCCGGGGCCGCTACGTACCCAGGTGTTCAGTTCGTCAGAAACGTAACGCTTTTCTTCAGCGTGGACCGCAGTCGCGGCGCTAAAAGCGAGTAAAGTAAGTCCAATCAGGCGTAATTTAAGCATATCAGTCGTTATTTTCATAAATAGTGGAACGATAGTAGTGGCATCAGTGTCTCTACGCAAAGGATTCGTCATCAATCAGAATCATCTGTGTCCCGATCGCCGCCGCTGCAAACTTTTTACGCCCGTCAAATTGCTCATTGCGTGGCAATTTGGCGCAAAATACTATGTACTGACAAACAAATGGCGAGGAAGTTCGCCTTCATCGACGCGTCTGTGACGCACGCAAAAGTACAAGGCTATGGCACAAGAGATCGAATTAAAATTTATCGTCGAAAAAGACAGCGTTGACGCGCTCCGCCAGCATCTGCAAACGCTGTCCGGCGAACACCATGAACCCGTACAGCTGCTCAATATCTATTACGAAACGCCGGACAACTGGCTGCGTCGTCATGATATGGGCTTGCGCATCCGCGGCGCGAACGGGCGCTACGAGATGACGATGAAAATCGCCGGTCGCGTTGTGGGCGGTTTGCATCAGCGCCCCGAATACAATATCGACATCAATCAGCCAGAACTTGAGCTGGAACGTTTTCCGGCAGAAGTGTGGCCAAACGGCGAACTGCCATCCACCCTGGCAGCAGAGGTGCAGCCGCTGTTCAGCACCGATTTCTGGCGCGAGAAATGGCTGGTAACGGAAGGCAAAAGCCGCATTGAAATCGCCCTTGATTTGGGCGAGGTGAAAGCGGGGGAATACCAGGAGCCAATTTGCGAACTGGAGCTTGAACTGCTGGAAGGCGAGACGAACGATGTGCTGAAGCTGGCGCGTAAGCTAGTGAGTCAGTCAGGCTTGCGTCAGGGCAGCCTCAGCAAAGCCGCCCGCGGCTATCATCTGGCCGCCGGGAATGCGCCACGGGCGCTGAAAGAGACCCCTGTGTTACGCGTAGCCCCAAAAGCCAGCGTTGAGCAGGGCATGGAGGCGGCTCTGGAGCTGGCGCTTTCGCAGTGGCAGTACCACGAAGAGCTCTGGGTGCGTAATGTGAAAAACGCAAAAGCCCACGTCCTGGCCGCCATCGGTCTGGTTCGTCATACCCTGATGCTGTTTGGCGGCATCGTGCCTCGCAAAGCAAGTGCTCACTTACGCGATCTGCTGACGCAAACTGAAGCGCTGATGCTCTCTGATGTGTCTGCGCAAACGGCGATCTACAGCCCGCAAACCGCGGCCGCCAAACTGGCGTTGACCGAGTTTCTGGTGACGCGCGGCTGGCGCACCTTCCTGGACGCGAAAGCCCAGACCAAAATCGCAGAAAACTTCAAACGTTTCGCGGATATCCACCTCTCCCGCCATGCCGCAGAGCTGAAAACCACCTTTGCTTATCCGCTGGGTGACCAGTACGGCGACCAGCTGATCCGTCTGACGCGCAACATCGACTGCATGCTACTGCTGTCGGGTGCCTATGATGACGTCAAAACGCAGGCATGGCTGGAAAACTGGCAGGGGCTGAAACATGCCATCGAAACCCGTCAGCATATTGAGATTGAGCATTTCCGCAACGAGGCCATTTCGCAGGAGCCATTCTGGCTGCACAGCGGAAAACGTTAACTCTGGCAAGGAACCCCTATAATGCCGCTTTCTTCGCAGTTACAGCAGCAGTGGCAGACCGTTTGCGAACGTCTGCCTGAGTCATTACCGGCGTCATCGTTCAGCGAGCAGGCAAAGTGCGTGCTCACGTTCAGTGATTTTGTGCAGGAAAGTATTACTGCTAACCCGGACTGGCTGGTGGAGCTTGAAAACGCCCCGCCGCAGGCTGACGAGTGGCGGCATTATGCAGGCTGGCTGCAAAGCGCGCTGGCTGAGGTGGCGGATGAAGCCACGCTGATGCGCGTTTTGCGCCAGTTTCGCCGCCGGGTGATGGTGCGCATTGCCTGGGCGCAGGCGCTTGAGCTGGTCAGCGAAGAGAGCACGCTGCAGCAGTTGAGCGAGCTGGCGCAGACGCTGATTGTCGCTGCGCGAGACTGGCTTTACGCCGCCTGCTGTAAAGAGTGGGGCACGCCGTGCAGCGAGGAAGGGGTTCCTCAGCCGCTGTTGATTCTGGGGATGGGCAAGCTGGGTGGCTGCGAGCTGAACTTCTCCTCCGATATCGACCTGATTTTTGCCTGGCCGGAGAACGGCTCCACGCGCGGAGGCCGTCGTGAACTGGACAATGCCCAGTTCTTCACCCGTCTTGGCCAGCGTCTGATCAAGGCGCTGGATCAGCCGACGCAGGACGGTTTTGTCTATCGCGTGGATATGCGTCTGCGTCCGTTTGGCGACAGCGGCCCGCTGGTGCTGAGCTTTGCGGCGCTGGAAGATTACTACCAGGAGCAGGGGCGCGACTGGGAGCGTTACGCGATGGTCAAAGCGCGGATCATGGGTGACAGCGACGACGCTTACGCCAACGAACTACGCGCCATGCTGCGCCCGTTTGTGTTCCGTCGCTATATCGACTTCAGCGTGATCCAGTCCCTGCGTAACATGAAAGGGATGATCGCCCGTGAGGTACGCCGTCGTGGGCTGAAAGATAACATTAAGCTCGGCGCGGGTGGCATTCGTGAAATCGAATTTATTGTCCAGGTCTTCCAGCTTATCCGCGGTGGTCGCGAGCCGTCGCTGCAATCCCGCTCGTTGCTCCCGACGCTGTCGGCGATTGAGCAACTCCATCTCCTGCCAGAGGGGGACGCGCAAACCCTGCGTGAGGCATACCTGTTCCTGCGTCGTCTGGAAAACCTGCTGCAAAGCATCAATGACGAGCAAACCCAGACCCTGCCGGGGGATGACCTGAACCGGGCGCGTCTGGCGTGGGGCATGCGCGTGGACGACTGGGCCGCATTGACCGAACGGCTGGAGGCGCATATGGCAGGCGTGCGCCGTATCTTTAACGAGCTGATTGGCGATGATGAAAGCGAATCGCAGGACGATACGCTCTCTGAACACTGGCGTGAACTGTGGCAGGATGCCCTGCAGGAAGATGACACTACGCCCGTGCTGGCGCACCTGAGCGACGACGATCGCCATCGGGTGGTGGCGCTGATCGCCGATTTCCGCCTCGAACTCAACAAGCGTGCCATTGGTCCGCGTGGTCGCCAGGTGCTGGATCACCTGATGCCGCACCTGCTGAGCGATGTCTGTTCCCGTGCCGACGCCCCGGTGCCGCTTTCCCGCATGATGCCGCTGCTGAGCGGCATCATTACGCGTACCACCTATCTTGAACTGCTGAGCGAATTCCCGGGGGCGCTGAAACACCTGATTACGCTCTGCGCGGCGTCACCGATGGTGGCCAACAAGCTGGCGCGTTATCCGCTGCTGCTGGATGAACTGCTCGATCCCAATACCCTCTATCAGCCGACGGCGACCGATGCCTACCGCGATGAGCTGCGCCAGTATCTGCTGCGCGTGCCGGAAGAAGATGAAGAGCAGCAGCTGGAGGCGCTGCGCCAGTTCAAACAGGCCCAGATGCTGCGCGTCGCGGCGGCAGATATTGCCGAAACGCTGCCGGTGATGAAAGTGAGCGATCACTTAACCTGGCTGGCGGAAGCGATCATCGATGCGGTGGTGCATCAGGCGTGGATCCAGATGGTGGCGCGTTACGGCCAGCCAAAACATCTTGCTGAACGAGAAGGCCGCGGTTTTGCCGTGGTGGGCTACGGCAAGCTCGGCGGGTGGGAGCTGGGATACAGCTCCGATCTGGATTTAATCTTCCTGCACGACTGCCCGGCAGACGTGATGACCGACGGCGAGCGTGAAATTGACGGGCGCCAGTTCTATCTGCGTCTGGCCCAGCGCATTATGCACCTGTTCAGCACCCGCACGTCATCGGGGATTCTGTACGAAGTGGATGCCCGTCTGCGCCCGTCCGGCGCGGCTGGTATGCTGGTGACCTCAACGGAATCCTTCGCCGATTATCAGAAAAACGAAGCCTGGACGTGGGAGCATCAGGCGCTGGTGCGCGCCCGCGTGGTGTATGGCGATCCGCAGTTAAAAACGCAGTTTGATGCCATTCGTAAAGCGGTGATGACCACCCCGCGTGAAGGCAGTAAGTTGCAGACCGAAGTGCGCGAAATGCGTGAAAAGATGCGTGCGCATCTGGGCAATAAACACCGCGATCGGTTTGATATTAAAGCCGATGAGGGTGGCATTACCGACATTGAGTTTATCACCCAGTATCTGGTGCTCCTGCACGCGCATGACAAGCCGAAGCTGACCCGCTGGTCGGATAATGTGCGCATTCTGGAGCTGCTTGCGCAAAACGACATAATGGATGAGCAGGAGGCGCAGGCCTTAACCCGCGCCTACACCACGCTGCGCGATGAGTTGCACCACCTCGCCTTGCAGGAACAGCCGGGCCATGTGGCGCTCGACTGCTTTACCCGTGAACGCGACCAGGTGAAAGCGAGCTGGCAGAAGTGGCTGGTGGAACCGTGCGTAACAAAACAAGTGTGATATCATCGCGCGCAAATTGTGAATCTTTCTGGAGTCAGGAATGAAAGTAACACTGCCAGAGTTTGAACGTGCTGGAGTTATGGTTGTCGGCGATGTGATGCTGGATCGCTACTGGTATGGGCCGACCAGCCGTATCTCCCCGGAAGCACCGGTACCGGTCGTTAAGGTCGATACCATTGAAGAGCGTCCTGGCGGCGCGGCAAACGTGGCGATGAACATTGCTTCTCTGGGCGCGCATTCGCGTCTGGTGGGCCTCACCGGTATCGACGATGCGGCGCGCGCGCTGAGCAAGTCGCTGGCGGACGTGAACGTGAAGTGCGATTTCGTTTCTGTTCCGACGCACCCGACCATTACCAAGCTGCGCGTGTTGTCGCGTAACCAGCAGCTGATCCGCCTCGACTTTGAAGAAGGGTTTGAGGGTGTGGATCCTGAGCCGCTGCACGAGCGCATTAATCAGGCGCTGGGCAATATCGGCGCGCTGGTACTGTCTGATTACGCCAAAGGGGCACTGGCAAGCGTACAACAGATGATCCAGCTGGCGCGTAAAGCCAATGTGCCGGTACTGATCGATCCGAAAGGTACTGACTTTGAGCGCTATCGCGGCGCAACGCTGCTGACGCCTAATCTCTCTGAGTTTGAAGCGGTGGCGGGCAAGTGCAAGTCGGAGGCGGAGATCGTCGAGCGCGGCATGAAGATCATCGCTGACTTCGAGCTGTCTGCACTGCTGGTGACCCGCTCCGAGCAGGGAATGACGCTGCTGCAGCCGGGCAAGGCGCCGCTGCATATGCCAACCCAGGCGCAGGAAGTGTACGACGTAACCGGTGCCGGTGATACGGTGATTGGCGTACTGGCGGCAACGCTGGCAGCGGGTAATTCCCTCGAAGAAGCGTGCTACTTTGCGAACGCCGCGGCGGGCGTGGTTGTCGGTAAACTCGGGACCTCTACCGTTTCGCCAATCGAACTGGAAAACGCCGTGCGCGGCCGCGCCGATACCGGTTTTGGCGTCATGACGGAAGAAGAGCTGAAAGTGGCCGTTGCTGCCGCGCGTAAACGCGGTGAGAAAGTGGTGATGACCAACGGCGTATTCGACATTCTGCACGCGGGCCATGTCTCTTATCTGGCGAATGCGCGCAAGCTGGGCGATCGTCTGATTGTGGCGGTGAACAGCGATGCCTCGACCAAACGTCTGAAGGGCGAAACGCGTCCGGTGAATCCGCTGGAGCAGCGTATGATTGTGCTCGGCGCGCTGGAAGCGGTGGACTGGGTTGTGCCGTTTGAAGAAGATACGCCTCAGCGTCTGATTGCAGGCATTCTGCCTGACCTGCTGGTAAAAGGCGGCGATTACAAACCGGAGCAAATTGCGGGCAGCGAAGAGGTCTGGGCCAACGGCGGTGAAGTGATGGTGCTCAACTTTGAGGACGGGTGTTCAACCACCAACATCATCAAAAAGATCCAGAAAGACAGTCAGTAAAAAACGGGCCAGTTGGCCCGTTATTTCACCCTCTCCCCGTGGGAGAGGGCTGGGGTGAGGGCATCAGGCCGCACTTAGGCCTGGTCATCCATCGGCGGTATCGCTGGTGCCGGCTTCACTTCTTCCGGGGTATTGCGGTTTTCCAGCTCGGTAAGACGCTGTTCCAGCAGCGCCAGCTTTTCACGGGTGCGCAGCAGAACCTGTGTCTGCACGTCAAACTCTTCGCGGCTCACTAAATCAAGGCGAACCAACTGCGCCTGCAGCGTCTGGCGGATTTTCTTCTCAACGTCATCACCAAATTCACGAATACCTTTTGGCATGGACTCATGAACCTGACGCGCAATTTGCTCAATTTTCTTCGGGTCAATCATAGTGGCTTCCCTTGATAAGACGGTGTTGATGAACATTGTAGCGCGTCATGCTCCAGGATAAAGCAGATTTGTTTGAAGCTTATGCATTGCCCAGGTTAATCAATAGCGTTATAGTTATCTCGCTTATTCTCAGGGCGGGGCGAAATTCCCCACCGGCGGTAAATCAGCGTCATGCTGAAAGCCCGCGAGCGCTTTGGGTGAACTCTCAAAGGTCAGCAGATCCGGTGTAATTCCGGGGCCGACGGTTAAAGTCCGGATGGGAGAGAGTAACGATCCAGTCGGGCATGGGCCCGCTCACGTTATCTTTTTGCCGCTTATACGGCGCTCCTAAGACTGCCCTGATTCTGGTAACCATAATGTTAATGAGGTTTTTTTACCATGAATCAGACGCTACTTTCCTCTTTTGGCACTTCAACTCAACGTGTTGAACATGCACTGGATGCCCTGCGCGAAGGCCGCGGCGTGATGGTGCTTGACGATGAAAACCGTGAAAACGAAGGCGACATGATTTTCGCCGCCGAAAACATGACCGTTGAGCAGATGGCACTGACCATCCGTCACGGCAGCGGCATCGTATGCCTGTGTATTACCGAAGACCGCCGTAAGCAGCTCGAGCTGCCGATGATGGTCGAAAACAACACCAGCGCCTTTGGTACCGGCTTTACCGTGACCATCGAAGCCGCGCATGGCGTGACTACCGGTGTCTCCGCGGCTGACCGTCTGACTACCGTCCGTGCAGCAATTGCCGATGACGCCAAGCCATCCGACCTGCACCGTCCTGGCCACGTCTTCCCGCTGCGTGCGCAGGCGGGCGGTGTGCTGACCCGTGGTGGCCACACTGAAGCGACCATCGATCTGGTGACGCTGGCAGGCTTCAAACCTGCAGGCGTACTGTGTGAACTGACCAACGATGACGGCACCATGGCGCGTGCACCAGAGTGCATCACCTTTGCACGCCTGCACAACATGCCGGTGGTGACAATTGAAGATCTGATCGAGTACCGTCAGGCGCACGAGCGTAAAGCCAGCTGAACGGTGCATGAATGAAAAAGCCGGGGAAACCCGGCTTTTTTGTCTCTAGTGGTAGTTAATTTTAAACAGCACGACCGTTTCAAAAGGACCAGAATCGATACCCTTTCCCTCTGCACGTGAAAGCTCAGCGGTGTACGTGGTCTCGAAATGCAGCACCGAACCGGTAAAATCAGCGTACTCATCATACTGATTGAAGGTGTAGGGCTGTGTGCCGTTAAGAATGCGCAGCTTCAGGCCATTTCCAATCAGCAACGCCGTATCACTGGCCGTCAGCTCGCTATCGGTATAGAACGACGAGTCAATCTTAAATCCGTCTGAACACTGCGCATCCTGTACTTTACTGGTTTTAACCGAGAACGTTCGCGTACGCGTGCCCTGATTGACGATGTCACGTGCGCTGAAGGTGCCAAAGTCGATCTCCTGATTTTCAGGGTAAATACTGAACGTCGCTCCGCAGTCCAGTACCCTGATGTTTTCCAGCCCGTTAATGTGATATTTGAGGTTTTTGGCATCAGGAAGCGCATTTACGCCGCCTTTGCCGTCAAACTGCACGACGATGTAATCACCAAGCGTGCTGACGTAACCCTGAGGCGGTATCGCTTTGAGCTTAACGTACAGCCTGAAGCGTGCCGCAAAGGTTCGTGAGGTATGTACATCCCACGCATTCCCCGAACAGATGTATTTCTCCCAGCCCATCGCTTTTAACTGTTCGGCCGTGTATTTGCTCAGGCTGTTGTTGTCCAGACACTGACGGGTATCCACGCCGTAGGTTTGCCCGATGGCATCGTAATCTGCACCCTCGTAGGTTACACCGAGTTCGTAGTAAGGATCCGACACCGACGGATAAGGGTTCACCCAGGCGAAGACGTCTTCGTTCTCATGATTTGACGCGGTATTTCTGTCGCAATACACGGGGATTTTGATATCGCTGGATTCCCAAATCTTTTGCCCAACCCTGGCTGTGCTGGGAATTGAGAATTCTGACACCGTTTTGGTTTGCTCCACCGGGCCATTTTGTGTGCCAAGGTAGCAGTTCAGCGCCAGCGCCTGCTTAAGGGGACATATCACCAGCATTAAAAGGAAAAGCTTAGCGAGATGTCGCATTTTGCCCTGCCTTGCGCGGCGTTAGCGTGCATGGTGCTGACCCGGTACAGGTTAAATTGACCTTGCGTAGCGCACCATAATCATCAATATAACCTATGCTGTAGCCCGTTCCTTTTGTTTCACTCAGCGTCAGCGTACTGGTCGCAAACGGGCTAATCATCAGACTGTCGAAGCCTGGCATCATGGTTTTTCCGTTATTGCTCAGCCACGCCAGAGTAATGAAATAGGGCGTTGGGTTTTTCAGGCGCATGGTTTTGCCCGACAGCGTCACCGACAGCTGCATTTCCGTCTCTTCACCTGATTTTTTATGAATGCTGTCCGGCCGCCAGAACAACTTTATGCGGCTCTGCATAGCCACCTGCATGACGCTGCGCTCCTCTTTCAGGCTCCCGCTTTTGGGCGGCACTTCACGCAGATTGAAATAAAACAGCGTTTCCCGATCCTCAGGCAGCTGTTGCGTCGCGGCCTGTTTCACGATCCGCACCTGTGACGAGGCGCCGGGTTCAATGCGCTGAATAGGCGGCAGGACCATAAAATGGGTGTCCTCTTTGCGCCCGTCCCGATCCTCCACCCAGGCGAGGGCAAGGTAGGGAAGCGATTTGCTCTGGTTTTCAATGGTCAGGCTGCTGGCTTTATCGCTTTCGGCAAAGACGATGCGCGTCCTGTCCAGGTTAATTGCCGCCTGCGAGACACCGGAGCCACAAAACAGGAGTGCTGCTAAATAAACGTATGATTTCATAGTGATAAGTTACTGGCAGGGCAGCATCAGCTGCGTAGTGTTGTCGAGAGAAGCTGGCAGGGAGAAATGACACTGCTGATCGTCTCCCCAGGTGACGATAAAGTGCTGTTCAGCTTTTACCGCCCCCAGCCAGATGTGTCCGTCCTGGGCGATAATGCCCACCTCTTTGCCTGAATCCTGCTCACGCACCTGGGCGCCGAGAGGCGGCGTGCCGCTGGCGGTACGCACGATCCCGGCAACATCCTGACCCTGACGGGACGCAATCAGCCGATAACCGATTGCACCCTCGGTCCAGGTGGAGCGAATGACGTGGTTATCGACATCGACACCCTCTGGCAGGTTATTCAGATTGACCTGTACGCTGGCGGGCATATAGCTCGAAAAGGCGGGCAGGACGCCAATACCAAACATGTTGGTGGTATCGCGGGACATATTCAGCGGTATATTGTCGATCCCTTCCGTGCTGACCATCACGCGCGGTTCGTTGCCGTAGCTCCGGCGATGAAGCGACGCCCCGTGGGCGGTTGCGGTAAACGAGCCGTTCCAGCTCGCGCTGACGGAACGGTAGTCATGGGCCTTGTAGCTTCCGGACAGGTTCAGATCTCCCGTCCCGGCATAGTGCTGATAATTGGCGCTGACTTGCGCCCCGGCATCAGTTTTTTCGCTCTCGGTACCAGCGGATATCCCCCAGGTATTGTTACTGTCTGAAGAGTCATACCAGGAGAGCGTTTGACGCGTCGTGTCGCTGTTTCTCAGATCGTAATTGAGGCGATGATCCGGATCGAGGGGAATGCTTAAAGAGAAGTAAACCTGCGTGTCATCGCCTTGATCCTGATAATGTGTTTTGCTCCATGAGGCCGTCACGCCAAGGTTTTTCCAGCGACCAAGGTCGAAGTTGTATCCTGCCGTGAGTGTGCCAGTGGTGGAGGGGGCTCTGTCCCACCAGGTCTGGCGCAGCAGACCAAGGTAAAGGTTTAGCGACAGGGCGGGGATGTACTGGCTGGCAGTGATGCTTAGCGTCTGTTTTTCCGTTTCCGCGTGATCCCGGTCTTTTTCAAGAAAGCGGGCATAGCTGAGAAAGCGGCTGTCGGAGTAGCGGTAGCTGGCAAGCGTGAGCTGACTCCCGGTGGTGTCGAAACGCTTGCTGTAGTTGATGCGGTAACTGTATCCCGTCTGCTTTGCTTCCCCCTCGTGCTGGCTGCTGGCCTGGGTGACATCAAATGACAACGCGCCCAGCATATCCATGTTCTGCCCGATACCTGCCGCCAGCGCGCGGTAATCATTACCGCTGTTCAGGATCCCACCGTACAGGGAGGTCCGGGAGAGTACGCCCCAGGAGAATTCGCTGCTTAAAAAGGCCTCGTTTTCGACCTGATGCGAGCTGTCCTGACGGGGTTTACCGCCCGCCAGCTTATAGCGAACCTGGCCTTGTCGCGTCAGGAAAGGCACAGAGGCAGCAGAAACCTGAAAGGTGCTGGTATGACCGTCTTCTTCGGCGACGGTGACGTCCAACGTTCCCTGTACGGACTGGTTGATATCCTGTATGACGAAAGGGCCCGGGGGGACTTTGGTTTGATAGATAATCCTGTCCGCCTGGCTGACGGTCACGGTGGCATTCGTCTGAGCAATACCAGAAATTTGTGGCGCGTAGCCGCGCAGAGACCAGGGGAGCATGCGCTCGTCGCTGATAAGTGAGGCTCCGGTGTAGGAAAATCCGTCGAAAATATCCGACTGAAAATCTGACTCACCCAGCGTGAACTTTGAGCCGAATGCAGGCAGAGGGCGAAAAAGGTAGGCGCGAGAAAGGCGGCCGTCGCTCTGCGACCTCCCTTCCGTACGGTTAAGGGCGTACTGATAATCTCCCCGCAGTCGCCAGGCACCCAGGTTGGCGCCAGCGGTCCCGTAGGTATTGACGTTATCGCTGCTTGCCCCCTCATCTGGCTGATAGCGGCTGGCAAACAAATTGTAATCCAGCAGCACGCCTGAGACACCGTTGTCCCAGGTCGCGGGCGGCATCCAGTTGGTGGAACGGTACTGTAGCCAGGCCTGAGGTAGGGTGACTTCCAGCGTTTGCGTTGCCTGAATAAACTCGAAACGAACCTGCGGCAGCGGGGAAAAGTCGACACAGCCCGCGTTAACCGTCAGCATGCTGCGGTATTTATCGTCCAGACCAAAAGTGTCCGCCAGATCGGACGGAATGCAGACTTCCGTTGTATCGTCTTTTTTATACCAGGCTAACTGCCAGCCGCTAGCGAGTGGCGTATTATTAATTGCAACGGTAACGAAATAATGACCCGGCGCAACGTGGTTCTTATCTTTGAACTGGGATAAATCAACATTGCCGCGCTGATCTTTATCAATAGCGTTAATATTAAATTCAACGGCGGCCAGTGGAAGAGGCGTAAGAAAGCCAGCAATGATGATCGAGAATGCACTGTATTTCATCATTCAGCTCTCAAATAAAATTACGGCAATGGCTGGCAAATATATTGCCAGCCGAAATATAATTAACGGTATGGACTTATTTATACAACAGGACGTAATTCGCGGTAGATTCGACCTGGCCAGCCGTTGCTGTTTTACCATCGACCACTTCCATCTGCGCTTTGAAGTGCAGCGTCTGGGTCGCTGAACCCGCAGAAAGATCGACAGTTTGAGCTGTACCAAGCGTGATAGGGGTCTCTGCATTATCCAGCAAACGAACGCCCACGTTCTGCGCGCCGCCCGCATAGGTGTTGCTCATCAGGCTGGTATCGGTTGCGTCGGTAGCGGTGCTGCTGAAGGTTACGTCCACTTTGGTGACGGGCGTTGCGGTTTCATCCGCTGCGTCAAGCTGGCAGTTTTCCAGGTTGATATCAACCGGTACCGCCGTGGATTTTTTATTCACGTTCATCACCGCCGTGGTGAACTGGCCAAGTTCAATCTCTTTATCAATACTGTCTGGTGCAATATTGCATGGTGCGTCAATAATAACGCCCTTAAAGGTGATTTTACCGGAGCCCTGATCGCTTGCCAGTGCATTGCCAGAGATAAAAGAGCCTAAAGCAACCGCCAAAAGTGTTTTTGAAATATTTCGCATGAAATATCCTTGTTATGAATAATATTTAAGAGATATTGATGTTTGAGGCGGTTGTATTCTAAAACTAATTGTAACAATGAGTGATTAAAAAATAATTAAAGACTCTTTAAGTATGCGTTTATTAATTATTGAAGTGAATGGCTTACATAGAAAAAAGAGGGCGAGGGGCTAAATAAGCAGACCAACAGGAGATGCTGGTCTGCTTTTTGATCAATTATTGATAATTGATTTTGACAATAATGTCTTTACTGAATGGTCCAGGAATAACGGCTTCACCAGGTTTACGGGTTAGCTCCGCCGTATAGTCATGCGTCAGCGTCGTCTCCGTATCATCAGGGTGATAGGTTGCAAAAGGAAGATACTGGTTGTACGTCACATCGCCATTGGTTTTATCAATGAGACGCATGAGTAAACCATTTCCCATGTCCAGATGCGTATTATCGTAGAGCGTATCGGTGGTGTAAAAGCTGGTCGTTACGTCAAATTGTTCTGAACAGCCAGCAGTGGCATCCCGGATTGTCGAAATGCTAAACGGTGAGGTGACGGCGTTGGCGTTGACTGCGCTCTCCGTAAACTGGCCAAAATTCACAATCTGATTTTCAGGGTAGATCCGGATATCCACACCGCAGTCCAGGAAGTGAATATTTGAAAGTCCGGTAATGTCGTAATGCAGGTTTTTTGCATTCGAAAGCGTGTTGATTCCGCCTGAACCGTCAAACGTCAGTACGGTGACGGAGGGAAAGGTATAGTCAAACTGCTCTTTTGGTATCGCTTTTAGCTTCACGTAGAGACGAAAGCGCACGCTAAACGTGATGTTTTTCTGAATTGTGACGCCATTGCAGGCTGCTTCCTTGTAGTCACCCCACTTATCATCCTGCTTATCAAGGCAGGCTCCCGTATCAATTTTGATATCGGGGATGTCATAGTCAATACCGTTATAGGTTACGCCAAACGCCAGATAGGGATTGTTGGTCATCAGGCTATCGGTGTTATGAAAACTGTCCAGGATATAGGCATAAACGTGTTCACTCCAGGGATCCTGCGAGACAGGTTTTGTACTGTCGCGGGTGGCGTGATCGCAATATACCGTCACCAGCAAATCGCCGCTTTCCCAAATTTTTTGTCCGGCTGGGGCGTTGGCTGGGACCGTGAACGTCGGGAGCGTTGTTGTGACCAGACTTTGGCCGCCTAATGAATCTTTGTAACAGTCCATCGCCCATGCGGAGGATGAGAACAAACATAAAAGGGCAATCACCGCGAGATATATTTTTTTCATCATTATCCCTTATTCACCGGTTTGCTCTGGCAGGCAGGCTGCACCGCGTTACAACTCACCTTAAACATTTCCAGACCGCCATAATCGCTGATATAGCCGACTTGAAATTCAGCGGGCAACTTAGCCAGTGACTGGCTGGCCTGACCAAACGGCTCAATCATTACGCTCTCTGCGCCCGGCAATAAGGTTTTACCGTTCAGGCCGATATAGCCCACGGTGATGTAATAGGGGCTGCTGTTTTTAAACTGCAGCGTACCCGAGGCGCGGGATATAACCACCTTATCCAGCGGAACAAACTGGCCCTCCTTCAGCTCAATGGCTTTTGGCCGCCAGAACAGCTTAAGGCGGCTTTGCATGGCAATTTGCATCACGTTCTTCTGCTCGGCTTTGGGTGGGATCTCCCGCATGTTGTAATAAAACAGCGACTCTCGATCGGCTGGAAGCCGGCTGAGGTTTTGCTGCGCCATCAGGCGAACCTGCGCCTGTTCCTCCGGCTCGATACGCAACAGTGGCGGAACAGGAGAGATAAACTCGCGCGTTTTTTTACCCTCTTTATCCTCAATCCACGACTGAGCCAGATAAGGATCGGTTTTACTCTGGTTTATCAGTCTGACCGACACGCTTTTTGCGGAGGCGTTGAAAATGATGCGTGTTCTGTCGGGCGATACGGTGGCCCAGGCAAAGCTGCACGTGCCAAGGAAACAGATAAGTCCTTTTGAAATCATCGTGATGTTCATTTTATTCATCCTGAATTAATGCACTGTTTTACAAGGTAAAAATATAGCGTCACCGTTAAGGTTACTTTGGTTCGGCGGCGTGATTTCACACGCTTTGTCAGACCAGGTGAGACGTAACGTACTGTTTTCCTGAATCCCGCTGAGATAAACGAACCCTTCTTCGGCAACCAGACCGACCTCTTTACCCGTAGCGCTGTCGACGATACTGACGCCCAAAGGAGGGAACTGACCGTTTTCTTGTCGAATAATGCCGACAATCTGGTAGCCCGTGGTGGCGTTCAGCTTGCTGTAACCAATGGCACCTTCCGTCAGCGTGGTGCGAATAACGGAGGTTGCTATATCCACGCCATCAGGCAGCGTGTTGCTGTTAACGCGCACCGTGGAGGTGGTGTAGTTGCTGAGTGAGGGGACGACAGCAATACCGAATGCGTTAGTGCGCGTGCGCGAACTGTTGACCTCAATTCCGTCAACGCCATCGGCATCGATCATCATGCGGGCGTTATTGGCCGGGCTGTAATCATGCAGGGCTACGCCATACCGCGTGGCGGTGATCGAGCCGTTCCAGCCCGCGCTGATCGAACGGTATTGATTGGGCTGAACGCTTCCTGAAAGATTCAGGCGTCCATAAGGAGAATAGTGCTGGTATCCGCCGCGCAATGACGGTTCGCCTTCGCGCAAATCGTCTTCCGTCGTAGAGGCCGAGAGATTCCACGTATTGTTGCGATCGGAGGCGTCATAGTAAGAAGCCATATGAGACGCGCTGTCGCCGCCTGAACGCTGGTAGCTGTACATAATGCTACGATTTTGCTCCAGCGGGAGGGTGAAGGCGAAATAGACCTGGTTTTCGTCGCTGTCATCCCAGCTCACGCGGCTTAGCGCCAGCGATGCGGATAAACCTCTTAAGTTGCCGATATCAAAATTGCGGCTCAGCGAAAAGGAGTAGTTTGTGTTGCTGCTGTTGTCCCAGTAGGTGTTACGGGTGACGTTGAGATAGGTATTTAATGCCAGCGAATCAAGGTACTGGTTGAAGGAGATAACGTAACTCTCTTTTTCGTTTGTCGTTGAGGTATCTCCGTCCCGGGAGGCGAGATATTCACTCATTGAGACATATTCTTTATCCGAGAATCGATAACCTGCGAAGGTGATTTGGCTGCCGGTCGCCTCAAAACGTTTTGCGTAGTTGGCGCGATAGCTGTACCCACGCTGTGTCTCATTTTTTCCCTGATGGAGCGTGGCCTCGGCGCCCGTCACATCAAAAGAGATCGAGCCGAACGAATCCAGGTTGAAGCCGATACCGGTGGTCATGGCCTGATAATCATCCGCCGTCAGCAGGGTGCCGCCATACAGTGACACATTACTCAGCCAGCCCCACGAGAGTTCACCTGTCCAGAAAAGCGGGTTATTGATGTCGTTATGGCCCGTAGCGGTGGGCTTACCGATGGATGTTTTATAGCGCACCTGGCCTTTTCGGGTCAGGAAGGGGATTGAGGATGAACCCACCTGGAAGGTGGTTTTGCGCCCATCTTCCTCTTCGACCACCACATCCAGCTGTCCCTGGTAGGTTTCACCCAGGTCTGAAATGGTGAACGGGCCCGGCGCGACGGTTGTTTGATAAAGAACGCGGCCAGACTGGGAGACGGTCACTTTGGCATTGGTCTGCGCGATGCCGTTAATTTGTGGTGCATAACCTTGTAAATCAGGCGGCAGCATACTTTCATCACTTTCCAGTGAGGCACCGGTAAAGTGGAAGGTATCAAAAATATCTGAGCTTAAATCATATTGCCCCAGCGTCACTTTTGATGACAGCGAAGGGAGAGGGCGGTAGAGATAGGTTCGTGCCAGACTGCTGTCGCTGCCTGTAGACTCACCGTGACGAAAGTTTTGGTTATATTGATAATCTGAACGCAGACGCCACGCGCCGAGGTTAAACCCGAGCGTGCCGTAGGCGCTGAAATTCTGGCTGTCGTCGCCCCCGTGCGGATCGTACTGGCTGGCATAGAGATTATAATCAAGTAAAACACCCGCAATGCCTTCATCCCAATATTCCGGCGGCGTCCAGTTCTTCGCCTGATATTTCATCCATGCCTGGGGAACGGTGACGGAAAGCACCATCGTCCCTTTATTAAGGGAAAAGCCCAGCTCAGGAACAGCCGAAAGATCATGGCAACGTCCGCCCTGAGAATAATGGAGCCGCGAAATAAAATCGGTGCTCAGTCCGAAAGCGGATAACTGCCCGGCATTCACACAAATTTGCGAACCGCTTTCGTTTTCCGTTGCGATCCACTCCATTGTTGCGGATTGAGGCAACGTGTTTTTATTGACCTGAATGCGGACGAGATAGCTACCCGGCGCGATGTGGCCTTTTTTCTCAAACTGGGAAATATCAATATTACTTCGGTCTTCAACGTCAATCATATCTGTGTTGAATTCAACCGCGGAGACAGGCAACACGAATAAAGCTGAGTAAAGTGTGACACTCAGCGAATACTTTATAAAAGCAGAGAGGCGGGAGAGTTGATGCGCTGAGTGTTTTAGCATAAATCCGTTTCGCTTTTAAAAAGAAGGCATAAAAGCCGATGAGTCCTTCATCGGCTACGTTTTCAGACGGCAATCAAATTACTTATATTCAAGGATATAGTTCGCCTGGGCCTGAACGTTACCCGGGGTAGCCTGGCTGCCAGCTACCGGTTCCATGCGGGCTTTGAAGTTCAGTTCCTGATAGGCATTTGTGGTAGGGAATGACACTTCAATCGGCGTACCCAGCGTGACTTTATTGCTGCCGCTATCCAGCAAGCGAACGCCCACACCTGTTGCACCGCCGATGTTGCCGTCAAGCGTGTTTTTCATCAGGCTGGTGTCGGTCGAATCGGTACTGGCGGAGGCAAAGGTGACCTTCACTTTGTCGATCGTGGTGGTGGTTTGTCCGGTGGTAGAAGAGAGGATGCAATCCTGCAGGTGGATATTCACGTCAACCGGCAGCGAGTTTTTACCGCTGTTCAGCACGCTATCCGCGACTTCTCCTAATTCAATCGTCTGATTTTCATCTCCCGGGGTGATAGAGCAAGGCGCACTGATAACTTCACCGGTGAACGTGATCTTCCCCGAGCCCTGGTTATCTGCTGCCATAGCAGTAAATGACAGACCAGAAAGCAATGCAGTTGTCGCAACTGCCAGAATAGTCTTGTTAAACATGAAGATATAATCCTTTATCTAAGAGTGGATGGCGCAATAATTTTAATGAATTAATATTGCAACACTTTTATTTCATTAAAGCGGTCGAAATATACCAGTCGCAATATGGTTCATCTCGTGAGTATTTCTAAATGGGGAATTTAGAGGCTATTAATAAATCATTTGAAATTATAAATGGGAAAAATGCTGTTGCTCAACAGCCAGAATGCTCGGTTTAAATAGTGATTGACATCAATCTTTTGAGTTTTTTTAAATACACGAAGCGGTAATTATTTTACGGGGAATAGTTATAAATAATATTTCTTAAGTGAATTCTATGGCGATTAGAAAGTATGGTGCCGGACTTTATATCATTAATACTGATAGTTGGCATTCACTGACATTAAAAGAAATTGCGCTCCCTCAAATAAGGAAGCGCAACCGTTCAGCCAATACCTGCCGTTTGTAACAACACCAAGCTTAATCCCATTACAGACATTCCGCACAACACCCCATAACTCGGATTATTGTTAGGATCGATCTCTTTCGCCAACGGCATCAGTTCATCAACCGACAGCGCCACCATAATCCCCGCAACTGCGGCCATAATGGCGGCCATCACCACCGGTGAAACCAGGCTTCCCAGTATCAGCCACGCCAGTACGCCCCCGAGAATTTCTGCCATTCCCGATATCCCGGCCCAGAACACGGCGGTGCGTTTTGACCCCGTGGCGGCATAAACCGGCCCGGCAACGGCCAGCCCTTCAGGAATATTGTGTAAGGCCACCGCCAGGGCGATACCCAGACCCATCTCCAGGTTGCTGCTGGCGGTGACATAGGTCGCGACACCCTCCGGGAAGTTGTGCAGGCTGATGCCGAGCGTCAGGAGGATGGCAGTACGTTTAATCTTTTGCGGCACCGGCGCGACGCTTTTTTGCATCAAATCCTGCGGATGTGCATGGGGCAGCATGCGATCAAGGGCAAAATAGCCCAGCAGACCAAAAACAAACATGCCGTAACCCAGTACCGGAGACATGCCTTCTGTGCCCAGTGCGGCAGGCAGCATCTCCATCAGAGAGATGAGCAGCATAATGCCGGCAGCAAATCCCAGTGAAAAGGCCAGCACGCGGTTAGACGGCTTTTGACCAAGCACGCCGAGGATCGCACCGATAAAGGTGGCGGCACCCGCCAGGATGGTCAGGATCAAGGGGACGGACATGCAATGCTCCTTTTGATAATGATTCTCATTAATACTAATAATTCACGTTGGCCAAAGCGAGAGGGGAACCTCTGTTTTACATATTACTTACATTCAAATTTCCTGATGATGATCTTCACGCTTATCTGCGTTCATCTTTGTCGTGTTAAGCGTAATGTAGCACCATCAAATTGACACCTTCTGTAAGGATATCACCATGACTTCTTCACGTATGCCAGCACTGTTTTTAGGCCACGGTAGCCCAATGAACGTTCTGGAAGACAACGTCTACACCCGCACGTGGCGTCATCTGGGCGAGACGTTGCCGCGTCCGAAGGCGATTGTGGTGGTATCTGCACACTGGTTCACCCGTGGCACTGGCGTAACCGCCATGGAGGCGCCAAAAACAATCCATGATTTTGGCGGTTTCCCGCAGGCGTTGTACGACACGCACTATCCAGCCCCCGGCTCGCCCGAGCTGGCACAGAAGCTGGTGGATTTGCTGGCCCCTGTCCCGGTCGCGCTGGATAAAGAGGCCTGGGGCTTTGACCACGGCTCATGGGGCGTGCTGATAAAAATGTACCCGGACGCCGACATCCCGATGGTGCAGTTGAGTATCGACAGCACTAAACCGGCAGCCTGGCACATGGAGATGGGCCGCAAGCTGGCTACGCTTCGTGATGAAGGCATTATGCTGGTGGCAAGCGGTAACGTGGTACACAACCTGCGCACGGCGCGCTGGCACGGTGAAAATACACCTTACCCATGGGCAACGTCCTTTAACGATTACGTTAAAGACAATCTGACCTGGCAAGGCCCGGTTGAGCAGCATCCGCTGGTGAACTATCTGGATCACGAAGGCGGTTCGCTCTCTAACCCAACGCCGGAACACTTCCTGCCGCTGCTGTACGTTCTTGGCGCGTGGGATGGTCAGGAACCGGTGACAATCCCGGTCGACGGTATTGAGATGGGGAGTTTGAGTATGCTGTCGGTGCAGGTGGGGTAATAAAAGCAAAGCGGCAACCTGCGGTTGCCGTTTTTAGTGTTTACACCCTCTCCCGTGGGAGAGGGCATCAGGCCGCACTCTACTCAACAAAAATATGCGGATAGAACCGTGACAGATCCTGCGTGATCAGCGCGCGATCTTCGCGGATGCCAATCCCGGCAGGCTGATCGTTGATGAGCCAGCTGCCAATCAGCGTATAGCTGTCGCCAAATTTTGGCAGCTGATAAAACGCCTGGACGATCATCCCTTCTTCGCCGTAAGGCCCTTCAACCGCTTCCAGCGTTTTACCGTTTTCGATAATGGAGACGTTTGCCCCCTCGCGGGAGAAAATTGGCTTCACGACATATTTTTCCATCTGCGGATAATCATCTTCCGCAAAGTATGCTGGCAGCAGGTTCGGGTGGTTCGGGAACATTTCCCACAGCAACGGCAGCAGGGCTTTGTTGGAGATGATGCTCTTCCACGCCGGTTCCAGCCAGCGCACGCCAGCGTCTTCCAGCTTGGTGGAGAACATCTCACGCAACATATATTCCCACGGGTAGAGCTTGAACAGGTTGCTGATCACTTGATCCTGCAGGTCAGTAAACTGACCTTTCTCGCCCAGACCGATATCTTCTATATAGAGAAACTCGGTGGCGACTTCCGCTTCGGCAGCACAATCCTGCAGATACTGAACCGTTCCACGATCTTCTTCCGTGTCACGGCAGCAGGCGAGATGCAGCAGGTTGAAACCGTGCTGTTCACGCAGCTCGGCGAAACGCTCAATCAACTTTTCCTGCAGGCTATTGAACTGGTCGCTCTCTTCCGGCAGGTTTCCGGCGTTCATCTGGTCTTCCAGCCAGATCCACTGGAAGAAGGCCGCTTCATACAGAGAGGTTGGTGTATCGGCGTTATTTTCAAGAAGCTTAGGTTCACCCACGCCATCCCACGCCAGATCAAGGCGAGAATAGAGCGAGGGCTGGCTGGTTTTCCACGACTGGCGCACAAAGCCCCAGGTGTGCTTCGGAATGCGGAATTTAGCCATCAGCTCGTCGCTGTCGATCACTTTCTCGACAACCTTCAGGCACATCTGATGGAGCTCTGCCGTCACCGCCTCCAGTTTTTCCACCTGGGCGAGCGTCAGTTTGTAGTAAGCGTCTTCACACCAGTACGGCTCGCCATACATGGTGTGGAAGTTAAAACCGTATTCGGTCGCTTTTTCGCGCCAGTCCGGGCGCTCGGTGATACTGACTCGTTCCATGATCAGCCGCCCATTGAGCGAGTTGACGTACCCGTCGCGCTGCGCTGCATGCTGGTCTGTTTCGCCACAGATTCACCGAACCCGCCGCGGGTGATGGTGCTGGTGGTAGCCGGTTTCGGAGCCATCGCCGTTTTCGGTACGGTCACGGTGCGGCCAGGCGTTGCTGCGCCATAGCCTTTGCCGCTGGCATCGGTGTATTGGCCGTAGGCCGGGCTGGCCGGGTTTTTCGAGCTAAACAGCGGCTGCTGCTGGTAACCCGCCCCGCCGCCCATCAGGCGGCCCATCATATAGCCGGCCATCAGTGGCATCCAGAAGCTACCGCTGGACTGAGCCTGCGCCTGATTTTCTGGCGCCGTTCCCGCCTGAGCCGGTGTCTGTTGACACTGGCCTTCACCGAACTCTGCCACGCAGTCTTCGCGTGTGGCATATTTCGGTGCGGTACGTTCCGCTTCTTTCAGGGCGTTGTTATAGGCGGTCTTACATTCTGCCGCGTTACCGGTTGCGGCTGAACAGTCTTCCGCATTTTGATACAGAGAGACCGTTTCATCGCTTTTCTCACAGCCTGCCAGCATAAAGACAGCGGTGACCGCCAGCGCAACAGGGGTAAGGTGACGCGCGTTCCAGCTTTTGCGGAACGAAGCGTGATTTATGGATTTTGTCCGTTTCATATTTGTCTTCCAGGACCCAGTGGTTATAACGCTCAGGATAGAGGATGAGTGGTTGAAAATGAAGCGAAGAGGGTCGGAATCAGGGGGATCTTTACGTTGGCTTACGTTCGGATGTGATTCAGATGCTCCCTCTCCCACGGGGAGAGGGCTGGGGTGAGAGCATCAGGCCGCAGTGGGCCTGATGACACTCTTAGTGACGGAACGGATTGCTGCCGGTGTTGGTACGCGCAGCCGCTGGCTGTGCAGCAGGCGCGCTGCTGTTAGCGTTGAAGTTATCAACCGCAGCAACCTGCTCCGGGTTCTCCGGTGCCACGCTGTCCGGCGAGGTTGAGACCGGTTTACCCAGCGCATTGTTCAGCGCCAGCAGGTCCTGCTCGTTCAGCGTACCCAGCGCCTGCTTGATGTTCAGCTGGTTAATCAGGTACTGGTAACGTGCGCTGGAGAGTTGCTGTTTCGCGTTATACAGCGTGGTGGTCGCGTCCAGCACGTCAACAATCGTACGGGTACCGACGGAGTAACCGGCTTCCATTGCATCCAGGGAGCTTTGGGCAGACACAACGGCTTGTTTATACGCGTTGATGCTGCTGATAGAAGCGTTCACGTTGTTGAACGACGAACGCACGGTCTGCACCACGTTGCGGTGGGCGCTTTCCAGCTGCTCGCTTGCGCCAACAAAGTTGTACTGCGCCTGTTTCACCTGAGAATTCACCAAACCGCCCTGATACAGCGGCAGTGAGAAGCTCAGGCCGACTTTGTTCTGGCCCTGGTTGCTGTCGTCATACTGGGCGGTGTTGGTTTTAGAACCGCTGTAGCTGGTATCAGACACGCCGGTGGAGGCGCTCAGGCTCAGGGTTGGCAGGTGGCCATCCTGCGCCTGTCGAATCTGCTCGCGGGCCAGGTCCTGGCTCAGACGCGCCTGCAGTAAGGTCAGGTTGCGGTTTTCCGCTTCTTTCAGCAGGGCATTCACCGCCTGCGGCTTATCGGTCTTGAAGTTATCTACGTTCAGGGAGGCCAGTTCTGGATAGTAATTACCGGTGACCTGACGCAGAGATTCCAGCGCGTTGTCGAGGTTGTTACGCGCGGTCACTTCGTTGGCCAGTACGCTGTCGTACTGTGAACGGGCGTTCTGCACGTCAGTGATGGCGACCAGGCCCACGTTGAAACGCTGGGTGGTTTGATCTAACTGACGGTAAATTGCCTGTTTCTGCGCTTCAGTATAGGAGAGCGAGTCAATCGCGCTCAGCACGTTGAAGTACGCAGTCGCCGTGTTCAGGATCAGCGTTTGCTGGTCAGTCTGATAGGTCACATCCTGGATACCCGCGCTCTTTTCCTGCAGGGTCAGTGCGCGCCATTTGGACATATCAAACAGCGTCTGTGTTAATTGCAGTGAGGCGCTGGTAGCATTGGAGTTAACGCCGTTAGCGTCGCGGAAACCGTTGCTGTAGGTATAATCTGCACCTAAACCTAACTGCGGCAGCAGTGGGCTACGCGCTTCGTTAATCTTTTCAAACGCAGCATCACGATCGGCCGCTGATTTACGTAAATCAGGGTTGCCCAGACGTGCCTGCTGGTAGACCTGTAACAGGTTTTCCGCCTGGCTCATTGCACTGAAGCCCGTCAGGCTCAGGCCGATAAGGATGGGGAGCAATTTCTTCATTTGCATTCCTTGTTGTGAAGCAGTATTAGCGCTGATCTAATTAAAAATAATTGCCGATTCTAACAGAATCATCCACACCAAAAGGTTGGCGTAATGTGCCATGTGGCGTTAATTTGCACCAATCTACCATATAGCCTTACAAACGGCAGCCAAACAGCCTTGAAATTCATAATTTCATCACCATTGCTACCAGGACTCGACTCATGCAAAAACCAGATAAGTTGCCCGTGACATTCGCCAAAAACGATGTAGAAATTATTGCACGAGAAACGCTTTATAGCGGTTTTTTTTCAATGGAACTTTACCGTTTCAGGCATCGCCTGTTTAACGGTGAGATGAGCGGCGAAATCAGGCGCGAAATTTTTGAGCGCGGGCATGCAGCAGTCTTGCTACCCTTTGACCCAGTGCGTGATGAAGTCGTACTGGTTGAGCAGATTCGCATCGCGGCGTATGACGTCAGTGAAAGCCCGTGGTTGCTGGAGATGGTCGCCGGCATGATCGAAGAGGGCGAGTCGGTTGAAGACGTTGCCCGCCGCGAGGCGCTGGAAGAGGCGGGGCTGATCGTTGGCCGCACAAAACCGGTGCTCAGCTATCTGGCCAGTCCGGGAGGCACCAGCGAGCGCTTGTCCATCATGGTGGGCGAAGTGGACGCCACGACCGCGGATGGGATCCACGGTCTGGCAGATGAAAACGAAGATATTCGGGTTCATGTGGTGAGTCGGGAGCAGGCTTACCAGTGGGTAGAAGAGGGGAAAATCGACAACGCAGCGTCTGTCATCGCCCTGCAATGGCTGCAACTGCATTATCAGACATTACAAAACGAGTGGAAAAAATGAAGCGTTATACACCTGACTTCCCAGAAATGATGCGCCTGTGCGAAACCAATTTCGCACAATTGCGCCGCCTGCTGCCGAGAAACGACGCACCCGGCGAAACGGTAAGCTATCAGGTGAGCAACGCGCAGTATCGATTAACGATAACAGAATCAACGCGCTACACTACGCTGGTGGAAATCGAACAAACGGCACCCAGCATTAGCTACTGGAGCCTGCCGTCAATGACGGTGCGGCTCTACCACGACGCGATGGTCGCTGAAGTGTGTTCAAGTCAGCAGATCTTTCGTTTTAAAGCGCGGTATGATTACCCGAATAAAAAGTTGCATCAACGCGACGAAAAGCATCAAATTAACCAGTTTTTAGCCGACTGGCTAAGATATTGTTTAGCACATGGAGCAATGGCGATTCCGGTTTGTTAGCGTCATAAACCTACCTAAGGACACCATTTGGAAAGCCTGTTGAACCTGACTGTTGCTGGTGGGGCACCAGTCAGGATATTACAAATCACCGATACTCACCTTTTTGCCGAAAAGCATGAAACGCTGCTGGGGGTGAACACCTGGGAGAGTTATCAGGCTGTACTTAGCGCTATTCACGCTGAAAATCGTGCCTGCGATCTGATCGTTGCAACGGGCGATCTGGCGCAGGATCAATCCTCCGCGGCCTACCAGCATTTTGCTGAAGGCATAGCGAGCTTTAGCGTGCCGTGCGTCTGGCTTCCGGGTAACCACGACTTTCAGCCTGCGATGTACAGCTCTCTTCAGGAGGCGGGGATCTCTCCGGCGAAGTGTGTGTTTGCCGGTGAGCAGTGGCAGATCCTGCTGCTCGACAGCCAGGTGTTTGGCGTCCCGCACGGTGAGTTAAGCGAGTTTCAGCTCGACTGGCTGGAGACCAAGCTGGCCGCCGAACCGGCGCGACATACGCTGCTTTTGCTTCATCATCATCCGCTTCCGGCGGGCTGTAGCTGGCTCGATCAACACAGTCTGCGCAATTCTGCCGCCCTGGATAGCGTGCTGGCGAAATTCCCGCGCGTGAAGAATCTGCTGTGCGGACACATTCATCAGGAACAGGATCTCGACTGGAATGGCCGTCGTCTGCTGGCGACGCCGTCGACCTGCGTTCAGTTTAAGCCGCACTGCGCGAACTTTACCCTGGATACCATCGCGCCGGGCTGGCGTTGGCTGGAACTGCATGCGGATGGTTCACTGACCACGGAAGTCTGCCGTCTGGCAGGCGCGCAATTCCGCCCCGATACTGCTTCAGAAGGCTATTGATGTCTACGCTCCTCTACCTGCATGGGTTCAACAGCTCGCCGCGATCTGCCAAAGCGACACAGTTACGCCAGTGGCTGAGCGAGCATCATCCGCACGTTGAGATGATTATCCCGCAGCTGCCGCCTTATCCGGCAGAGGCGGCGGAGATGCTGGAATCCATTGTTCTGGAACACGGCGGCGAATCTTTCGGCGTGGTGGGTTCCTCGCTGGGAGGGTATTACGCCACATGGCTCTCGCAATGCTTTATGCTGCCCGCCGTTGTGGTTAACCCGGCGGTTCGACCGTTTGAGCTGCTGCGGGACTTTCTTGGCGAAAACGAGAACCCCTACACCGGCCAACAATATGTGCTAGAGTCACGCCATATTTACGATCTCAAAGTTATGCAGGTCGACCCGCTTGAAGCACCGGACCTGATCTGGCTGCTGCAACAAACGGGTGATGAAGTGCTGGATTACCGCCAGGCAGTGGCGTATTACGCCTCCTGCCGCCAGACTATAGAAGAGGGCGGAAACCATGCTTTCACGGGCTTTGAAGATCATTTCACCCAGATTGTCGATTTTCTTGGACTGCACAGCCTCTGACAATCAATGCGAATTGCTAGTTTAAATCATGACGCAAACCTATAACGCTGATGCCATTGAGGTACTCACCGGGCTTGAGCCGGTTCGCCGCCGCCCGGGGATGTACACCGATACGACGCGCCCAAACCATCTGGGCCAGGAAGTTATTGATAACAGTGTCGACGAAGCGCTGGCAGGCCATGCCAAACGCGTCGACGTTATCCTGCATGCCGATCAGTCGCTGGAAGTTATCGACGACGGTCGCGGCATGCCGGTGGATATCCACCCGGAAGAGGGCGTACCGGCCGTTGAGCTGATCCTCTGCCGACTGCATGCGGGCGGTAAGTTCTCCAACAAGAACTACCAGTTCTCCGGTGGTTTGCACGGCGTGGGGATCTCCGTGGTTAACGCCCTGTCTAAGCGCGTGGAAGTAAACGTTCGCCGCGACGGCCAGGTGTATAACATCGCGTTTGAAAACGGCGAGAAAGTGCAGGATCTGCAGGTTGTCGGCACGTGCGGTAAACGCAACACCGGCACCAGCGTCCACTTCTGGCCTGACGAAAGCTTCTTCGACAGCCCACGTTTCTCCGTTTCTCGCCTGACGCACCTGCTGAAAGCTAAAGCGGTGCTGTGCCCTGGCGTGGAAATCACGTTTAAAGATAACGTCAACAATACCGAGCAGAGCTGGTGCTATGCCGACGGTCTGAACGACTACCTGTGCGAAGCGGTAAACGGCCTGCCGACGCTGCCGGAAAAACCGTTCGTCGGTAATTTCACCGGTGACACCGAAGCAGTGGACTGGGCGCTGCTGTGGCTGCCGGAAGGCGGTGAGCTGCTGACCGAAAGTTACGTCAACCTGATCCCAACTATGCTCGGCGGTACGCACGTTAACGGGCTGCGTCAGGGTCTGCTGGATGCGATGCGTGAATTCTGCGAATACCGCAACATTCTGCCGCGCGGCGTGAAGCTGTCGGCGGAAGATATCTGGGATCGCTGCGCCTACGTGCTTTCCGTGAAGATGCAGGATCCGCAGTTTGCCGGGCAAACCAAAGAGCGTCTCTCCTCGCGTCAGTGCGCGGCCTTTGTTTCCGGCGTGGTCAAAGATGCCTTCACCCTGTGGCTGAACCAGAACGTTCAGGCCGCAGAGATGCTGGCGGAAATGGCGATCTCCAGCGCGCAGCGTCGTCTGCGTGCGGCGAAGAAAGTGGTGCGTAAAAAGCTCACCAGCGGTCCTGCGTTGCCGGGCAAGCTGGCGGACTGTACCGCGCAGGATCTTAACCGTACCGAGCTGTTCCTGGTGGAAGGGGACTCGGCAGGGGGATCGGCCAAGCAGGCGCGCGACCGTGAATACCAGGCGATCATGCCGCTTAAAGGTAAGATCCTGAATACCTGGGAAGTCTCGTCCGATGAAGTGCTGGCCTCGCAGGAAGTGCATGATATCTCTGTTGCGATCGGTATCGATCCGGACAGCGAAGATCTTAGCCAGCTGCGCTACGGCAAGATCTGTATCCTCGCGGATGCGGACTCCGATGGTCTGCACATCGCCACGCTGTTGTGCGCACTCTTCGTGAAGCACTTCCGCACGCTGGTGAAAAACGGTCACGTCTACGTCGCGCTGCCGCCGCTCTACCGTATCGATCTCGGCAAAGAGGTGTACTACGCGCTGACGGAAGAAGAGAAAGCGGGCGTGCTGGAGCAGCTCAAGCGCAAGAAGGGCAAACCAAACGTTCAGCGCTTTAAAGGGCTGGGCGAGATGAACCCAATGCAGCTGCGCGAAACCACGCTGGATCCTAACACCCGTCGTCTGGTTCAACTGACCATCAGCGATGAAGATGAACAGCAAACCAACGCCATGATGGATATGCTGCTGGCCAAAAAACGCTCGGAAGACCGACGCAACTGGCTGCAGGAGAAAGGCGATATGGCGGATATTGAGGCCTGATGTCCCCTCACCCCAGCCCTCTCCCCATGTACGGTCCGGGGACATAGTGAACACTTGTTCGGGGACATGGTAGACACTTACAACTAAGGCATAAGAACCCGTTTATGGAGTCGCTTATGCCC